>CAXDOZ010000036.1:0-21230 GCA_963991145.1 uncultured Chitinophagales bacterium | reverse complement strand
CTATATTAGTGCCTTAAGACTAAGATTTAATGAAGCATTTCTACATTATTACTGTTCTATTTCTTTCTTTTTCTTTCATCGCCACTGCACAAGATGATATTGATCCTGAAGCAGATATGGCCCTGGAGGATTCTACTTATATAAAGAAGAAGAACTATCCGCAACAATACGATTACGAGAACAATCAATATCCTTTCCCGGCTAAGAAGAAAAACATGTGGGCTCTTGGAGTTCAGGTTGGTCAGGCATGGGTTTCCGGAGATGTTCGAGCAAAGAAAAATAGCAGTTACGTATTAGGCCTTACCGTACAAAAGGCCCTTGGCCATGTATTCTCTTTGAGATTTCAGGGTACTTATGGGAAAATGATGGGTCAGGACTGGAAGCCAGTTACTTCCGGGACTGAAAAGACATATAGAAACTATATGACCATCTTCTCAGACTATTCTTTGCAAGCAGTTTTTGCTCTAAATAATATCCATTTCTACAAAAGACAACCAAAGGTTATTCTTTATGGATTTGGAGGTTTTGGCGTTTCAACTCGTTTCACCAAGTTAGACCAACAAGGAGCTGATAATCTGGATTATGATTATTCATCCGTACCTAATCCAGGTGATGCTGATAAGAGTGATATCCTTCAGCAGATCAGAGATATTCAGGATGGAACTTTTGAAACCAGACTTCCACTTCAAGATGGAGATGAGTCATGGGGAAACACAAAGATCAATCCTAGTATCAGTGTTGGTGCCGGGATCTCATTCCGCCTTAGCAGAAGAATTGATCTGAACCTTGAGTATAGATTCTCCTGGCACGAAGATGATTTCTATGATGGTTCAAACACTACAAGAGAAGGAACTGATTCCAGAAATAAAGACTTCGTCAATTACGGAAACTTCACTTTCGTAGTTAAAATTGGAAAGAGACAGGAGCCACCTTGGTGGGTTAATCCATTGACTACTCCTTATACTGATATCCAGGAACTCAAAGCAGAGATCGAGGATGGAGCTTTCAAGACAGATACTGATGAGGATGGTGTAGCTGATCTCTTCGATCAGGAGCTTAACACTCCTCCAAACGTTGATGTTGATTCAAAGGGAAGAACTCTTGATTCTGATAAAGACGTAATTCCAGATCATTTGGATAATGATCCATTTACAACGAAAGGCGCACCAATCAATCGCGATGGTTCACCATTAGATTCAGATCGTGACGGTGTTCCAGATATTTTTGATCAGGAGCCTAATTCTAAAGAAGGCGCTCTTGTAGACGCTAAAGGAATTGACATTAGATATGCTGATATCGCTGATGAAACAGTTCTAGCGAATATCTATTTTGAGACTAACAGCTCTCAAATTCAGGAGCATCACTATCCGGATCTTTACAATGTAGCTAAGTTCCTTGAAGAGAATCCAAGCGCTGCACTATATGTAGAGGGACACTCTGATCAGATTGGAAGTGACGACTACAACACCAACCTTTCAGAGAAGCGTGCTGAGAACGCCGTGAATTATCTGATCAATAGTTTTGGAGTTGATGAAGAGAGGTTGAAAATTAAAGCAGTTGGTAAAGCAGATCCACTTGTTCCGGATCTACCTGCTAAGTATACTAATGACTCTAACGGTGGCCACTACATGAACAGAAGAGTTTCATTCACCGTAGCTGAATAATATTTTAGAACAACATCAGAAAGCCGCTTTATGCGGCTTTCTTAGTTTAAAGGCTTTTGCATTTTGAAATGAGGAATTCCAATCTCCTCAAACTGTTCCCCCACAACCTCGTATTCTAATCTGTCATAGAATCTCCGAGCGGCCTGTCTGGCATGGCAATAGATCAGGTCACAACCAAGCTCCTGCCTGGAATAATCTTCAGAGTACTTAACCAATTTCTCTCCCAGGCCTTTTCCGCGATAGTCCTCTAGCACTGCTACCTGCCTCATCTTTACTTTGCCATTTTGAGGTTCATTTAACACCAAAGTGGCAACGACTTTTTCATTTATAAGCAAGGCGATATGAGTATGAAGGTGCTCGGTTGCGAGTACGTCAGGTTTGAAAGTCAGACCAAGAGGTTTTCGCAAAACCTCGTCTCTTACATCCAACATTTCCTTATATAAATCACTGCCAAAAGGGGCAATCTTAATCTTTACAATTTCTTCACTCATTTTTAGAAACTAGTCTGGTCTTGCTCACGTAAAGATAAATGCATGAGCTTAAGACTGTCTATATCGATTCTCATAACTATGCTTTGCCATCTTGCATTTTCTCAAGATGGAATTTATAGATCAAAGACCGACTTCCTTAATGATGAAGTTTACCTGATAGGTAACTATTTGAATCATAGCTCTAACTCAGTAATTTTTTCATCCAGCTATTCACAGCTTAGTTATAAAGCCTGGGAAGTATGGGGATTTACAGACAGCACAGGCACCGATTTTAGAACTATCAACAATCAGTTCTATAGAATCGAGAATAACGGTCCAATTTGGGTATATACCATTGAATTTGAAAAAGGAGCAGAATCCTATATGAGCTATGGCTTGAATGGTATTTTGAAAGAGGTTATTGGAAAGAATTTAGAGCCATTTATTCAAAATAATGAAAGCTTGCATAACCAGTTCAAGGCTCTATCGAAAGGAGAGAAAAATGGGCAGGTCTATCAGTTCATAGCTGCTTACAACAAGGCATACTGGCAAGAGCAATTCAGCCAGAAATAAAAAAGGCTGCACATTGTGCAGCCTTTCTAATTGTCATTCAATCCTATTTCCCTTCGTCGTCCTGAACTTCTTCAAACTCAACGTCGGTAACATCATCGTCAGATCCTCCTGAGTTCTGATCACCTTCTGAACTGGCTTCTTCACCACCTTGCGCTTCTTGTTGCGCCTGGTAAATGTGCTGGCTGGCAGCCTGCCATGCGGTATTCATTTTCTCCATAGCAGCATCAACCTTTTCGAGATCGCCTCCTTTATGAGCTTCTTTCAGCTCATTCAATGCATCTTCGATTGGTTTCTTCTGATCTTCTGGGATCTTATCACCGTACTCAGAGATTTGTTTCTCAGTCTGGAAGATCAAAGAGTCAGCAGTATTGAGCTTTTCAACGCGCTCTTTATTCTGCTTGTCGGCATCCTCATTGGCTTTCGCCTCATTCTTCATCTTTTCGATCTCTTCTTTTGAAAGACCCGTAGATGCTTCAATTCGAATGCTTTGCTCTTTACCTGTTCCTTTATCCTTGGCTCCAACATTTAGGATACCATTTGAATCGATGTCAAATGTAACTTCGATTTGAGGCACCCCTCTTGGTGATGGTGGAATATCAGAAAGGTGGAATTTTCCAATAGTTCTGTTATCCTGTGCCATTGATCTTTCACCTTGTAGTACATGGATCTCAACCGAAGGCTGATTATCCTGCGCGGTAGTGAAGACCTGAGATTTCTTGGTAGGAATGGTAGTGTTTGATTCGATCAAAGGAGTCATCACACCGCCCATAGTCTCAATACCAAGAGAAAGTGGAGTAACATCTACAAGAACGATATCTTCATCAACATCTCCACTTAGAATTCCTCCCTGAATTGCCGCTCCAAGAGCAACAACCTCATCGGGATTCACACCTTTCGATGGCTTCTTTCCAAAGAAACTCTCTACTGTTTCCTGGATCTTAGGGATACGAGTTGATCCACCAACCAGAATAACATCATCGATATCTGAAGTAGAGTAACCAGCATCTTTCAATGCCTGCTCACATGGCTTCAAAGTTCTCTCAACCAGGTCATCTACCAACTGCTCAAATTTTGCTCTGCTAAGCTTTCTAACAAGGTGCTTAGGAACTCCATCTACTGCGGTTACATAAGGTAGGTTGATCTCAGTTTCAGTTGAACTCGAAAGTTCGATCTTTGCTTTCTCTGCAGCTTCCTTAAGTCTTTGAAGAGCCATAGGATCTTTTCTCAAGTCTACATTCTCTTCTGACTGAAATTCATCTGCTAGCCAGTTGATGATCTTTCTATCGAAATCATCACCACCAAGGTGCGTATCACCATTAGTAGATTTTACTTCGAATACACCATCTCCAAGCTCAAGGATTGAGATATCGAATGTACCACCACCAAGGTCATACACAGCGATTTTCATATCCTTGTTACGCTTATCCAATCCGTAAGCCAATGCAGCTGCAGTTGGCTCGTTAATGATTCTTTTTACTGTAAGTCCAGCGATCTCACCGGCTTCTTTGGTAGCCTGTCTTTGTGAGTCGTTGAAATATGCAGGAACTGTAATTACAGCTTCACTAACAGATTGTCCAAGGTAGTCCTCAGCAGTTTTCTTCATCTTTTGAAGAACCATAGCTGAGATCTCCTGTGGAGAATACTTTCTGTCGTCAACCTTAACTCTTACTGTTCCATTGTCACCCTCTACTACAGGATATGAGAAATTTGGAATTTCACCTTTTACTTCGTCATATCTATTACCCATAAAGCGCTTGATAGAGGAGATCGTACGCTGAGGGTTTGTAATTGCTTGTCTTTTCGCCGGGTCTCCAATCTTACGTTCGCCGTTGTCCATGAAAGCCACAACAGAAGGAGTAGTTCTTCTTCCTTCGTCGTTTTGAATGACCACAGGATCATTTCCTTCCATTACTGCAACGCAAGAGTTGGTAGTACCCAAGTCGATTCCAATAATTTTACCCATTGATTTATTTTTTTGGTTTTCCAATCTGAGGGCAAAAGAGCAATTGATATGCCAAGGCAATTATTCTGGAAAAATTGGCAGAAGAGGTAAGGGTAAGCTAAGAGGTGCTGACTTAATGTCAGAAAGAACTGAAACTATCGGCAGAGAACTCCTGAACTATTCAAAAAGTTGAGTCCTTCAGTAGTAGGGCTACAGGCCAATGTGTCAATAGTTTTAAAGTTCAATTCAACTCCATTAAGGAATTGGCGGTAGCGACTTGAGAACAATCCAATACCATCTGACAGGTTGGTATAGTTTGGCAGAGCTTCGTTTCCAGTTAAACCAGACTGTGCGACAGCTACCCGGTTATAATTCCAGAACTCCTCTGCTCCGATGTCCATCTTGAACTGTACAATTCTAATGGCTCTTCTCTCCAAATTTGGATCTTCTTCAAGCCTACTAGCCATGAAATTAAAGAATGCCTTTCCGTCGAAATTCACTTCTGCATTCTGCTCCCCTTCAGTATTGAAACCGATGAAGCTGTTGAACATTGGCCACTCTATAGTTTTGATAACTGCCATGGAAGGATTTCCTAAAGGATACTCTTCATAGGTGAAGATCATTGACATATCATAGATCTTCCCATTTTCAGCTGTGAGGAATCTTACGGGAGGAAGATTCTGAGCAGCAAGGTCAATAGGAGGTAAAAGAGGATTGGGATAAAAGAACCGCACAGCTCTTACCATTGGAGTAGCCCCATCAATAGTTTGACCTGCTTTAAAATTGTCAATTACCAGTCTATAGTTTCTTGTACTATCCAATCGCTGAGTTATCACGTACATGATATTAGGCTCATTGGCAAAGGTTCCGGTATCCTTTGGGATATTATAAGGAGGTTGAGAGATGTCAACTCTGCTCACAGGTATACTACCTTGTGGGTTTCCATCCTCATTCAGGATGTCCAGTCTTACATTTAGATCAGCATCGGTATAGTAGATTGAATCAGGATTCTCTGCAATGATCAAAGCACTGGTATTCTTATCGAGAAAGCTCCTTTGAATTCGAATGAATTGAACACTATCCGCCTGGTTTAACAATGCATATACAATTGTGACATCCTTGTAATCAGCAGTAAGATCGAGATCGGTATCACAGGATGGCATGAAGCCAAGAAGTGACAGAAGAATTAGTAGTCGGTATTTAACCATCGCTTAAAACTACTAATTGTGACGCTAGCTCTGGCCTTGGGAGGATGTTAAAATGTGCGTATTTTACGCGGCCCTGACTTAAGCCTATGTCTGTACACAAAACAGTAAAGAAGGTCACTACGCATGTTCTTCAGGAAATGAAGGATGCGAATGAGCCAATTACAATGCTTACCGCCTATGACTACTCAATGGCGAAGATTGTTGACGCTGCTGGAATTGATGTTATTCTGGTTGGGGATTCAGCCTCTAACGTAATGGCTGGACATGAGACAACCCTTCCTATCACTCTTGATCAAATGATCTATCACGCTTCTTCTGTGATCAGAGCGATTGATCGCTCATTAGTTGTTGTAGATCTTCCTTTCGGTTCTTATCAGGGAAGTAGCCGTGTAGCTCTTGAATCAGCTATTCGAATTATGAAAGAGTCGGGAGCTCATGCTGTAAAAGTTGAGGGAGGGAAGGAGATAAAAGAATCTATCGAGAGGATACTTTCAGCTGGAATCCCGGTAATGGGGCACTTAGGGTTGACTCCTCAATCTATTTACAAGTTCGGTACCTACACCGTTAGGGCTAGAGAGGAAGAGGAAGCTAAAAAGCTTATCAAGGATGCTCAACTTCTGGACAAGCTTGGATGTTTTGCAATTGTATTAGAAAAGATCCCTGCAAAGCTTGCTGAAGAAGTAGCAAAAGCTGTGAGGGTTCCGGTTATTGGAATAGGTGCAGGACCTGGAGTTGATGGCCAGGTCCTTGTTTTACACGATGTGCTCGGAATCACTTATGAATTCCAACCGAGGTTTCTGAGAAGGTATATGAACCTATTCGACGATATTAAAGATGCTCTGGGAAGGTATGCTGAGGATGTTAGAAAAAGGGATTTCCCAAATGAGAAAGAGCAGTATTAATAAACTCTGGTTAGTAGGAATCTTTTTGGGATTCTTTTCACTACAGTCTTTTGCTGGAGGTTATTGTTCGCGCTCACAAAGACCGAATCCAGGTTTTCCTGGCGCTCAATCAACCGTAGATCCAAGGCTGGATAGTTTTGAAGTCCTGGATTACAATCTCAATGTTGACCTGACAGATTTTATCGGAAAAGTATTGGTAGGCCAGGCAGATCTTAAGATCAAATGTGCTTCCGGGCCAATCAGCTTGATAGAGCTTGACCTATTGCAGTTAACAGTAGACTCTATCAAAATTAATGGGCAGTCTCAAACATGGTCTTATAATGATACCAGTTTGCGGATCAATCTTTCTCAAAGCCTTGCTTCAGGAGATTCTACGATAGTTCGGATATGGTATCATGGCGTTCCCTTCCAGAACCCTGCTGACTGGGGAGGCTTTTATTGGACGAGCTCATACGCTTTCAATATTGGAGTCTCATTCGTTGAGGACCCACATAACTTTGGAAGGGTTTGGTTTCCCTGCCTCGACAACTTTGTTGACCGTGCACATTACACCTTTAACATTACTACCGAGGATAGTAAAAGAGCCTTTTGCGGTGGGTTGCTAACCAGTGAGGTAGATAATGGAAATGGCACTAAAACCTACACATGGGAGCTGGGTCAGGAGATTCCAACCTATCTGGCATCCGTTGCTGTTTCTGATTATAGCTCTTTGGATTGGACAATCAATGGGATGAATGGCCCAATTCCGGTTCTTCTTGCCGCCAGGGCAAATGATACTGCAAACCTGCGCGCCTCATTTATTCATTTAGACTCTGCAGTTCATGCATATGAGCATGGCTATGGCCCTTACATGTTTGATAGGGTAGGATATGCTGTTGTGCCATTTTCGGCCGGTGCGATGGAGCACGCATGTAACATTGCATACATGAGAATGGCCGTAAACGGAACTACATCTCAGGAGCACCTAATGGCACACGAACTAAGCCATCATTGGTGGGGAGATCTTGTTACTTGCCGCACTGCTTCGGATATGTGGTTAAATGAAGGCTGGGCAACTTACTCTGAGTTCATTTTTGATGAGTTCATTTATGGTTTCGATACCTACATTGAGAATATAAAAGAGAATCATGAGCAAATGCTACAGTTTGCCCACTTCCGCGATCAGGCTTACTTACCGGTAAGTGGAGTGACTCATGATAACACTTACAGTACAACTGTTTATAGCAAAGGAGCAGATATGGCCCATAGCCTAAGGTCTTACATTGGAGATCAGGCGTTTTTCAGCTGTATCCCTTCATTCATGAATGATTATGCTTTCCAGGATATCTCTTCGGAAGATTTAAGGGATTATTTATCTACCTGCTCAGGAGTGGACCTGACAGACTTTTTTGAGGATTGGATCTTCCAGGAAGGCTGGGCAAACTTTAATATTGATAAGATAAGACCTGCTCCTTTTCAGGGTGGATATGCAGTGGATGTATTTATAAGACAGCGCTTGAATAATGCTCCATCTCTATATCAAAACGTACCGGTAGATATCACCTTCTTCAGCGAAAGCGGAGATTCAGTGACGAAAAGAGCTATGGTTTCAGGTGCATGCTCTCAGTTTAGTACCACATTATCATTTGATCCTGCATTTGCAGCACTAGACTATTACGAGAGATTAAGTGATGCAACAACATCAGAGTACAGAACGGCTGATCAAACTGGCTTGATCGATTTCGCAACTGCTAAGTTTCTTATTGATGTAGATAGCGTGCAGGACCCTGCATTTGTCCGAATTGAACATCAATGGGTGACACCTGATCCATTCAAGACTCCTCAACCAGGCTTACATCTTTCTACTGTGAGATACTGGAAAGTGGACGGAATTTTTCCTGAAGGTTTTGGAGCCTCCGGGGAAGTGCGATATGACGAAACAAGCACTTCAGGCTTCCTTGATAATGGCTTGATCACAAATACTGAGGATAGCCTTGTACTAATGCACAGAGCCACAGTGGAAGATGATTGGGCGCTTGTGCCTGATTTCAATGTTGAAGTGCAGGTGAATCCAAACAATAAGAGAGGACTTATCAATTGGCCAAAAGTTGAGAAAGGAGAGTATGTGCTTGGAATTTATGATGCCGGCCGCATTGATACCAGCTTTTCTGCAAATGCCTGCCTTAGCACCTTTATTGAACAGATTGGACTGTTTGGTGACTTAAAGATCTTCCCGAATCCAAGCAATGGGAAAGTTAGATTGTCATTCGATAAGTCAATGCGTGTCGATCAGGTTCAGATCTATTCTGTATCCGGTCAAAAGGTTGTTGAAGAGTCTGTTAAAGCAGGAGAGACAAGTTTGAAATTTGACCTTTCCGGTAATGGATCGGGAACATTTATCGCCTTGCTAAGAGATAGTGAAGGCCGTACTTTGAGTAAAACATTTATCATACAACAATAAAAACCTCATGAAACAAATCACCGTAATTGGAGCCGGTACAATGGGAAATGGTATTGCACATGTATTTGCAATGAACGGATTCCCAGTAAGCCTGGTCGATGTAAATGCATCAGCACTGGATATGGCTGTAAAGACCATTACAAAGAATCTCGATCGCATGTTCCAAAAGGAGAAAATCTCAGAATCTGATATGGAGAATGCTCTAAAGAATATCGAGACCTACACTGATTTGAAAGAGGCAATTGGAAATGCTGATCTTATTGTTGAAGCGGCTACAGAGAATGTAGACCTGAAAATGAAGATCTTCAGAGAGCTCGATCAAAACAGTAAGCCAGAGGCAATTCTTGCCACAAATACTTCTTCTATCTCAATTACCAGAATTGCAGCGGAGACAAACCGTCCTGATAAGGTAATTGGCATGCACTTCATGAATCCTGTACCAGTAATGAAGTTGATCGAAGTGATTAGAGGTTATGCCACTTCAGATGAGGTTACTAAAGAGATCATGAGCCTTTCAAGAAAGATCAACAAAGTTCCTGTTGAGGTGAATGACTACCCTGGCTTTGTTGCCAATCGAATCCTAATGCCAATGATCAATGAGGCGATCTACTCCCTTTACGAAAGTGTTGCAGGAGTAGAGGAGATTGATACTGTTATGCAATTGGGCATGGCACATCCAATGGGTCCGCTTCATCTTGCAGACTTCATTGGCCTTGATGTATGCTTATCTATTCTTGAAGTCCTTCACGATGGATTCGGGAATCCAAAGTATGCTCCCTGTCCGCTTCTCGTGAATATGGTGACCGCTGGATACCTGGGTGTCAAGTCAGGTGAAGGTTTCTACAAATACAATCGCGAGACCAAGGAAAAGACAGTTTCAGATAGATTCTAATCAATGTTGCGCCTTAAGCTTTTCCTTTCTATTCTGATTGCAACGGCCTTTTTTTATTCAGGCAATAGTCAGGTTGCGATGCAAACTGATACGAGCAGAAAGTTAGAGGAGGAGCCTAAGCACATTCTTGGCGTTGACCTGGTTAGTCCGGCATTCAAGGGAATCAGGATCTTCTATGAAATCCGTGTTGCCAATCAGAAAATTGGCCTTTGTTTTCCATTAACCTACTATTGGAGTCATCCTCAAATTCTTGAGCTGGGTCAACTTGGAGGTACCATTGGATGGTTTACCAAGTTTTTCCTCGGTTCTGATGCAGTTTTTAGACCATATTTAGGGCCTGAGGTAGAGTTTGGAGTATTTAGAAATTCCATAAATCACTTTTCGGCCTTCGGCCGGATTGGTGGATCCTACAGCCCAAAAGAGATGTATGAGATATCTTTGGAGACAGGTGCTGGTTGGGGAAAGCAATGGGCTCAAGGCCAAACCAGAGATAGCTTTGTTTGGCGAATATCCCTGAATATCGCCTACAAGTTCTAAAAACAAAAAAACCCGCTAATGCGGGGTTTCTTCTTTTAAAGATTTATTGCTTTAGAGTCTAATACAAGCTCCTAAAGACCAGATTGATGCTGGGTTTCCAAATTCAGTGAACATACCCCATGTTGGATGAGGCATCCAGCGCAATCCTACACCACCAGCCATACGGAAGTTAGCGCCAGGATTGAATCCGTCAGTGGCAATATCTGTACCGATTGCTAAATGAACATAAATATCAATTTGATCTGATTTGATGTCTTTGGATACCTTGTTTCCGATTAATTGATAGAAGTGGAAAAGGCCTCTGGCACCAACACCAATTACTACTGGAGAAAATTTCATAGTGAAATATGGGCTCACAGAGACATAATCATGTACACCAAAATGAGCATCAAATTGGATAGCAACAGGTGTTCTACCACCTCCGCGAATACCCCAGGTACCAAAACCAATACCAGGATTTAGAAAGATATCTCCTTTAGCATGCGCTCCTTGAGCATTTAATTCATTGACTGAACCAAGCATAAGTGCAAGAGAAACAGTAAGTAGAGTAAGTATTCTTCTCATATTATTAGGGTTTGATTTAATATATCGTTTCACCAAATCTACAAAACACTTCCTAAGTCAAAAGTCTATATTTGCACATCGCAAAAAACTGGGTTTAAATGAGTCTAAAGGCAGGAATTGTAGGATTACCGAATGTTGGAAAATCAACATTATTCAACACCTTAACAAAAGCTTCCAATGCGCAAGCAGCAAACTTTCCATTTTGTACAATCGACCCAAACGTAGGGGTGATCAGAGTACCGGATGGTAGATTGGATAAGCTTGAAGAGTTAGTTGTTCCTCAGCAGGTTTTACCTACTACGATCGAGATAGTTGATATTGCCGGCCTGGTAAAAGGAGCTAGCAAAGGAGAAGGACTTGGGAACCAATTTCTAAGTAATATCCGTGAGGTTGATGCGATTGTGCATGTGATCAGATGCTTTGATGATCCCAATGTTGTTCACGTTGATGGATCAGTAGACCCCGTTCGCGATAAAGAGGTTATTGATATGGAGCTTCAACTGCGCGATCTCGATAGTGTTGAAAAGCGCATTGAAAAGCTTAAGAAGCAAGCAAAGGGGAATGATAAAGATGCTTTGAGAGCTCTTGATGTAATGGAGAAGTTAAAAGCTCACTTAGAGTCAGGGAAAAATGCCCGGGAAGCAGAGCTAACTGATGATGAATGGGAAAGTGCAGCTGATCTATATCTACTGACTCAAAAACCAATCCTTTACACTTGCAATGTTTCTGAAGCTGATGCTGTGAATGGTAATCAGTATGTAGAACAATTGAAGTCAGCTGTAGCCAATGAAGATGCTGAAGTAATTGTTATCTCTGCGCAAGTTGAATCAGAGATCGCTCAATTAGAAGAAGACGAACAAGAGATGTTCCTTGAGGATCTCGGACTTGAAGAACCAGGAGTGAATCGAATCATCCGCGGAGCGTATTCACTATTGAATCTTGAAACCTATTTCACCGCCGGTGAGAAGGAAGTCAGAGCCTGGACAATCGAAAGAGGTACCAAAGCTCCACAGGCTGCAGGTGTGATCCATACCGATTTTGAAAGAGGCTTTATCAAAGCCGAGGTCATATCGTACAATGACTACGTCGAGTACGGTTCGGAATCATCCGCCCGCGAAGCAGGGCGCCTAAGAATAGAAGGCAAGGAATACGTAGTGCAAGACGGAGATGTCATGCACTTCAGATTCAATGTCTAAAGAAGCTCGTTAGCAAGATTTGCCAGATCTGAACGCTCACCTTTCTCTAGTGTAACATGCGCAAATAAGGGGTGATTCTTCACCTTGTCGATCACATAGGATAGACCATTACTCTGTGCATCCAGGTAAGGCGTATCGATCTGAAAAATATCACCGGTAAAGATGATCTTGGTGTTTTCCCCAGCTCTACTGATGATGGTTTTTACCTCATGCGGAGTAAGGTTCTGTGCTTCGTCCACGATGAAGAAAACATTAGAAAGCGTTCTACCTCTGATATAAGCCAAAGGTGCGATAGCGATCTTTTCATTCTCTACCATCTCGTCAATTCTCTTTGCCTGAGGGTCATTTCCAAGATTGGTCTTCAGGAATTTAAGGTTATCCCAAATAGGCTGCATGTATGGGTCGAGCTTTGACTTTACATCCCCAGGCAGGTATCCAATATCCTTATTACTCAAAGGAATGATTGGTCGGGTAACATAGATCTGCTGATAGTTTCTTCTTTGCTCAAGAGCACAGGCAATCGCCAGAAGTGTCTTACCCGTTCCGGCGATCCCTCTTAAGGTGATCAGCTTGATGTCAGGATTTAAAAGAGCGTGCATTGCAAAAGTCTGCTCTGCATTTCTAGGCTTGATCTTGAAAGCAGTAGATTTTTCAACTCTTTCAATCAGATCAGTTTTTGGATTGTAATAAGAGAGGATAGATTTTTTCCCACTCTTAAGTATATAATAGTGATTCGCCTGCGGATCCTTGATCTTAAACTCTGAAGCAGCTAGACTTCCATGCTCAAAAAGATTATCTACAGCAGTTGCAGTAATTCTCGTCTTCTCTGTTTTACCGCTATAAAGCTGGTCGATCTCCTTGATCTTACCAGTTTCGTAGTCCTCTGCATTAAGGTCTAGAGATTTGGCTTTTACGCGCAGACAGATATCCTTGGTGACAAGCGTGACTTTAGCATCCTTTGCCTCCTCGGTAACAGCCATGGTCGCGTTGAGGATCTTATGATCATTCTTTCGCTCTCCAAAAGCTGTATTTGCATCAACCTTGATCTTGTTTGAATTCATTACAACCTTAAACTTGCCTTTGGTGGGCCCGTTTAGGTTGATCCAATCGGTTAACGGTCTGTTCTCAGCAATCTCATCCAGCCATCTAATAAAGCTCCTTGCTTCAAAGTTTCGGGTATCATTTCCCTTTTTGAAATTGTCAAGCTCCTCTAAAACGGTAATTGGAATGGCAATGTCGTTCTCTTCAAAGTTCTTGATAGCATTGTGATCGTAGAGGATCACTGATGTATCGAGCACAAAGATTTTGCGCGTCTTCTTTTTCGTCATAAGTAAAGAGCAAATTAGGGGTTCGCTCCGCTACAATTTTAGATTAAAATTTGAAGCTTTAAGCATTGAGCTTTTCCAATTATCCACAGCCTATGCACTTAACCCTGAGCTGCTTCTGAATTAATCATTGCTTAATACGATAGTCGGATTTTTGTAATTGATGAGTGTATGGCTACCCTACTCTGAATCTCTAAGGTTCATCTGGTCTTCCTTTCAGGAAAAATACGCCCCGCTACGGGAAAGCAAGGGGACAGTAAATGAAAAAGACTTTAGTTGGAAGGTTAGAGTATATGAACCGATTCTCTCGAAACCCTTAGGTCTAATTGCAGTAGTAAATGGTTTTAGTGTTAAAGGAGATGAGGATGAGCGGATACATAATATTTGCAGGGCAGCTGCGTCCGCAGGGTTTAGAGTGGTACAACCTTCCATTCAAGAGTTAAATGAGCTTCGAATCAACTCAGACAGTGTTGAGGAATTTGCTCTTTGTTTAAAAGCCATCGCCGAAGATCCTAAACTTGGAATCGATGGGAGGGTGGCACTTTTTGCCCCATCCTTTACCGCGGGATTGGGGTTGAATGCATGTGCTCACCCCAAAGCTCAAAAATTAGTCTCTTCTATTTGTGCCGTAGGCACTTTTGCAAGAATTAACTCCTCTGTAGAATTCCTTTTAAAAGAAGAGGAGATAGATGATTACGGTCGTCTGATTCTAATGAAAAACTTCATCGAACTTGTAATAGGTCCAAATCCTGAGATCATTAATGCCTTGCAGGTAGATATTGAGGATAATGGATTTAAGAGGAAGAATCTAGAGTTCCCCGACACTTTTGAAAAGCTATCCCCTGAGAATAAGTCTCTCTATCTCAAAATGAAAAATGATGCAGATTTCAGATTTGAGATCTACAATGAAATCAGCAAGCATGAGGTTTGTCAGGATATTTATTCAAAGATGGATGTGATGGAAAAGGCTGGGGAATTAAAAGCTCCTATAACATTAATACATGGAGCAGCAGATGATGTTATCCCTCCAAGTGAAAGTGAAGAATTACACAATGAAATAATTAAATCAGGAGGTATTTCTGAATTGCTTTTAACTCCTTTGCTTAGCCATGGAGATATACAGGTCAATTTTGGGATTATAAATAACTCAATAAAATTGGCTCAGGCCTTTCAATTCTTTTTCAAGCATGCACGTTCCCTTTAGCCCTTACGGGCAGATTCTATCTTTAATCATTGTTTTTATTTCTTTCTCCTGTAATCAGTCAGGAACTCAAAGTGAAATTGAAGAAGAGACCACAACTGATAGAATTACTTATGATTTGAGTGATTTTGATTTGCAGGGGCACCGGGGAGCAAGAACATATTATCCGGAGAATACTATTCAGGGAGCAATTTTCGGTGTTTTGAATGGTGCAACTACAATTGAATGCGATGTAGTTATTACAAAAGATAATGTTGTTGTTCTTTCCCATGAGCCCTGGCTCGATTCCAAGATCTGTTTAGATCAGAATGGTGAGTCACCAACCGAACCAGGCCAGCAGAATAATATTTATTTGATGACCTATCAGGAACTGCAGAATTGCGATTGTGGATCTATGGGTCATCCTGATTTTCCATTGCAGGAAAAAACTTTTGAAACTAAACCTGCTCTTGATTCACTTTTTGAAATTGTATTTCGAGAAATCGATCAAAAGATCTTAAGAAATGAAATCGATGAGAATGTTTCAATTCCTAATTATAATATCGAGATAAAGAGTGATCCTGAGTATGATGGTGTCTTTACTCCCTCGATTGATACTTTCGTTGATCTGGTCATTAATTCGGTTTCCAAATCCTATCTAGAAGGCCGTATCACTATTCAATCATTTGACCCAAGAGTCTTAAATCTAATCCATGAAAGAATGGATCAGGTTTACACAGCATTTTTAATTTGGGACCCCTCAATTTCTGCAGAAGACCAATTATCTCAGCTGACCTTTATACCAGATATTCTAAGCCCAAATCACAATTTTGTCAATCAGGATTTAATACTTTTTTGCGAAGAAAAAGGAATGAAGTTAATACCCTGGACGGTAAATGATTCTGATCGAATGGAAGAGTTGATCGATCTTGGTGTAAATGGAATTATTTCTGATGATCCTATTCTTTTAAAAGATGTGGTTAACATAAAATCCTCATTAGAGTAACTTCTTCTTTTCAATTTCTGTAGGCTTTCTTTATTGAATCTTCTCACTTAGCTAAAATTTCAGGCGCTACCCCGACTTAATTTTGTGTCATCAAGTTTTTGCCCATGGGCGTCCGTCAGTTTATTGCTATCCGAACTTGTCCTCATCCGAGGTTCGGCGGCGCCACCCCTAAATTTCAGAGCTATGCAGTTGGAGAAAGTTAAAATTTCCAGAAGGTTCCTTAATGACCTGATCAATAATCAGGGATTTAGATATCAGCTAAACAAATCTGATGAGCGAAGATGTCCAAAAGGACCAGTTGTCTTTCTTTTATCTGATAGATCAAACCCATGGGATGGGTTAGCTATGATGCAAATGGCTAGTAATCTCGAATATTCTCCAAAACTACTAGTTGATCACAGGAGCTTTTTATACGCAGCTATTAAAGACTGGTATCAACCCATTGATTGGAATGATTCCATAGAGACACAGATTTCTGGTTGTATTGAAGAGGATACTGCTTTTATTCTTGTTTTGAAGCATGATGATATGGCAGCAAGAAAGAGGTTGTTAGCCATGTATTCAATGGGGATACCGATTGTGCCGGTTACAATTAGAAGCATGAGTAAATTGAAGCAGAAGACTCTGAACATGATGCAGTTTCCAGGTCTAACCAAACCCAGACCTACCTCTGTGATCAGACTTGGACGTGCATATAAGCCTGAAGTGCATCAAAGCGATAAAGAATTACAGGTTGAGCTTAATATGTTGTTTGAGAGAATGAGGGCAATGAACTCAGCTACTGAAATAAAAGGAGTAGAGGAGCAAGAAAAGGAGATCTATAAAAAAGAGATTGCTATACCTGTTCAGGAAAAAACATTAGTCAAAGAGATTAAAGATCTGGATAGGGAAAATGGTTTTTTGTTTCAGCAACAGGAGTTTAGGGTATATATAGCAAGTGCCTGGCAGATTCCTAACATGATGCAGGAGATTGGGAGAATGCGCGAAATCACATTTCGTCAGGTTGAAGAAGGAACCGGTCAGGCGCAGGATATCGATCAGTATGATCTCTATTACAAGCAATTAATCATATGGGATGCTGAGGCAAAAAAATTAGTTGGAGGATACCGTTTGGGTCCAGGAGATGAGATCATGGAATCATATGGAAAAAAAGGATTTTACCTTCATTCACTATTCAAGATCAAGAACAGTTTTAAGCCTTATTTGGAAAAGTCTTTAGAGCTGGGTAGAAGCTATGTGGTTCCTGAGTACCAAAGAAAAAGACTACCATTGTTTCTTCTATGGAAAGGGATACTTCATTTCTTGCTTGATAATCCGCAATACAAGTATTTGATCGGCCCGCTTAGCATTAGTAAACACTACTCAAAAGTTTCGCGACATCTTATAGTAGAGTTTGTAAAGAAGTACTATTTCGATACAGAGCTGGGAAGCATGATCAAGGCTAGAAAGCAATTTAGATTCAATCCAAAAAATATTGATACTCAACTTTTAGTAGAGAATTTCGCCGGTCAGTTAAAAAGACTCGATAATTTTATTGAGGATATTGAACCGGAGCATTTCAGAATACCTGTTTTGATGAAGAAGTATTTTGGTCAGAATGCTCAGATCATCGGCTTCAACCTGGATCCAAACTTTTCAGATGTGTTGGATGGGTTGATGCTATTAGATCTTGAGAATCTGCCAAGGGAGACGATGGAAAACTTAAAGGATTAATGGAAGAGGGGAAGGAAACTGAAGAGTTAGGAAGAACAGAAGAGATTCAACAAGACAAGAAAGAAGCTGAAGGTAGAGAGGAGGTAGACATGATTGGTTTCATGACCGGATGGCTACCCTTGCAGAAGTTTACATCGAAGTATGGATAACTTAAACTTGTAATAAGAGTAAGATTCAACTGCCAAGTTATTTTTGAGGCATGATTCAGGATATACTAAGACAGGTTCTAGGACATCATAATGAGGCAAAGTACTCATTCCTCAAGAAGTACTATCAATCGCAGATTTACATCTACGCTGCAATCATGCTTCTTTGCCTTGTAGTTTATGCCTCTTAGGAGTGTTTAGACTGCTACAGGGATAGCTAATCCATTTCGATTAAGGTCGAAATCCTGCCAGTATCCATTCACAAAGGCCCTTACTCTTTTGAATCCAATATCGTCAAGCAATTTGGCCGTTTCCTCAAATCCCATTGTGATCTCTTCTGGTCTGTGAGAGTCTGAGTTAATTGTAACTGGAATGTTTAAATCGTGAATTCTCTCCAGAATCCATGGACTTGGGTAGGTGCTATTTGTTTTCCTCTTGTAAAGACCTCTTGTATTAACCTCTACAATTGCGTCACTTTGAGCGATAGTGCTAAGTGTTTGTTCAATCTCTCGTTTATACCAGCTTTCAGTTTCGTCAAAGTATTCGAAGAATGAGTTCTGAATTTTGATCTTATCTAGATGACCAATGATATCCGGACAATCCTTCTGCACCATTTCTCGGGTAAGTTGATAGTAACGAGTAATGACTCTTTTGATATCACCCTGAAAGATCTCCAGTAGACCGGTTGCGAATTTCCAGTGGTTCCCATCGATTTCCCAGGGCATTCCATCAGGAAATTTGTCAATGAAATGAATGGAGCCAATGCTATAGTCCAGATTGAGCTTTTGAATGGAGGGGTGACTCACTCCAATTACCCCAGGTATGTAGTCGATCTCAAGACTCTTATATATCTCGATCTTGTCTCTATACTTGTGTTGAAGGAAGTCAATGTATCTTGAATAGTCACCAATTCGCTGCTTATTCATCGTCCATTTGCAGTCAAATGGAACAGGTGCATGTGAACTAAACCCATAAGCCAACAAGCCCTCCTCAATCGCCGCCAGAATGTAAATTTCCGGATCCGCATCTCCGTCACAATAATTGGTGTGACTATGATAATTCGTCCATGCCATTATTCAAAGATATTTGTCAAATCGTATGGAATATTGACATACAGGTTAGAGGATGGTTAATTCTACACAGTTTGGCCCTGATTCTTATTCCTTTTGGACTGAATCCAGGGAGTAGGATCAAAATGCTGAAATGCATGCTGCTCAAATGGGTCTTGCTTTAGTTGGGTCAATTTCTCCTCCAACTGCTTTAAGACTTTTTGACCCTTAGTAGAGTTAAGCGGTGTTCCAGCCAGCTTCTTCATCCCTGAGATCAGCATTTTCTCGAACTCAAAGAGCTTTCCCTGTTTATGAAGGAACCTGTAAGTTGAGATGAATGCCTTTTCAAGCATCTTTACGTTTTTTAGCTCGTAATAAGTAAAGAGGTTAATGATTCTAATTGAAACAGCAATATCCTGCTGGTACCGATAATCTTTTCTGTTGATCAGTTCTAATTGGTAAGAGAGCGAGCGATCATATTGTTTGTTCCAGTAGCAAATTCCTGCAAAGTAGACCAACAGACTATAGCGCATGTCATCACCAAACTCCATTTGAGGGTTTTGCTTCCAAAACTCTTCCAGCTCATCAACAAGATTCTGAGCTAGATCAAAATCATTCGCCGCAATAGCGATCTTGATCTTGTTGAGCCAGCTTACCTCCAGGATCTCTAATTGATGATCCTTATTTAGAGGTTCAATCTTTTCAAGCTCTTTAATAATGTCCCGAGCTTCATCCACTCTTTGGATTTTTAGAGCTGCTTCACAAACATTATGAGAGACTCTGAGATAGGTTACAGGCTGAGACTCAACCTTATTCTTATTATTCCTCCAAAGATTTAACTGATCTAATCTTGCCTGAAAGGCAAGTTCATTCTGACCGGTAACTGCATAGAAGTTCCCGTGTAAACTGTGGAAGTTATTCTTAGCCTGAAAACTGATAGCCTTGCTCTCATGAGAGAGTAGATCATGTTTCATAAGCTCCTTCAGGCGATTAACACTTTCAATATCTCTCATTACATTGACCTTCCTGAATTCAGTAAAGATCTTATAGTAAAGCTGTCGGAACTCGTATCTGTTCTCGTAAAGCTCGATGTAGTAACGCTCCTCTTTTCTCTGCTCCTCCATGAATGCAGGATCCTGCTTTACTTTTAGCTGCTGCTCAACCCTCAGAATTTCAAAGAAGTGAGTCATGGATTCGTGCTGTTTAGCAAGTTCTTTGGCTTTTAAAACCAGCTTGAGACTCTGGTCTTTAAGCCTTTTAGCCTTGAGTATCTCGGCCTGCTCCAGATAATTCCTAATCCTACTGTGAACTGATTTATTCCGGTTGTAGTCCACTAAGGATTTAAGTATGAGATTGTACAGGTAATGTTTAGCAGCAGGGAAACTCTTTTTCGGTACACCTTTCTTCTCAAATTTTGAGATCAGGGTCTTTTCATTGTACTCCGATTGTTTGTCAATGGCATCAAATAGCTCCAGAAAAACCTTTGTTTTCTCAGAGCCAACCTTATGTGAGAACTTCTTAATGTAGCTTTTCTCTGTCCTGTTAAGGCTCTTGATCAATTGATATAATGCGTCGGAGTATTGCATGTTTGAGTGTAAATCAATTTACGCCTCAATTATCACAAAATCAACTAATTAGATAAAAATATAACGTTTTTGAAAGTTAATAATCTGAAAACGATTGGATTGCATTCACAAGCTTACTTGAATATTTTAGAAGTGTTGTTAGCTAAAGGTTTGAAGGATAGAGACTTGGCTGCCAATTAAATTATGGGACGAGGTATTACCACTGCTGCAATTGTTGAAAGTAATGATCGAAGATTTGATTTTAAACGAGTAGAATCTTTTTCAAAGGGTGATGATCAAATCAGACTCGATATTCTTTCAAAATATCCAAATATTGCCTGGATTGATATTGCGATAGAGCCCGAATCCCCAATGAGCAATTCACTCACATTGATTTGAGCACTAATGAAGACAAATGGCAAAGGTCTTTTACGGCAACCATAAAGTCTCTATCCAACCAAACCTATTCCATTCTAGCAGGTGTAGCCATTTACCGCCTAGTCTTCAATCAGGTTTATATCTGGAAACTTGACAGCATTGTCTTTGTATAAGCAAGTATTTTAATCCATCTATTTCTTAAATTGAGGAATGCGGTTTCAAAGCATACTTCTCTTTCTTCTTCTCTCCATTTCATCCATTGCCAGTGTTGATAGCGGTTCAGTTCTTTACCTGGACCCGATCTTTCAGGTAAATGAGATCCAGAACGTGACTTATGGGAATGCAGACCCTTATGGTTTTAACAGCAACCAAACGCTTCGCATGGATCTGTATTTACCACTAGGAGATACCATTCAAAAGAAACCGGTAATGATCTTTGCCTGTCTCTTATACACATCTGACGCTGCCGACGAATAGAGA
>CAXDOZ010000035.1:0-21781 GCA_963991145.1 uncultured Chitinophagales bacterium | reverse complement strand
ATGAGGAAAGGAAAGATCCTTGAGAATGGATCCTATGAGGACATCCAGAATAGTGAGTATTGTCAAACGCTTTTTAACCCTGGATCTGATGCTTAATCTAACAGATAATCACGTTAAGCCGCCAAAGAATGGAATCCCGGCGATGAATGTCGTTTTCAACTTTAAGGCGAAGAAGAGGATCACAGGATTCCTGGCTGTTTCCTTCGTAATCTTCATTGCACTGATGTTCTTCCCATGGACACAGAATGTTCAGGGAGATGGCTTTGTTACAACACTTAAACCAGAGCAGCGTCCCCAGACTATTCATACCACGATAGCTGGTAGAGTTGAGAAGTGGTACGTCCAGGAAGGAGATTTTGTAGAGAAGGGAGATACCATCGCATTCCTCTCAGAGATCAAGGATGATTATTTCGATCCTGAGCTTCTTTCAAGAACAGATGCACAGGTAGATGCAAAGGAATCTGCTGTTGAAGGATACCTGGGGAAGATCGATGCGCTTGAAAGTCAGATTGAAGCTTTGAACGCTAGTATGGGTCTGAAAATGGAGCAAGCTGAAAATAAAATCCAGCAAGCACATTTAAAGGTGACGGCTGATAGTATTGATCTTGCTGCCACTCAAATTGATTACAACACTTCACTGATTCAGTTTAAAAGAGCTGAAGACCTTTTTGAGGAAGGACTTCTTTCCCTATTAGATCTTGAGAAGCTCAATATTGACCTTCAGGCAAAGCAAGCAGATCTTGTTGGAGCGGAGACTCAACTATTGACTTCAAGAAATGAGTTGGCAATTTCAACGCTTGACCTCAGTGCTCTTCAGGCAGAATATCTGGACAAGATTGCAAAGGCTGAATCTGATAAGTTTAGCACGTTCACAGACAAGTTCGCTACCAAGGAAGGTATCATTAAGCTTGAAGTACAGTACGAAAACTACCTAAAGAGGTCAAGTTTCTATTTCATTACTGCTCCGCAGGATTGTTATATCACAAAGGCTTTGGTTACAGGTCTTGGCGAGACAGTTAAGGAAGGCGACCCACTTGTTTCAATCATTCCTTCAGAATATGAGTTGGCAGTTGAGATGTATGTAATGCCATTGGATCTTCCACTTATGCAGGTAGGAGAGCACGTTCGACTTCAGTTCGATGGTTGGCCTGCAATTGTATTCAGCGGATGGCCAAACACTTCATTCGGTACCTTCGGGGGGACAATTGTAGCCATCGATAACATGACTTCAAACAATGGATTATACAGGATTCTTGTAGCTGAAGATCCTAATGATGTTCCCTGGCCAGAGGCTCTACGCGTAGGTTCAGGTGTAAATGCCATGGCCCTGCTAAATGATGTCCCGGTTTGGTATGAACTGTGGCGCCAGTTTAATGGCTTCCCTCAGGACTTTTATAATTCACCGGATGAGGAGAATAAAGACCCACAAGCAAAGAAGTAATGAGAACCCCAATTTTTTTCCTGTTTGCATTGCTGAGTCTGGGAGTATTTGCTCAAAGTGCTGATACTTCAAAGGTCATCTTAAGTGAAGAAGACTTTATCCAGATCGTTTTGGCCAATCACCCTGTGGCCTTGCAGGCCGATATGCAGATCAAAGTTGGAGAAGCAGCTATGCTTGAAGCCAGAGGTGGTTTTGATCCGATAATTGAGAGCAGTCTTGAAAACAAAAGGTTTGAGGGGGATCCCTATTATTTATTGAACACTAATGGGATCAAGATCCCGATTTGGCCAGCAATGGAAGTTTATGCTGGATATGACTATACGAGTGGTACTCAGTTAAATCCACAAAATAGCCTGCCTGATCCGGGGCAGAGCGTTTTTGGCTTAAGTATAGACCTTGGTAAGGGTTTGCTTTTTGATGAAAGGCGATACGATTGGAAGCAAGCGAATTTGGGCATTGAGATGTCTGAGATCGAACGCCAGAGATTGCTTCTTCAATTAGAGAGAGATGCAAGAGTAGCATATTGGGAGTGGTTTTCAGCCTGGCATAGTTATGAGTTGAATAAGACGGCGGTAACCGTTACATCCCAGCGATTTGATGCGATCAAGAGTAGTTTTGAAAATGGGAGTATCCCTGCTATTGATACGGTTGAAGCAGAATTGCAGGTTTTGATCAGGGAGACTGAGATGCAGAAGGCCCAGTCAAATTTAGTAAAGGCAAGATTCCAGCTATCAAACTTCATCTGGGCAGATTACCAAACTCCAGCGGTTCTAGACACTACTGTTCGTCCGGAGGAATTACCAAACCAATTGGTTTTACCGGGATCAGTTGACTCAACCAGCATAATTTCCAACTCCATGCTTCCTTTCCATCCAGAGATCTTAAGCTATGATCTTAAGCTTCAGGGATTGGGACTGGATAAGCGATTGAATAAGGAATCATTTCGTCCTGAGATTCAGTTGAAGTATCAGGTTGTTGGGAATGGCTTTGCATATGAATCAGTTCCTTTCAATAGTGATTACAAACTAGGGGTGGACTTCAAATTCCCATTATTTGTTCGTGGAGGAAGAGGAAAGGTTCAGCAGATAGAACTTAAAGAGCTTGAAACAAGCACTCAAAGGGAAGTGAAGCTTTTTGATCTCCGAAACAAGCTTATAAGTATAGGAGAGATGGCTAAGCTAAACTTTGAGCAATTCCAAAGCTTCTCTTCAGCTATCAATAATTATGAAACTCTTTTAAACGGAGAGCAAAGAAGATTCTTCCTTGGTAACAGCAGTATTTTCCTGATCAATTCAAGGGAGCAGCGTTTGCTTGAAGCTCAGGTTAAAGTGATCGAAATTCAGGCAATTCACTTCATCCTTTTGGCTGAGCTCGATTATTTAATTGCACAATAAAAAAGGGCTCCTAAGAGCCCTTGAGATTGAAAACAATCGTTTTCCGCTTATCTGCGATTTAGGAAGCTACCTGTAGCGATAACTACGACACCACCAGTCGCATCACCGTATTTAGCCGGAATACCACCTGTGAATGCTTCAAGACTGTAAACAGCTCTTGTTGGCAATCCTGGATCAATTTGAACTCTTTGACCGTCTACAAAATATGCTGTTGAACCTTCGCGCGCTCCTCTGAATGAGAATCCGCCGGTAGGCGAAGGATTTACTCCAGGAACAAGTGCAATAGCATCTTCTAATTCATTGGTTGGCAAAGTCTCTAGATCTTCAGTAGTGAAAATGTCTCCGGTAGAGGTTTCAAATGGATCGATCAATGGAACCTTATAAGCCTTTACAATTACATCCGGACCTACAATTGAATTGACTACCATATCTACATTCGCCAGAGTGCTGTTATCAGCAAGAACCTTAACTCCTTCGATGAAGAAGTCCTTATATCCTAAGAAACTCACTTTCAAGGTGTAGGTTCCGGGATCAATATTGCTTAGATAATATATTCCTGCAGCATTAGCAGCAGTTCCAATTGTGGTTCCATCAATTGAGACGTTTGCAAATGGCATAGGCTCTCCAGTTTCCTGGTCAATTACTACTCCTGTGATCTCTCCTTTGCTTTGTGCGAAGATTGACAGAGCAAAGATCATAACTACTGATAGGGCAAATATTTTCTTCATAGCGCGATATTTTTTCTGAATGTAAATCAGCAGGTGCAGAATTTTGTCATAGGTCCGTAAAGCCTGAACACTTGGGCCTTTCAGGGAGTTTATTCACTAATCTAAGCACCATTTTGACATAAGCATGATTCAGATTGGTTCTGATAATCCTTTTATCATTAGATGCTTTTTCTTTAAAATAGAACAAGCAGTTTCAGAATAGAATTCAATTCAATGCAAAGATTCCTTCCAGTTTTTCCTTTAGAGCTTGTCGTTTACCCCGGGCACAGTTTGAATCTGCACATTTTCGAGCCTCGATATAAGCAATTGATCGCCGATGTAATGGAGCAGGATTCCCTCTTTGGAATTCCTCCATTCTTTGACAAAAGAGTTCAGGAGTATGGAACCGTAGTTAAGGTCACCAATATTGAAAAGGAGTACGATAATGGCGAGTTGGATATCAGAACTGAAGGGGTAGGGATCTTTAGAGTGTTAGAACTGCTGAAAGAGGTCCCTGATAAGTTATACTCTGCAGCTATTATATCCGATCTGGGAGAACCTAGCTTCGACAAGGTTGGAATCTTTAATAAAGTTGCAGAAATGGTTGACGAACTCCATATATCTATTGGTTATGAAAAGCCAATCCTGAAGGAGTATGACAGCATGCAATCCTTTGATCTGGTGAAGTACATAAATCTCAAACTAGATCAGCAATATGAATTGCTAACCATCAAATCTGAGGCTCAGAGACAGGGATTGATCCTTGAGCATTTAAAGCATATCATACCATCCATTCAAGAGGCAGAAAGCCTGCGTTCAAGAATACAGGCGAATGGCTACTTCAGAAAGGAGATGCCACCAGAATTTTAGAAGTGGTTGATTCTAATAAGATTGAAACACTTTAGGCTTTTTTCCGTTATAATATTTGTCAGCAAGCTGCTTTTTCTGCGGCTTGTTTTTTCAGGACCAAATTGTATTTTCGGACGCTTCAATGGCAAAGGCATTTTCAATCTTACTGTTTTCAAGCACCAAGTATTTCTTTGGGATCGTATTGGCAATAACCAGTATCGAGGAAAGCAAATTCTTGCCGAATTACATATTCAACATTCTAGGCGGACTAATTGGAATTGCTTTTTTTATCTATTTCGGTGCCTGGATCAAGAAGCTTCTATTGAAGTATTTCCCGATTTCAGGGTCAAAAACTTTCAGTTGGAGGAACAGATTCCTGGTAAAGCTTAGAAATAGAGTAGGGGTTCCGGGAATTGCATTTCTCACTCCAATTTTCCTTTCTATTCCTTTAGGAGTCTTTGTATCTCTTTCAATTACAGACAATAAGAGAAAGATACTTGGTTGGACAATGGCTGCCTGTATCTTCTGGTCCACTGCCTTTTTCCTTGCCTACAAGCTTTTAGGGATAGAACTTCCATTCAGTGTTTAAGTTTTATTCACGATTCGTTCGATAATTTTTAATGTGGTAATACCTTGATATATCCACTAGAATTCACTTATATTAGCATCAGATAAACGAAACCCATGAAAAGAGTACTACTTTCTACCGCTATTTTTACAGTAATTCTTCTAGGATCTGCTGTAGTTAATCAAGCACTTGCAGGATTTCCACCTCCTCCACCTCCATCTTCTATACCAATTGATGGATTAAGCGGAGTTCTTATCGCTGCAGCTGCAGTATACGGTAGCAAAAAGATCTACGATAAAAGAAAGAGCAAAGAAGGATAATCTTCTAACTCTATCTAAAAAATTCAAAACTCTCCGTAAGGAGAGTTTTTTTTTGCCCTCATCTAATCCAATAAAAAAAGGATCTCTTAATATCAAGAGACCCTTTAGCACGCTGTCGAATTGGATATTATAGATTTTTAAGAATCACATTTTGAGAAAGCAACATCTGGACTAGCTCCTCCAGCACGCTCAAGGTCTTCACATGCTTTTTGCTTGTTTCCCGTCAATTCATAGATCTCAGCTCTTTTTAGCAAAAAGTCTGAATTATCAAGACTCAACTCAACACACATTGTATAGTGCTGGATAGCTAATTCAGGTTGCTCTTTCGCCATATATACTAATGCCAGCCATTCATGAGCCTCTACATAAGTAGCATCAAAATAGATTGACCTTTTAAAGTCTGCGATTGCAGCATCTAGCTCTCCTAAATGGTACAGAGCAATACCCCTTCCTGTGTATGCCTCGGAGTTCTTAGGTTTGGAGGAGATGAAATTATCCCAATAGATTATTGCATCTACATAATTCTCTAGCTTGTTATAGGCTAAGCCTAGGTAATAATTTATCTTGGGTTCTGTAGGTCTCAAGCCATATGCCGTCTTAAGATCACTCAAAGCCTGGTCCATATAACCCAGCTCGACCTCTGTAACAGCTCTTTTTAGGTAAGCTTCAAAAGTTGGGCTTAATGAGATGGATTTTGAGAGGTCAGATTTAGCCCCGTGAAAATCTCCAGCCTCAATCTTTGCGTTTCCTCTATGGTAATAAAGGAAGTTTGAGTTAGGAGATTTAGAAATAGCAGTTGAAAACTCGGATATGGCCTTTTGATAATCCTCAGCTTTAAAGGCATCCATCCCATTTAGGAAATTTGGATCCGGTTGGGACGACTGA
This sequence comes from uncultured Chitinophagales bacterium, assembly GCA_963991145.1. GTDB lineage: Bacteria > Bacteroidota > Bacteroidia > Chitinophagales > JABDMM01 > CAXDOZ01. The sequence continues at coordinate 15,617 of CAXDOZ010000035.1, read as the reverse complement.
GAAAAAAGAGGGAAAAACAGGGTAAAGGTTAAAAGGCTAAGGAGTATTTCTTTTTTCATGCGAGTATATTGCTGTGTTGCTATATACAGTTACGCACTAAATGCTCTTCGGTTACGGTAAAGAGGCACAAAAAAATAAATAAAGAAAAAAAATATACCTAAGCCTTTCTATAGCTATTGAATAGAGAATACCACTTCATCTGAAGTACTCCAAAAACTGCCTCTTTTATTATTCCCTTACTCATCTTTGATTGACCTTCTAGACGATCAATAAATAGAATTGGAACTTCAACAATTTTGAAACCGAGTGTTCTTGCAGCAAACTTCATTTCAATTTGAAAAGCATAACCAATGAAATGGATTTTGTTAAAGTCGATAGTCTCTAGTACAATCCTTTTGAAGCAAACAAAACCAGCCGTAGTATCACGTACACCTATCCAGGTAAGAAATCGAACATATATACTGGCAAAATATGAGATGAAAACTCTGTTCCAGGGCCAGTTTTTAATCCCTCCACCTTTTACATACCTACTTCCAATAGAAAGGTCAGCTCCATTAACACAAGCCTCTCTTAATCCGGGAAGGTCTTCAGGGTTATGAGAAAAGTCACAATCCATCTCGAAAATGTATTCGTAGTCTTTCTTTAATGCCCAATTGAAGCCATGAATGTAAGCTGTCCCAAGGCCTTGCTTTCCAGCTCTTTCTTCGATGTATAAGCCATTAAATTCTTCCTGAAGTCTTTTTACGATATCTGCCGTCCCATCCGGACTACCATCATCCACAATCAGAATATGAAAGCTTGGAGAAAGTGAAAACACTTTGCGAATCATTCGCTCAACGTTTTCCTTCTCATTGTAAGTTGGAATAATGACTAGGCTATCGCTCACTGGAAAATCTATAGACGCGTCGAAAATATAAAAAGCTTAATTAAAGGACATCGAGAGTTTAATTTCCTTTAACTTTTGTTTGGTGTGAAGAGGGAAGGCGCTGTTCATTATCCAGCCGTAATATCCAGGGTCTTTCTCAAGTACCGCTTCTACAGTTTGATCTTTGTACTTCCCAAAATTGAAAACAGCCTTCCCTTCAACTCTTTTCAATCTTCTGGCAGTATCTATAAAATCTTCATCAGTAGTAAACTTAGCCAGGAAGTCTACATCATTTTCAATTTCATCGTACCTGTCAATTTGAGCTTCAAGGATCTCATAAGTAGCAGATGCATCTGCAAATGCACTATGAGCATTTTCCAGATCCTTATCACAATAGAATTTGTAAGCCGCGGAAAGAGTTCTTTTTTCCATCAAATGGAAGATCCTTTGAACGTCCACTAGTCGCCTTGAATCTAAGTCGAAGAAAATCTCGCATCTCAAGAATTCTTCCACTAGAATAGGAACGTCAAACCTATCACTGTTGTAACCAGCCAGATCGCAAGAATCGATAAAATCAAAGAGTTCCTTGGCCAGATCTTTAAAACTGGGAGCCTCAGCTATATCATTATCTGTAATCCCATGAACTCCGGTACTGGCGGGAGGAATTGGCATCCCAGGGTTTACTCTTTTTGTATACTCCTCTTTGGATCCATCCGGCGAGATCTTCAATACACTGATCTCAATAATCCTATCAGATGCCAGATTTGTTCCGGTGGTCTCAAGATCGAAGACCGCCAAAGGCCTGCTTAACTTAATGGCCATAATTACTTTTCGAGAGTTTGATAAATCACCTTATCGGCGAGTTCTTTAAAATTAACCCCATCAAAATTTCCTGAGGTCATTAGAAGGAGATTTGCATTTCGCATGTCAAAATCTAGAATCCTTTCTACAAGCTTTTCACTTTCAGAATAGACCTCCAAATTATCATTAGCAAATGCTTTTATGATCCCTTTTATGGTAAGTCTGGGAAGACCCTTTGCCTTCAATGTTTCCGGATTGAAATAGACAATAGGAAGGTCAACACTGTCAAGAGCACCTTTATACTGATCGAGAAACTCTTTATTCAAACTACTGTAGGTATGCAGTTCAACAACCCCAACGAGCTTTCTGTCTGGATACTGCTCCTTCACAGCCTCAGCAGTTGCTCTAACTTTAGAAGGTGCATGGGCAAAGTCATTAAATACTGCACTTACGCTGCTTTCCTTAAGTGTCTCTAATCGTCTGTTGGCACCTTCAAAATCACTAATTGCTTTATAGAAGTCCTCATCAGTGATTCCAAGTTCGTTACAAACAATTCTTGCACCCTGAAGATTCTGGAGATTATGAGCTCCAAAGATCTTTACAGGGAATTTTCTGTGCTCTTTATTAATAAAGGTCTTATGATTCTCGATCTGATAACCAGGAGTATGGTAAGGAAACTTATTGATCGTAGTCTCACTCATGGTGGCTAATCTTCGTACTTCCTTATCCTCGGTATTATAGATGAGAGATCCATTATGCTCTATTGAATCAATGAAAGATTTAAACTGACCAACATATCCTTTATACTCTGGAAAAACATTAAAGTGATCCCATGCAATTCCTGAGATCAGAGCAATATTAGGTTTGTAATAAAGAAACTTAGATACAGGATGCAATCGGGAAGAGAGATACTCATCTCCTTCAATGATCATTACTGGAGCCGTATCGGTGAGTTTTACATTTGTATCAAAGCCCTTTAACTGAGCTCCAACGAGGTAATCAAATTCAGCATCCCAATATTTGAGAACATGCATGATCATGGAAGTGATCGTGGTCTTACCATGGCTTCCTGCGATCACAACCCGCTGTTTATCTTTCGCATGTTCGTAGATGAACTCAGGGAAGGACATTATTCGAATACCCAGTTCTTGCGCTCGAAGTAATTCAGGATTATCCTCTTTTGCATGCATCCCGAGGATGATCGTGTCTATATCCTCAGTAATTCGGTACTTAAAAAATCCCGGTTTGTCGGGCAAGAGGCCATTCGCTTCCAGGCGATCCCGACTAACTCCGTAGATCTGGTCATCTGAGCCAGAAACCTCGTTTCCCAACTGTTTAAGCGCTATTGCAAGACTGTGCATAATAGAGCCACCAATAGCTATAAAGTGGATTCGCATGGATTATGGAATGATACTTTTTATGATAATTTTGCGTTTATTACAAGGAACGAAATTAATCCTTAAAACCAATCGCAATGAAAAGAGGCATGAGGAAAATATTAACAGCGGCAATGATGTGCGGAATGATTGTAGTTATGATGAGTTCTTGTCATAGAGAAACTTGTCCTACCTATAAAAATGCCCCTTCTAAATTGATTCAGAAGACATCCATCCGCTAAGCCGGTTTAGGTTAAGATAGTTAAGGCGATCCAGTTTGGGGTCGCCTTTTTTTTGTCCTGCAAGCCTCACTGCAATACTTCACTTTTTCCCAGTTTTTTTCCCATTTCTTTCGCCAAACAAAAGGCCGTAAACAGACTGGGCAGATTTTTTCAGGAAGATTCTCTTTTCTTACTCCTCGCATACCATTCTCAAAACAAAAAATTGCATCTGGCTGTTCGGTACATGTTACTATCTGATAAACAAACACATGAAAGTAAACGGAACAACAGCACTCGATCACGAGCTATTAGGAGACCAGCATTTAATGACATCAATTGATACTCCATTACGAGAAGATGCATTTGAGCTGGATGACGATTTGAAGATGGAGTTGATCGCAGATCATTTTGAAAAGATCATGAACATTCTTGGTTTAGACCTATCTGACGATAGTCTTAAAGGAACTCCTCAGCGAGTGGCAAAAATGTATGTCAAAGAGATCTTCTCAGGACTAGATCCTAAAAACCGTCCCGATATCAAGTTATTCGACAACAAGTACCAGTATAATGAAATGCTTGTTGAAAAGAACATCACATTCTATTCAAATTGTGAGCACCATTTCGTGCCGATCATTGGTAAAGCGCACGTCGCTTACATTTCAAATGGAAGAGTAATCGGCCTTTCAAAGCTGAACAGAATTGTACAGTATTATGCAAAGAGACCTCAGGTACAGGAGAGACTCACAGTGCAGATTGCTAATGATTTGAAAGAAATTCTAGGGACTGATGACGTGGCAGTTTTCATAGATGCCGTTCACCTTTGCGTGAGCTCAAGAGGAGTGGAAGATACGAGTAGCAGTACTGTCACCAGCCACTTTAGCGGAAAGTTCAAAGAAGATGCTACTAAAGCAGAATTCCTTCAGGTTATTGGAATGAAGATCTAATGAACAAGAAGGTTCTAATTATTGGAGCAAGTTCTGGAATAGGCCTTGCTTCTGCAAAACTATTGGCATCGAAAGGCCACGAAGTATTTACTGCATCTCGCACCCAGTCCGAAGAACTTTCGTCCCTTAATTTACCTTTTCAGGAGTTTGATGTTTTGCAAAATGAATTGGACACAAGCTTCCTACCTGAAGAGCTAGACTCAATAATCTATTGCCCGGGCTCAATAAACCTGAAACCATTTAGAAGTCTGAAAGAAGAAGTTCTACTTGAAGACTTTAAACTCAATGCAGTTGGAGCACTGAAAACTGTGAAAGCGGTCTACCCTAAGTTGAGAAAATCTGAATCGGGTTCTATCGTCTTTTTTAGTACAGTAGCAGTACAAACGGGAATGAGTTTTCATAGTTCTGTGGCCATGGCAAAAGGCGCAGTAGAGGGTTTGACTAAAACCCTAGCTGCTGAGCTCGCCCCTAAGATCCGTGTTAATGCAATTGCTCCTTCCTTAACCGAAACACCATTAGCAGGAAACCTACTCTCTTCAGATGAGAAGAGAGAAGCTTCAGTAAACCGACATCCTCTAAAAAGAATTGGTCAGTCAGATGAGATTGCCAGTCTTGTTAGTTTTTTGATTTCTGATGAAAGTGCATTTGTTACCGGACAGATTTTTGGTGTAGATGGAGGAATGAGCTCAGTGCGAAGCCTATGAGACAATTCCACCTGCAGGATTTTGAGTCCTTCGATACTCGTTTCAGAGTGCAGTTCTTTCAGTCTTTGGCTGGACCAAAATCTGTGCATCTGATTGGAACTAAGGATGAAAAAGGAATCAGCAACCTTGGTGTTTTCTCATCGGTGAATCACCTTGGAAGTAATCCACCATATTTCTCCTTTGTAAACCGTCCGGAAACGGTAAAGCGCGACACGCTTTCAAATATTAGATCTACCGGGTTCTTTACGATCAATAGTGTTCCATCAAAACTCTTGAACCAGGCCCATCAAACCTCTGGCAAGTATCCCGCAGAAATATCCGAGTTTGAATCAGTCGGCCTGACTGAATCCTACACTGATTTGATCAATGCTCCCTACGTTTTGGAAAGTCCGGTCAAATTTGGTTTGGAACTATACAAGATCATTCCTCTCGAAATGAACGGAACATTGCTTGTAATTGGAGCTGTAAAAGAGGTCATCGCTGATCCTAATTTCATACTGGATCATGGAGCATTCGAGCATTCGGAGCTCAATAGTATTTCGGTTGCCGGACCAGATACTTACTACCATTCCAATAGCCATAAGCGCATGCCATACATTGGCGATGTCGATAAGTAGAATCCGAAGAAACTTTCAGCACTTATTAGGTGTTTCCTTAGCTGTCGATCAAATCAGACAATCAGATTTGGTGGTAGATTTTACAGATTGAAAACAGCTTATCTTTGCAGCAATGAGTAAGAAGGGAAGAGTATTGGTAGCCATGAGTGGTGGAATTGATAGCACAGTAACTGCTATTCTCCTCCATGAACAGGGTTATGAGGTTGTTGGTATCACCATGAAGACATGGGATTATGCCAGCTCAGGAAGCTCTAAAAAGGAGACCGGATGTTGCAGTTTGGATTCGATCAATGATGCTCGGCAGGTAGCAGTGGATTTCGGATTTACGCACATTATCATCGATATCCGTGATGAGTTTGGCGACTATGTGATCGACAACTTTGTGGAAGAGTATATTGCCGGCCGCACACCTAATCCTTGTGTTCTTTGCAACACTCACATTAAATGGGAAGCTCTTCTAAAAAGAGCAGACGCAATGGATTGTGAATTCATAGCTACTGGTCATTATGCTCAGGTGCGTGAAGAAAATGGACGATATGTGATCTCAAGAGGGCACGACCTCAATAAAGATCAAAGCTATGTCCTTTGGGGCGTTTCTCAGGACTGTCTCTCAAGAACCATGTTCCCGGTTGGTGGATTTGAAAAACCCAGGATCAAGGAAATGGCAAGAGAAATGGGATATCATGAGCTCTCGAAAAAGCCAGAGAGTTATGAGATCTGTTTCGTACCCGATAACGATTATAGAGGTTTCCTAAGAAGGAGAGTAGAAGGTCTTGAAGAGAAGGTGGCTGGAGGAACCTTTGTAGATAGCTCAGGAAAAATTCTTGGGGAGCATATTGGCTACCCATTCTTTACAATAGGTCAGAGAAAAGGATTGGGCATTGCCACAGGTGAACCCATGTATGTAACTGAGATCCATCCAGATTCAAATACGGTTGTGCTTGGACCTGCCGATGAGCTGGATCGAGATGGAATGTGGGTTTCTCAGATCAATAGTCAAAAGTATGCAGGCATCCCCGAAGGTGATTTCCTAACGAAAGTGCGATATAAGCATCCGGGTGAGATTGCAAGCATTTCAAATGTCGGCGACAGGGTAAAAGCTGAGTTTAGTCGCAAAGTATCAGCCATCGCTCCCGGTCAATCTGCCGTCTTCTATGAAGGAAATGATGTTCTTGGTGGAGGAATTATAAAGTCGAATTACAATATCCCTGGACTTGAGTAGAAGTTTATCGTTTATAGCACTGTTCTTTTTAGGCCTATTCGGCCTGATGTCGTGTAGCGATAACGAGCCTGCATTTTTTCCAGACTTCAAATACGAGTACTATCCTCTGGATAGCGGCTTCACTGTAGAATATCAGGTTGACAGTATTCGATACAGTTTCCTAAACCCAGGAGTCCAAATTGATACTATTTCTTATTTTATCAGGGAAGTTATCGGAGACACCTTCACGGATGATATCGGACAGGTAAACCACCGGATCTGGAGACTTAGAAAGGATTCTACCTCCGGTCCCTGGTACGTGGATCGAGCATGGTCGGCATTACTTACCACCACCAATATTCAGAAGAATGAGGATGGCTTGAGATACATCAAGTTTATTTTCCCGATCAAGATGAACAGCAGCTGGAATGGGAACCTCTATATAGATGCTCAATACAATGATCCACTTAACCCCAGCGGTTTTGAATACTTATTTGGCTGGGAGTATGCTGTGCAGGAATTGGATGTCCCTTTCACGACTGGCATGCTAAGTTTTGACAGCACCTGCCTGATTTTACAAGCCGATGAAGAAAACCTTCTAGAGAAGACCTATTCTGTGGAGCGATATGCAAAAGGCGTAGGATTGGTCTATAAAGAACTTTGGTTCCTTCAAACCCAAAAAGTAGATCCGGTTAGCCAACAACTACCCTTTGAAGAGAAAGCTGAAAATGGTTTTATACTTAAAGCGAGGGTCATAGATTACTATTAGGATGCAGAAACTGCTCTTCACTATTTTCTTTCTTGGATTCAGCCTTTATCTGCAAGCGCAGCCCAATGCCTTCTTCTACAGGGTGGATTTTACAGATAAGAACAATTCAAACTTTAGCCTGGAAAGGCCGCTTGAGTTTCTCACTCAAAAGAGCCTTGATAGACGAGCGTATCAGGGTATAACTCTGGATAGTTTAGATCTTCCGGTAAATGAATGGTACGTGGATAGTGTACTTGCACATAACTCTGTACTCGTTCATCGCACCAAGTGGTTCAATGGAATTACTGTAAAAGTTGCTCCGGTTGATACGCTCGCATTCAGAGATGTCGAGAACCTTCCATTTGTAAAAGAGATCAAGCTTGTTCGAATTGGTAGCTCCTCCAAAATGCAGAACAAATTTGCTCTGGAAGAAGCTTCAACCGCTCCCATTGACCCGATCTATACTCCAAATTATGGGATGGGATTCCGTCAGATCGAAATGCTACAACTTGATCTCCTGCATAATCTCGGCTTCAGAGGAGAGGGTAAGGTGATAGCAATCCTCGACAACGGCTATCGTGGGATTCAGGATGGAGCCGCCTTTGACTCAATGATCAGCAATGGTCAGCTATTGGGATATTTCGATTTTGTAGATGGGGATTCCAATGTCTTCAATGATGCCACTCACGGAACAACTGTTCTCTCCACGATTGCTGCCAATGATCCCGGTTTTATGATCGGCGCAGCCCCAAAGGCATCCTTTTACCTTTTCAATACAGAGGACAATCAAAGTGAAAGCCCACTTGAGGAAGACCACTGGACTCGAGCTGCAGAATATGCAGACAGTCTTGGGGTTGATGCATTAAACACCTCACTTGGCTACAATACCTTCGACGATCCACAATTCAACTTCACTTATGAGGACCTCGACGGGGAGACTACCAGAATTAGTGTGGCAAATGGAATTGCTGCTTCAAAAGGAATGCTGGTTGTAAGTAGTGCTGGAAACGAGGGAAGAAGTTCATGGTTTCATATCACAGCACCCGCAGATGCCAAAGGAGCCATGATCGCAGGTGCCGTTCATGATGACGAGATCGCAACCAGTTTTACCTCAAGAGGGCCTACAGCCGATGGTAGGTTGAAACCCGATCTGTGTGCAATGGGATCTGATGTGATCGTAGCTAACCAGAATGGAAACTATGTAAGGACCAGCGGAACCTCTTTTGCTGCGCCAATTCTTGCCGGAGCTGCATTGAGCTTATGGAGCGCTTATCCCGATCGCTCAAGTGCAGAGATCATTGAGATGCTGGTTCAAAGTGGAGACCGCTATTCAAATCCAGATACCATCTATGGTCACGGTATTCCCAATGTGTATACTGCCTTGCTGAGAGGAAGTAATGCAGATACTTTTGTCTACCACGGCTCATCAAATGAAGCAATTGTCTATCCCAACCCGGTTGAGGACCAAGCTAAGATCTATTTCGGCATCGTGCCGGCAGGCACATATTTCTTGAGCATCTCAGATGCATTTGGCAATCTTATCTATCGAGTGGAAGTCGAGCAAAGAGATGGCAATTATCTCGAGTTTGACATTCCCTATACTCAAAAGCTTGCTCGGGGAGGATATGTGGCAACTCTACACAACCAAAACTTTAAGGAAGCTGTCAGATTCTTTAAACTCTAAGGCATAATTCTTGTTGAAAGGCAAGAATTCAATTCAACCTGCATTAAGTACCATTCAACGAGATATCTATAAGGATCATCCATTATTTGATTCTGATATAGGATGACTGTAGTAACTATGCCGGATAATTTGAAGAGCGGATCTGAATCAATGAAGAGAATCATATATACACTGCTGCTAACAAGCCTCTACACGCTGTCTTTCTCCCAGAAAGCCACGATTTCGGGCTATGTGAAAGATGCCGCAAATGGAGAAGATGTGATTGGTGCAAATGTATTCATCGATGAGTTGATGAAAGGTACTACTACCAATATCTATGGATTCTATTCTCTTACTCTCGATACCGGAAAGTACACCTTGATCGTAAGCTATCTGGGTTACACGAATTACTTCTCTGAAATCACACTAACAGAAGATATTCGTCTCAATATCGATCTTAACAAGTCAGCTATTCAAACAGAGCAGGTCGAAATCTCAGCTGAGGCAAAAGACAAAAACGTCAGCAGTACTGATGTTGGAAAGGTCGAACTATCCACCGAAACGATAAAAGCTTTACCAGCTCTTTTTGGGGAGGTTGACATTCTTAAAACAATCCAGCTTCTTCCCGGTATTCAATCAGCGGGAGAGGGGAATGCAGGTTTTTATGTTCGAGGCGGTGGTCCTGACCAAAACCTGATCCTCCTGGATAATGCCGTAGTCTATAACACTGGTCACCTTTTTGGTTTCTTCTCAGTCTTCAACTCAGATGCGATCAAGAATACTACTGTTATTAAAGGGGGAATGCCGGCAGAATACGGTGGACGTCTTTCATCGGTCGTAGACCTCTCAATGAAAGAGGGAAATATGAAGAAGTGGCAGGCAGAAGGTGGAATTGGCCTGATCTCAAGTAGATTGACATTGCAAGGTCCTTTGAAGAAGGATAGAGCTTCCATCCTGGTTTCTGCTCGTAGAACATATGCGGATCTGTTAGCCAGACCTGTCCTCAATAATAGAAACGATGGCGAATTGGCTGGAAACACCTATTACTTCTACGACATCAATGCAAAGATCAATTACAAGTTCAGTGATAAGGATCGTATCTATCTAAGTGGTTATTTCGGTCGTGATGTTTTTAGATTCAGAAGTCCTTCCGACAACTTCAGCTTTGATTTCCCATGGGGTAATTCAACTGCAACTCTTAGATGGAATCACCTTTTCAGCGACAAGCTGTTCATGAACGCGACAGCGATCTACAACGACTACCAGTTCGATATTACATCCATCTTCTCTGATGTGGAGTTCAGATTAAGCTCTGGAATCCGCGACTGGTCTGGTAAAGTGGACTTTGATTACTTCCCGCATCCTGATCATAAGGTTAAGATCGGTGCCCAGTACACACATCACACCTTCACTCCGTACATCGCAGATGGAAATCAGGGAGACGTAGAATTTTCAACCGACCTGACCAATAAACTGGCTCATGAAGTTGGAATCTATGTCCAGGATGAATGGGAGATCTATGAGCGATTAAGCGTAAATGCAGGCCTTCGTTTAAGCTACTTCGCTAATGTTGGTCCAGGTCAAAAGATCCTGTTCGATCCGGAGACCGGTCAGGCTACAGATACTTTAACCTACAAGCGTCATGAAAAGATTGCTGATTACTGGAGCATTGAACCCAGAATCAATGCGCGATTCATGGTAGATGAGTTCTCTTCACTGAAGTTTGGCTTTACCTATAACACTCAATACGTGCACCTGGCAACAAGTGCCACCACTACTTTGCCAACTGATCTTTGGGTTCCAAGTACGGCAGTTGTGGAGCCGCAAAGAGGCTATCAGTTCTCACTTGGTTACTATAGAAACTTCGCAAATAACATGATCGAAGCTTCAGTAGAGGGTTATTATAAGAAGATGCGTAATCAGATCGAATTCTGTGAGGGCTGTAATGCTGAGTTGAATGAAGACATTGAAGACAGTTTTGTTTTTGGAAATGGGGAGAGTTACGGAGTTGAATTCTTTGTAAGAAAGAATGCGGGATCATGGACAGGTTGGATTGGATACACTCTTTCCTGGACCGACAGAACCTTCCCAGACATCAATGGTGGAGAATCATTCTGGGCCAAGTACGATCGACGTCATGACCTCTCAGCTGTTGTGATATACGATATCAGCCCGAAATGGCGCATAAGTTCCATTTTCGTTTATGGGACAGGTCAAACTACTACTCCAGCAATTGGTCGCTACTTTATTGAAGGAGAGGTGGTTAACCAATACGGAGATAGAAACTCTTACAGACTTGTTCCTTACCATCGACTAGACTTCTCCGCAAGTTTGATCTTAAAGAATAATGAGAAGAGATACAGTGATATCACAGTTTCTATCTATAACATCTACAACCGAAAGAACCCATTCTTTATCTATAATGATATAGAGGGTGATGTTAATTCAGGAGACCTTGCAGTTCAGGCGAAGCAGGTTTCTCTTTTCGGTATTATTCCTTCATTCACCTGGAACTTTAGATTCTAATGAGAGATCACATCATCATATGGCTTTTTGCTGCAGCAGCGATCTACTTTGGTACTTCTTGTGAGAAGAATATCTCATTGTCACTTCCAAGTGCACCTGAAATGCTGGTGGTTGAGGGAAGGATTGAAACCAACCGCCCGCCAATAATTATTCTCACGAAGAACTCATCCTTTTACGATACTATTTCACAGGACGCTTTGCAGGAAATTCTTGTCACAAATGCTCAGATAAAAGTTTTTTCAGAGACTGATACCACGTTTTTGACTCTGTACATTCCTGCTTTTCTGCCCTCCGGGCCGATGAGGACTTATATCTACGAGGAGATCTTGATGATCTCAGAGAATGATACAAATGATAATGCCACCGAATTCTTGCCATTCTACAGTGTACCTGATTTTAACTCCGGTGGAAGCAGTTTTAGAGGAGAAGAAGGAAAGACCTATTGGATGGAGGCTACAACTCCAGACTCATTCAGAATCTCTGCAAAAACAGTGATTCCAATCAGGATTCCAATTGTTGGCTTGAGCATCTCAGATCATCCAGATGAAGACCTCAGAGATTCACTAGTTCAGGTTGATGTGACCTTTTCTGTACCAGATACATTTGGAAACTATGTTCGCTACTGGAACAAGCGAAATGAAGAGCCTTATTATCTACCTGGAGGAGGAACGGTATTCGACGATAAACTCTTCGTAGGAACTACGGTAACACTGCCTCTTCAGAGAGGAGCAAGACCAGATGAGGATTTCAACTTCGAGACCTACGGTTACTTCTGGAAGGGAGATAATGTACTTCTAAAATGGACGAATATCAGCCGTCCGGTTTATACCTTTTATAACTCTCTTGAGAATGATAATGGAGACTCGCCTTTTAGCACTCCGTCCATCGTACAATCCAATATTACCGATGGTTTAGGTGTATGGGCAGGTTACTCTGTAACCTGGGATTCCATCTCAATTCCCTTCTAGCTTTTTCTAGCATATTGTCGCTTGCAGTATTTATGCACATATAGCGATAAATGGGCCTTCACAGACTGTCTCAAATTCGGATATTTGAACTTTCTTTTGACGCCAGTGATTTGGTTAACAAAAATTTGAATGCCTGAGATGGAAAAAGTGAATTGTCTGATCGTAGGATCTGGACCAGCGGGATATACAGCAGCTATTTATGCTTCTAGAGCAAACTTAAAACCGGTCCTTTATCAAGGACTTGAACCAGGTGGTCAATTGATGATCACTACTGATGTAGAAAATTACCCTGGCTACGCCGATGGCGTTATGGGACCTCAAATGATGGAGGATTTCAAAAAGCAGGCAGAGCGCATGGGCGCTGATATCAGATACGGAATGGTAACCAAAGTTGACTTTTCAGGAAAGCCTCCTTATAAAGTTGAAGTGGATGAAGGCAAAGCCGTAATTGAAGCAGAATCAGTTATTCTAAGCACTGGAGCGGTTGCCAAATGGCTGGGTCTGGAGTCAGAGCAAAGACTTAACGGACACGGAGTTTCAGCATGTGCTGTTTGTGACGGATTCTTCTACAAGAACCAGGAAGTTGCAATTGTAGGTGCTGGAGACACAGCTGCTGAAGAAGCGCTTTACCTTTCAAAGCTTTGTTCCAAGGTGCACATGTTCATCCGTAGAGATGAAATGCGTGCATCTAAGATCATGCAGGATCGCGTTTTCGCAGCTGAGAATATCGAGATCTATTGGAATACAGAGACTGATGAAGTTCTTGGGGATACTGTTGTTGAAGCAGTTAGAGTTTTCAATAATAAGACAGGAGAGAAGACTGAGATCCCCGTTACGGGTTTCTTTGTGGCAATTGGCCACAAGCCAATGTCAGACCTTTTCAAAGACTATCTTGATATCGATGAGGAAGGCTATGTGATCACTGAAAACGATTCAACTGCCACCAATGTAGAAGGGGTTTTTGCTGCAGGAGACTTGCAGGATAAGATCTACCGCCAGGCAGTAACTGCCGCTGGTACCGGATGTATGGCTGCTCTTGAATCAGAGCGCTACCTATCTGCAAAAGGAGTGGTTTAGAACTTTTCAAAAATGCTGATGTTCTGTTGGCATGGCTGAATCAATACACCAATTCAAATTCAAGAACCTCCAGGGAAAGGAGGTTGACTTCGCAGACTATAAAGGCAAAGTGCTAATGATCGTGAATACCGCTTCTAAATGTGGATTCACACCTCAGTACGCCAATCTCGAAAATCTTTACGAGGAGTATAAAGACAAAGGGCTTGAAGTGCTTGCCTTTCCTTCAAATCAGTTTGGACGTCAGGAGCCACTTGAAGGCGAGGCGATAGAAGAGTTCTGTCAGGTCAATTACGGAGTTTCATTCCCGGTAATGGAGAAGTCTGATGTTAAAGGAAAAGATGCAAACCCTATCTATAAGTTCCTTTCAGACAAGAAGAGAAATGGCGCCGTAGGAATTTCTCCAAAATGGAATTTCCAGAAGTACATTGTAGACAAAGAAGGGCACGTTCAGGACTATTACATGTCGATCACGAAGCCTGATTCTTCCAAAGTAAAGAGGAAGATCGATAAGCTCTTAAGTGAATAAGAATCAAGGAAGGCCTATTTATCAGTAGGTCTTTTTTATTTTCAATCAATATCCTCATCGGCCGGCTATGCCGGCTAATAATTACCAGGAATGAAGCTAGATATACTTGCAATTGGAGCCCACCCGGATGATGTAGAATTAGGTTGTGGAGGGACATTACTAAAACATATTCACCAGGGAAAGAAAGTTGGGATCATTGATCTCACCAGAGGAGAATTAGGTACCAGAGGGACTGCAGAAACAAGAGATCAGGAAGCGGCAGATGCAAAAGCGATCATGGGTCTGCATGCCAGAGAAAACCTTGGTTTTAGAGATGGCTTTTTTCAAAATGATGAGGAACATCAGATCGAGCTGATCAAGATGTTGCGCAAGTATAAACCAGATGTGGTTCTCGCCAATGCTATTGTTGATCGTCACCCCGATCATGCAAAAGGAGCGAAGCTTGCCTATGACGCTTGTTTCCTCTCAGGACTGCCAAAAATTGAAACGACTCTTGATGACAAATCTCAGGAGGCATGGAGACCAAAAGCTCTTTATCACTACACGCAGTTTAGATATATTGAACCTGATTTTGTAGTTGATATAAGCGACTTTTTTGAAAAGAAAATGGAGGCTGTAAAGGCTTATAAAACCCAGTTTTTTGATCCTGAATCCGATGAGCCCGATACTTTTATCTCGGGCAGGGATTTCTTTTCTTTCCTTGAATCAACTTATATAACCTACGGAAAGCCGCTTGGAGTAAAATACGCTGAGGGCTTTACGATTAACCGATACATGGGTGTTGAAGACATCACAAAACTTGTATAGTATGAGAAGATATCTGCTCCTTTCACTTCTTGGCTTTTCCTTCCTGTTTACTCAGGCTCAACCCAATACAGTTAATTCTACTATTGATGTCCAAACCCTAATGGCACAGGGCAACCTTGCGATGTCAAGCTTTGATATGGAATCTGCAATTCTGATCTATACCAAGGTTCTTACGCTTGACCCAATTAATGCGGAGGCCCTGATTAGACGAGCTAGAGCCTATGCACTTGTTGGTCGTGATGCAGAAGCAACATCAGACTTTAACCGAGCAGTGGAGATCAATCCATATATAGCCGATCTGATGGGTTACAATGGAGGTATGGCCCAGCTGCAGTTAATGTCATTCAATTACCGACAGGCAATCGAAAGCTACGAGAAAATGCTATGCTTCGCAGATTATGAAGAGAATCTCTGTGATCAGCATGTGAAGGCTTTGTTGGACTTTGGCGAGTATGAGCTTGCGCTTCAGGAGCTGGATTCTGTTCTGTTGATTAATCCGGATGATACCATCTCGATCATGAAGAGGGCAATTACCTATCTCTATTTAGGTGATCTCGATGCGGCTGAAAATGA
>CAXDOZ010000034.1:0-21952 GCA_963991145.1 uncultured Chitinophagales bacterium | reverse complement strand
ACAGCTTCGATAACGGTATGGGCTACTTCACGACTCCTGGTCCGATCGGCATCACGATGAATGATACCTTCTGTGTATTCTATCAGCCAGATTCTAACTGGACTGGTATCGACACATTTGTCTTCACTGCATGTGATACAGGTGGCTTATGTGATACGCAGGTTTATATAGTGATTGTTACTCCGGTTAATGATTGTCCAATGGCAATGGATGACTACGATACAACCAGAGAGGACACAGCTGTTGTTATCGATGTATTAGCAAATGATGTGGATGTTGACTTCAATATTGATCCATCATCCGTTGCCATCGTAATGATGCCTGCTAATGGTACTGCAATACCAACTGGAAGTGGAACTGTTACTTACACACCTGATCCAAACTTTAATGGTAATGACACCTTTAGATATGTTGTTTGTGATACGGTTGGCCAGATGATGGCAGGAAGTTCTTGTTGTGACACAGCAAGTGTCTTTGTAACTGTTCTTCCGGTTAATGACCCACCTTGTATTGGAGATACCTGTCCAACATGTGATACTTGTGGGCCAGGTGGCGGACCAAATGGTAGAAGTGATACTCTGATCGTCACTATCCCAGAGGATACTGATATCACAACCTGTTTCCCAATCACGGATGTAGACTTTGGTAATCCTTATGATAGTGTTGTAATCGCCGTTCTTGACAGCTTTGACAATGGTCAGGGATACTTTACACAACCTGGTCCAATTTCATTCACAATGAATGATACTGCTTGTGTATACTATGAGCCTGATACTAACTGGACTGGTACCGACACCTTTGTATTCATTGCATGTGATACTGGAGGTAAGTGTGATACTCAGGTCTACATTGTTATTGTGACTCCGGTTAACGATTGTCCGATTGCAAACAATGACTTTGCAGTTACCAATGAAGATTCCGCAGTAGCTATCGATGTATTAGCAAATGATGTTGATGCAGATGATACTGTTCGTTTCTACAACTTCGTAACCAATCCTTCAAATGGTACAGTTTCAATTGATACGAATGATATTGTGACTTATACTCCAGATCCAAACTGGTACGGAGTTGACTCATTCTATTACTCAATTTCAGATGATGCTTGTGAGGATACAGCTCTTGTAATTGTGCTTGTACTTCCTGTTAATGATACTCCAGATATCAATGTGGATGAAGTAACAGTTTGTAATGACACCTGCTCATTGATCTTCCCATTGAGGAACGATATCGACAATATTGATACAGGTCAGGTAGTCGATAGCATTGGTTCAATTACGCAGCCATCCAATGGTACAGCTACTTTGATAAATGACAGTACGATCCTGTATTGTCCAAACCCTGGATTCTATGGATCTGATGTATTCTTCTATACAGCATTTGACAATGGTGATCCAAGGTTAGGAGATATAGCTGCTATTGCTGTTCTGGTTGATACTTGTAATCGTCCTCCAGTTGTGGTTGATACTCCACAGTTCAATCCAATTGACACGATCTACGATACGACCTATATCAATACTCCGATCACTCCATGTCCAATGGTGATCGATCCTGATGGAGATAATGTTGATATCACGGGTATTGTTATCGCACCATCTAATGGAACGGTTACCGGCCTAGGTACTGGTGACACTTGTTTCACATATACTCCGGACTCTGGATTCATTGGAAATGACACTATGGTTCTTATCGCATGTGATGACGGACTACCTGTCCTCTGTGATACCTTCACTGTTATCATTACAGTGATCCCGAGATTAGGACCTGTAGCAATCGACGATTCATTTGGAATTGCAAATTGTGATACTGCAGACTTCAATGTGATCAGTAATGACTTCCACCTGTCGCAGGATAGCTTCTACGTTTCGGGTATTGGTATTGCACCAGTCTATGGAACAGCTAGTGTAGATAGTTCAGGAAATATTACTTACGTAGCAGATAGCTTGTTCCTTGGAACTGACTCATTCTTCTATGTGATCACTGATATCTACGGATCTACAGACACAGGAAAAGTCATTGTTACGGTCTTCTATGATGGATGTGGACCAACAGTGATTGCTAATGATGATTTCTATGAAATGGTAGAAACTCAGATCAGACTTGATGCTAGAGTAGATACTAATGATATCTGGCCTACATCACTTACTCCAACATTCACTGTCATTACAGATGTAGTGAATGGATTCTTAACCTTCGATGAAACAACAGGAGAGTTCAGTTATGAGCCTGTTGGAGGACCATTGATGGATAGCTTCCAGTACGTATTGTGCGTAGAGTTTGGAGGAGATACGATCTGTGACACTGCCTGGGCTGTGATTAACCTACAGCAGCCAGTTGTGATACCTACCGGTTTCTCACCAAATGGCGATGGAGCAAACGACTTCCTTGTTATTCTTAATCTTCCTGAGAATTACCCAGATGCTGAAATATTCGTCTTCAACAGATGGGGTGATGAGGTATGGAACTCACAAGGCCCATACAACAATGATTGGGAAGGTGTGAATCGCCAAGGAAACCCATTACCTGACGGCACATACTACATGCGAGTCAACTTCAATGTTGATGGTGTAGCACCTTACGGAACGTATTTAGTAATCAATAGATAATAATTGCCGAAAGGCAGCTAACTAATAAATCAACGGATATGAAAACCCTTAAAATTCTTGCAGTGGTCTTGCTACTAGGCCTAATAGGAGTAGGGAAAAATGCCAATGCTCAACAAGATGCAGCCTACAGTATGTATATGTTCAATGGGCTGTACCTGAACCCGGCTTATGCTGGAAGTAAGGAGTTTGTGAGTGTGAGAGCAATTTACCGCCATCAATGGACCGGATTCGAAGGAGCGCCACGAACAGCTTCCTTTGCTATCCATACACCATTCAAGCAGAACCAATATGCTGCTGGTTTGTGGTTTACCACAGATCACCTTGGTGTAACGGATATGAATTCAATCTACGGTTCATTTGCATACAGATTCCAGTTGCCTAAGGGTATTAAGTTATCCCTTGGTCTTCAAGCTGGAGTTACGGTTTATAATAGCAACCTGCCTGAGGCAACTATTATCGATCCTGCGGATCAAACTTTCGCAGTAGCGCGAAAGCTTGGGGTTCCAAACTTTGGGTTTGGGATCTACGCTTATAACAAGCGCTGGTACGCAGGATTTTCAATTCCCCATCTCATTAATAGTAGCTTAAATGAGAAGTTGCACAATGCTGCAACAGAGCCTGTTGCAAGACAATGGAAACATTATCTATTGACGGCCGGGGTTGTAATTGGTAAAGAAGAATCCGTTGTAAAATTCAAGCCAAGCTTCCTGTATAAAGCAGTTAAGAACACTCCACCATCTATTGATCTAAACTTTGCCTTCCTGTTCATTGACAGGCTTTGGTTAGCTGCGGGTTATAGAATTGGAGGAGATGCAGATAAGCCAGTTGGAGAATCTATCATTGGAATGGTCGAGTTTAAAGTTACTCCTCAGTTGAATATTGGGTATGCATATGATGCAAACCTTACAGCTCTGAGCAACTTCAACTCTGGTACACATGAGATCATGGTAGGTTATGATTTTGGTTTCGAGCGTAAGCGATTTGTTACACCTAGATATGTTCGTTACTTCTAAATGATTTCTTGTGGTTAATGCCCCAAAAGCGCTGATAATGAAAAAGTTACTAACTATAGCCTTAATGATTTCCCTAGCCATTTGCTCATTTGGCCAGAAGGGGAAATCATTCCAGAATAGAGGAAACATTCAGTACGAGTCTTTCAATTTTGAGAAAGCTGCTGCTCTTTACTCTAAAGCAATTGATAAGAACCCTGAACTCTATTACTCAATGGAGCAATTAGGTAATTGCTATCGAATGCTGAATAAGTGGCAAAAAGCAGAAGAAGTTTATTCTCAATTAGTTAAGATTCCTGGAGCTAAGCCTGAATTCTATTACTACTATGCTCAATCTTTGAGAAGTAATCAGAAGTATGATATGGCAATGACCTACTTCGAGGAGTATGCTGAAATGGTCAATGATCCAGCTTATACCACTTCTTTGAAGTATGATATGGCAGATATCGAGACCATGATGAGCGCTGAGTCTAGATATACTGTTAGAAACCTTTCTGAAGTAAACTCTGCAGGAGATGAGTTCGGTCCAATGTTTTATAATGATGGATTGATCTTTTCTTCAAATAGAGAGGATGATGTCTTTGTCGGAAATATGGACTTATGGACTCAGGCTCCATTTCTTGGCCTTTATGTAGCTGATGCCGATGAGAATGGCATGTTGACAGGATCTGTTGAGCCTCTTGAAGGGAAAATCAATGGAAAATTCCATGATGGTCCTGTAACCTTTAGCAATGATGGGAACATCATGTACCTAACTCGTTCAAACTATACCCGCAAAAAGCCTGGTAAAGGCGCAGACAAAACTGTTGGACTGAAGATCTTCATGCTTACTAAGAATGAAGAAGGAGTATGGGGGAATATTGGAACAGATTTCCCGGCTAATGGGGAAGATCATTCAGTTGCTCATGCAGCTTTGAGTCCAAATGGCGATTTTATTGTCTTTACAAGTGACATGAATGAAGAAGGTATGCAAGGTGGAAGTGACCTGTATATCTGCGAGAAAGTTGGAACCGGGTGGGGTGAACCACGAAATCTTGGACCTATGGTGAATACCCTTGGAGACGAGATGTTCCCATATATTGCAAATGACGGAAGCTTATACTTCGCTTCAAATGGACATCCCGGTCTTGGTGGCCTTGACATTTTTGTTGCTGAAAAGAAAGGAGATACCTGGGCAAACCCAACTAACCTTGGAGCTCCAGTAAATACATCTTCTGATGATTTTAACATGATCGTTTCTGAGAATGGTCTGTTTGGATACTTTGCCTCGAATCGTGCTGGTGGTGCAGGAGGAGATGATCTTTACTATTGCGATATTGAACCTATTGGTGATATTGAGCTTATCGTAACGGTTTACGCTTCTCTACCAAATGAGGATAAGAAAGAGATCCTTCCAAACTCAAAGGTTGTACTTACTAACCTCTACACCAATGAGAAAGAAACTGCTATGACTGATGCTTCAGGAAAAGTAAGTTTCATTGTAGACAGAGAACAACAGTATGTTCTCGAGGGGTCTCATGCTCCTATCTCAGAGCGTAGACAATACCTATCAACCACTAAGAAAACAAGTACTGTTGGAGTTATTCCGCCAGCTATTATCGAGGAGGAACTTGTTCTTCTATTGACAGAGAAAGACGTTCCAATAGAACTTGAGAACATCTATTATGATCTCGACAAGTGGTTTATTCGTGAAGATGCTAAGCCGGATCTGGACTTCCTTGTTAAGACCATGAATGATAATCCAACAATGACCATTGAGCTTGCTTCTCATACTGACTGTAGAGCTTCAAAGGAGTATAACCTTGAGCTTTCAGCAAAAAGAGCTGAGTCTGCAGCGATTTACATAATCAAAAGTGGGATTTCAGGTAAGAGAATTCTTGCTGCTGGTTATGGAGAGTCAAAACCCGTGAATGATTGTGCATGTGAAGGCGGAGTTGGAAAAGGAAGAACAGATGACTGTACTGACGACATGCATCAGGATAACAGACGTACAGAATTTACAATTCTTAGCTATTAAGATTTTTCTCGTTTAAGTCAAGATCCCGCCTCGGCGGGATTTTGCTTTTATATCCCATACCTTCCTCAATTTGCCTTTCTGAATGATTACTTTTGCTCGCCAATAATGAGGGTTCTACAGTTATCGTATCGCTTTCCTTATCCTCCTAAAGATGGAGGAGCAATAGGGATTTTTAATATCACTAGAGGATTGAGCAATCAAGGCGTAGATCTTACTCTATTAACTGTTAATACACCCAAGCATTACTTTGATCAAAAGGCACTCCCAAAGGATGTAGCTAAGCTTGCAAACTGGGAAGTGGTAGATGTAAATACTCAAATCACTCCGCTAAATGCTTTTGCAAATCTGCTGGATGGAAAGCCCTTTCACGTGTCAAGATTTGAAGATCATGGCTTCAAGCAAAGGCTAATTGACCTTTTACAGCAAGGTAGCTTTGACATAATCCAATTGGAAGGACCCTTTATGGGACCTTACCTCAATACAATTAGAGCAAACTCTTCAGCAAAAGTCGTATTGAGGATGCATAATATTGAACACAAGATTTGGAAGCGTCTGGCAAATGAGGTTTCCAACCCCTTCAAAAAGATATATATCAATTTGCAGGCAAATCGCCTTCATAAATATGAGAAAAGCCTTTTCCATGAGGTAGATGGTTTAGTTCCAATAACAGAACAGGACGCATCATTCTTAAAAGAAATCTCGTGTGACACTCCTTATGAAATCGTACCGGCCTTTGTAGACCTCAAAGAGCTTGATCCAATTAAATATGAGGGTACATGGCCCGATTTCTTTTTTATCGGCGGGCTGGATTGGATGCCAAACTGGGAAGGTTTGCTTTGGTTCTTAAACCAGGTTTGGCCCAAAGTGGAATCAAAGTATCCAGAGTCAAAATTTCACATCGCCGGAAGGAATGCACCGGATAGACTTAAAAGCTTAAAGTCTGAGCAAATAGTTTATCATGGAGAGGTGGAAGATGCCTTTAAGTTTATGTCTGAACACGGAATAATGGTGGTGCCTCTGTTTTCGGGTTCTGGGATGCGATTGAAGATTATTGAAGGGCTCGGAATGAAAAAACCGATCATAAGTACTTCAATTGGATCTGAAGGGATGAGTGTTAGACATGACAGAGGTCTGCTTATAGCTGATGATGCTGAAAGCTTCATTTCTGAAATCGACCGACTTGCCAGTAATAAAGCCTTTGCAGAATCTCTTGGCGAATCTGGCAATGAGACTATTAAGCAAGCCTACGACATCGAATCAAATAGCAAGAAACTCATTGAGTTTTATCAGACTCTGTTGAATTAGCCATGGATGTATTGGCCTACATATTGATCCTTATTGGCTTTTTAGCTCTGCTACATGCATATGTGGTATACCCAGCCCTGATGAGAATCCTTGCAAAGGGGAGAATGCCATATCACTCAAACTCAAAGAATGATCGTCCCAGAGTTTGGATACTAATGAGTGCATTCAATGAAGAGAGAATTATTGAAAAGAAACTTGAGTCATTTGATAAATTGACTTACCCGGAATCAAAGCTTGAATTATGGATCGGGTCAGATGCATCTTCTGATCGAACTGATGAGATCATCAAGGATTTTCCAAATTCCCAGATCAGATTTTTCAGGTACGAGGATAGAGCCGGGAAAGCAAATGTGTTGAACCGATTGAAAGCCGAACTAAAGTCCAACCCCAACTACGATGAAAGTCGCGATATCATGGTCATGACTGATGCAAATGTCCTTTTCTCAGAAGACCTAATTGAAAATCTGGTAGCACCATTTCAGGATGATTCTATCGGACAGGTTGGAGCGGTGATAAAGAACTATGGAGAGGATAGGAGAGGGATCTCATATCAGGAGAAGTTTTATATCGGTTCGGAGAACCAGTTAAAGATAAATGAGGGGAAAGCCTGGGCTACGATGATGGGTGCCTTTGGTGCATGTTATGCCATCCGAGCGAAGCTCATCCCAGCCTTGAGAACAAACTTCCTGATGGAGGATTTCTATATCTCTATGAATGTCTTTGACAAGGGCTATAAAGCAGTGATGGCAGAAGACGCAATTTGCTTCGAAGATCTTCCCTCTGAGGTATCAGAAGAGTTTAAGAGGAAAACAAGAATATCTGCAGGTAACTTTCAGAACCTATCTGTTTACTACCATTTACTTTGGCCTCCCGGCCGATTGAGTTTTTCCTTTTTATCTCATAAGGTATTGAGGTGGCTTGGTCCAATTTGGCTCTCATTCATTTTAGCCGGTCTTATTCTTGGTTACTCAATCCATGGATTTTGGTTACCAGTCTTAATGATCTATTTACTATTACTGTTAAGCCCTCTTTTAGATCGAATTGC
Source organism: uncultured Chitinophagales bacterium (assembly GCA_963991145.1). Classification (GTDB taxonomy): domain Bacteria; phylum Bacteroidota; class Bacteroidia; order Chitinophagales; family JABDMM01; genus CAXDOZ01. Next base: position 13,972 of record CAXDOZ010000034.1, on the reverse strand, counting down.
CAGAAAGATGGGACTGCATTCAGTACTTTTGCGCTACCCTGCCTATTTCGTAGAAATGAACCTGGCACTCGCAAATGGGTTTATCAAATACATTAAAGGAGTCAGAACAAATGCATGGCAACCAACTAAGCGAAATGACTAAGATTAAGATTGATTCAGTTGAATCTGCTATTGAAGATATCAAGGCTGGAAAGCTTGTGATTGTAGTTGATGATGAGGACAGAGAGAATGAAGGAGACTTCATTACAGCCGCAAGGAATGTGACTCCAGAAGTTGTGAATTTCATGGCTACCCATGGAAGGGGCTTGATTTGCGCTCCTTTAATTGAGGATAGATGTGAAGAGCTTGGCCTGGAGTTAATGGTTGGTAAAAACACCGTACTACATGAAACTCAGTTCACCGTCTCTGTAGACCTAATTGGGCACGGATGTACCACTGGTATCAGCGCCTCTGATCGTTCGAAGACTATTCAGTCATTGATCAATCCAGAGACTAAGCCTGAGGAGCTTGGAAAACCAGGCCATGTGTTTCCTCTAAAGGCAAAAACAGGAGGAGTACTGAGAAGAGCGGGTCACACAGAAGCTGCAATTGACCTTTCCAGACTTGCTGGTTTCGAACCTGCTGGAGTATTGGTTGAGATCATGAATGAAGATGGAACAATGGCCCGTCTCAATCAATTGCGCGAGGTTGCTGATCGCTTTGATCTCAAGCTTATTACCATCAAAGATCTGATAGAATTCCGCTTGAAGCACGATAGTCTTATCAAGCGTGAAGCTGAGTTAGAAGTTCCTACCAAATTCGGAGATTTCAATCTGGTGGCCTTTAGTCAGGATACCACAGAAGAGAAGCACCTTGCAGTTGTGAAGGGAGAGTGGGATGAAGATGAGCCGGTTCTGGTTCGCGTTCACAGCTCCAATATCACAGATGATTTCTTTGGGATCCTTGGATTTGGCAAAGAAGAAGCCCTTACTAAGAGTCTTGAGCTTGTTGAGAAAGAAGGAAAAGGTGTGGTTCTTTATATCAATAAGGAGATCTCAGGCTTGAATATCGTCGACAGATTAAAGACCCTCAAAAAGCAAAAAGAAGCTGGCTCTGACAGTTTAAATGTTGCAATGGATATGGATCAACGAGATTACGGTATCGGTGCTCAGATTCTAAGAAATCTTGGCGTAAGAAAGATCAGATTGATCTCAAACAACCCTAAGAAGAGAGTTGGCTTGATCGGTTATGGTCTGGAAATCGTTGAAAACGTTCCTTTGTCTTAATTACTGGTTGAACCCGAACTTCTTGTGATGAAGTCTTGGGACCAGAAACCCAACTAACGCTCCAACAGCATACCCGGTAATTACATCAGACCAATAGTGTTTTCCGGCACGCACTCTTAACCATCCGGTTATAGCAGGAATTGCCGCTGAGAATGACCATACCATTGGTTTCCATTTTGAATTAGGATAGTAGTCTGAGAACATAGTTGCAGTCATGAAATACATGCTCGTAGTAACAGAGGTATGCCCTGAGAAGAAACTGTTCCTTGCATCCATCTCATACTTCAAATGATCAGGTGCATTAGGATTAAATACGAATGGCCTTGTTCTCTTTACAGTTTGCTTTAGAAGGTTAGTGATCCCAAAGTTTATCAGAAAAACCTCTGCATAGATCAAACTGATCTTTCCAAAATCATCCCTTGAAGCCTCACCTGCCAGGAGAGTAAATGGAACTGCAAAAGAGGAATAAAGTAAGATATCACTTGCCTTTGCCGCAGATGGATTCCAATTGTAAGTAGCCTTTCTATCGAAAGCTGAAACATCCATTCTATTCAGGCCTTCAATATCAATTGGTTGTAACGGTTTGGTATTCTTTTGTAATAGAAGTGATGTTGTGGTAGCTCCAATGCCAATCACTCCAAAAGGAGCATCTGTCTTCCAGTTAAGAACATATGGACTGCTACTTTGAGCCTCTACTGTTGCGGGTAGCAACAGGATAAAAAGAATGAGAATACGTAATTGCAAATACTAATCTTTGAATAATCTCAAGGTCTCAACCTTGTCTTCAAGTTCAACTCGGAGAAGGTAAACGCCAGAATTGAGTCTGTCTTTATCCCCAATGAGGAAAGAAACCTCAGACTTCTCCTCGTTGATGCAAAAAACCCCATTGTATACCTCGTTGCCGACTATATCCAGCACTCTTACAACCATGTTCTCTTCCTGTGGAGTTGAGAAATTTAGTGTAACAAGGTCTTCAAATGGATTAGGGTAAAAGTCTGTAATTGCAAACTCAACAGGACCAAGGTTGAGTTGTTCATCGTTCTCAGCAGCTTCAACTGCCGGATCAACAGCGTCGGGAATAGGTTCTGGTAGAATTTCTTCAGCAGCAGCAACCTCACCAAGCTCTCCGGGCTTGATAAATGTATAGACAAGGGCTGCAGTAGGGGCAGGGTTGTATCCCTTTGGATACTTCAAAATTGTAAAAAAGTCGAGGCCTTTGGATTGAAGCCAGGATTTAGCGCTCTGACAGGTCAGGTTTGCACCATCCGTAGGAATAGCAAGAAAGAATTTTGTCTCTTTTTCTCCCTGTCTTAATGATTCAATCTGAGAAATTGGAAGCGAGCAATCGTAGCAATTGTTTGGGAGATGCAGGATGAAAAGGTTAGACCCTGCACTGGAGATCTCTGTAAGATCAATCACACCACTCCCACATCCCTGAAAGCTAGTATTGCTTTCTGACTGGGCCAGGAGTGAAAAGCAGATTGATATGTTAAGAATTATACAGAGGTAAAATTTCACCATAGTTCCAATTTAACGCATTCTGATGAATTATGTCTTATGATAAAATCCACTTTGTAGAATGGATTTGTTCTGTCAATTATACTAGACATCAATCATCTAGTAAAGCACCAATATTTACCTAATTTTAATCAATAACCGTGCTAAATGGGTGAATCAAAAGTTAAACTCGCCACTACACAAAAACAACTTCAGGTTTTCGAACAAGCCCTGCTTAAGGATATTCGAGCACTTGACCGAATGTTAAAGGAAGGCTGGTTTGAGATTGACAAGACCAGAATTGGTGCTGAACAGGAATTCTGTCTTATCGACAGGAACCTAAAGCCAGCTCCATTGGCTAATGAAATGCTTTCCAGTCTGAATGATGAATCTTTTACTGAAGAGTTTGCATTATTCAACCTTGAGATAAATGCTTTGCCAAGAGAATATAAAGGCAATGCTTTATCCTTAATGGAGGAGGAGATAAAGGAAAAGATTCAGATGGCTAGAGAAGCTGCTGGAAAACTTGACTCCCAGATTGTAATGTCTGGTATCCTTCCCACCATCAGAAAGTATGATGTAGGAATGAATAACATAATGCCCCTTGAGCGTTACTTCGCTCTTTGTCAGGCAATCAATAAACTCAGAGGTAGCGAATATGATTTAAAGATTCAGGGAGTGGATGACCTGAGCTTTAGACATGATTCGCCATTGCTGGAGGCAGCAAATACCGGTTTTCAGGTGCATCTGCAGATCCGCCCGGATAAGTTTGTCAAGATGTACAATATTGCTCAGGCAATTACTGGCCCTGTCCTGGCAGCCGCAACATTTTCACCTGTTCTTTTTGGTAAAAGACTATGGGCAGAAACCCGGGTCGCACTCTTCGAACAGAGTGTTGACACCAGAAAGTCTTCGGAACACTTAAGAGAAAAAGCACCGAGAGTGACTTTTGGTAATAGTTGGCTTGAGAACTCGATTCTGGACATCTATAAAGAAGATATCGTTAGATATCGAGTGTTGCTGAGTTCCGCTGTAAATGAGGACGTAGTAGCTAAACTTGATTCTGGGGAGACTCCAGACCTTCTCGCATTAAAGGTCCATAATGGAACAGTTTACCGCTGGAATAGACCATGTTATGGAATCAGCGATGGGAAAGCGCATCTGCGAATAGAAAACAGAGTTCTCCCGAGTGGACCAACCGTCCTGGATGAAGTTGCAAATGCCGCATTTTGGCTTGGTTTAATGACAGGAATGGATCTTGAGATCGATGATGTTACCAAACTCATGGACTTTAGCGATGCGAGAGGAAATTTTATAGGAGCTGCCCAATTTGGAATAGATAAGACCTTTACCTGGTTCGATGGGAAGAAAATTCCCGCCAGGGAATTGATCCTGGACACTTTGCTTGCAATCGCCCATAAAGGGTTAAAAGCCGCAAAGATTGACAAGGGCGACATCGACAGATACCTTGGCGTAATTGAGGAAAGAGTAAAATCAGGGCAGACCGGATCCACCTGGATTCTTGACAGCTATCACGAGCTTGCTTCTCAGGCTTCTGAGGAGGAAATGTTCTCTGCAATTACCTCTTCAATTATTAAGAATCAGGAGCAGGAGATCCCTGTACACAAATGGGATCTAGCAAGCCTAGAAGATCTTAGTGATTGGAAACCATCAGACCTTTTGGTCGAAGAGTCTATGACCAAAGACATCTTTACAGTTCATAAGGATGACATTGTGCAGCTAGTATCAGAAATGATGGACTGGAAAAAGTTGCGCTATGTGCTGGTTGAAGACGGTAAGGGTAAACTACTTGGATTGGTTTCTTCAAGAAAGGTGATGAGAGAGTACGCTGAAATACTCTTCAATGATAAGAAGCCAAGCAAATCGGTTAAAGATGTAATGATAACCGATGTACTGACAATTAATCCCGAAGCTAAGCTTACGGATGCAATGGATATTATGCGTCAGAACCAAATAGGAGCTTTACCTGTAGTTACTAAAAGCAATAAGCTTGTGGGAATTATTACAGAGCAGACTTTCATAGACATATCAGCCCGTCTAATGAAGCGTCTTTCAAAGAAGAATAGTTGAGTTTAAAGATTGCAAAACCAATTCCTCGAATTATAGGGGATGTAGAGGGGGCAAGAGGTCCTTTGTTGATTGCTTGCGCGGGAATTCATGGAAATGAGCCTGCAGGTGTTATTGCACTTCAGAAGATCGTTCAGATGCTCGAGCAAGACAAATCAAAGCTAAGAGGACGATTTATTGCTCTTTCAGGAAACAGACAGGCTCTTGAACTTGGTAAGCGCTTTATTGACAGGGATCTCAACAGAATGTGGGATTATCAGCACGTTCAGGAGGTTGAGTCCCAAGATCTTGAGCATTTGGCTAATGAGCAAAGAGAGCTCAGAGAGATCCTAAATGTTCTGGAATCCATAAATCTTGAAGACTACAGTGATTTCCTATTTGTAGATGTGCATACCACTTCTGCCGAAGGAGGGGTTTTTGCTTTTTCAAATGACCTTCAGGGATCTTTTGACCATGCAATGGCCCTTGGTATTCCTGTGATCTCAAACTTAACTGAGAGACTATCCGGAACTACGATCAACTTCTTTGAAGAAAGAGGCTTAAAGTCAATAGGCTTTGAAGCGGGACAAAACGAGGAGATTGAATCTATCGATAGAGCGATAGGAGGAATAGGAAAGCTATTGATCAATATTGGAGGATTTGATTCTGGGGATATTCCTGATCTGGACAATTTCATAGATCTGGTTGATGAGTATGGAAAAGATCTTCCTAGGGTCATCCGTCTATGTTACAGACATGAGATCAATGAGGGCGACGGATTCCAAATGAAAAGCGGTTTCGGCAATTTTCAGGCTGTAAAGCAGGATGATGTTCTCGCAGTTGACAAGAACGGTCAGATCAAGGCACTTGAAGATGGTTTGCTTTTAATGCCTCTGTACCAGAGTCAGGGTGTTGATGGTTTCTTTATAGTTCAGGAGGAGTCATAATGTGCTATGATATCTCGGTATATGTATCACCGGAGCGCCTGGGAGAGGAGCTAAGCAATCTTGACCTATTTGTAACAGATACAGAAGTTTTTGAGACGCATTATCATATTTCAGCACATAGATCGGCATCTCCACATATTCCTGTCATTACCGCTTCAAAGCCCGAAAAGATCCAGTCGTTTTTGTGGGGTTTGCTTCCACCCTGGATGAAGGAATACGATGATTCATGGAGAAGGAAAATGGCGAATGCCAAAGCTGAAACCCTTCTTGAGAAGCGATCCTATAAATCCTCAGCTCTTAAACGCCATTGCGTAATTCTTGCCACCGGTTTTTTTGAATGGCGTCATATCGATGGTAAAGCTTATCCTTATTTTATAAGGCTAAAGGGGCAAGAGCTGTTTGGAATTGCCGGAATATGGGAGTACAACAGGAATCTTGATATGCCTTCTGTTTCTCTAATAACCACAGAAGCTAATCCTATGATGGCGAAAATCCATAACAAGAAGGAGAGAATGCCTGTCATCCTGGATAGTGAAGGAATCAAAAAGTGGATTGGAGTGAACCCTTCGAAAGATGCCAGCCCAAAAGATTTGGAGGATCTGTTTTATCAGCAAGCTGAGGCCCTTTTCCCTTTTGATGAGAAAAAAATGGAAGCTCATACAGTTTCAAAACTCATCACAAGTAGAAGAGATAATCCAGATCAGAAAGCAGTCTTAGAACCTGAGGTGTATTACGAAGTGCAAAAAGCTGACGGGGAAATTTAGTTCAGATACTTCTTGATTGAATTCAGCATCTCTTGCTCAGGTACTCGATCATTGATGTGTGCGACCATAATTTCAATCAACTCATCGACTAATAAAGGGTTGATTCCCAATCGAAAACCCATCCTTTTACAAAGTCTTTTTTCACCAGGGGTGACCTCTCCATCAATTTTCATCATGAATAGAAGCTGATAGAAAAGAGTCATTCTCTCAGGTTCACTTTTGGGGACTTTTATGGAACTACTTGCCTGAGAAAGCTCTTTTTCCTTGATCTCCTCAACCTCTTCGAGGTCTATATGCATTCTTTCAGCCAGTTCTTTAAGTAGAAAATCTTCATTGATCTTATACTCACTGTCAACCCTAGCCATCTCAATTAAGACGCGCAGATAGCCTCTCTTTCTATCTCCATCTAGTTCGTACATCTATCTTAAAGATAATCTATGAAGGGCAAAAATGCCTATATATAGGCCAAATTGGGGTGCTATTACAGGCAAAATGACACCTGTAAGGCTTTAACGTGGCAATAAATTGAAGAATGTTTGGAAAGGAACTATTCGTCAAAGTTCAGGACAACACCGTGAGATTTTGGGTGGGCCTGACAAGTTAGGACATATCCTTCCTCGATCTCATCATCAGTAAGAGACTCGCGATCATCCATTTCAACCTGCCCGGAAAGTAACTTAGCCCGGCAGGTACAGCAAGCAGCAACCATACAGGCGTAAGGAGGGTCGAATCCCGCGTCTAGAGCAGCTTCCAATACGGTATCATCCGGTCCCATTTCAAATTCGCGCTCTTTGCCGTCGTAAATGATCTTAACTGAGGTATTTCCCGTTAGTGGCTCAGCATCACCTGTGCTAGTTCCAACACTTGCAGATTCAACATCATCGCTAGGATCTTTTGCAGTAAAGTACTCGATATGCACTTTCTCCTTTGGAACACTCATAGTTTCTAGAGCGTGTTTCACTTCAGCCATCATTGGAGAAGGCCCACAGATGAACATTTCAGCGTTTCCGAAGCTAAGACTGGTATTTTCGCGAATTAAGCGCATAACAACATCCTGAGTCATCATGCCTGTGTAGCCATTCCAATCAGAACCCGCTTCAGCGATGATATGTACGATCTTTAGGCGATCCTGATGCTCAGAGGCAAGCTTGTCTAGAACCTGTCTGAAAATGATGCTTTTCTCATCTCTGTTACCGTAAAACAGAGTCATTTTGCTATTAGGCTCCTGGCTAATTACAGACTTAATGATCGAAAGCATAGGTGTAATTCCCGAACCACCTCCGAATAGGTAGTAATGCTTAGAATTTGAAGAGTCTAATTGGGTGTAAAAATTCCCCATAGGCTCCATAACTTCTATCTCGGATCCAGCCTGAACCTGATCATTCAGATAGTTTGATGCACGTCCACCATCAACTCGTTTTACTGCAACAGTAAGATCTTCACCATTATATGGGGAAGAACAAAGAGAATAGCTTCTATTAAGGGACTCTCCATTTACATTGAGTCTCAATGTCAGGTATTGACCCTGAATAAATTTGAAGTTATCTGTAAGGTTTGAAGGCACTGAAAATGAGATGGATACCGTGTCATGGGTTTCCTTGTTAACCTTATTTACCTGTAGCTTGTGGAACGTAGCCATATGTCGTTTTGAATTTAAGAGCGCAAAATTAGCGATAAAGCAAAAGCCCGCCAATTTTGACGGGCTCTTGCCTTAACGATTGTGCATAATTTATGTTTAGCAAAAGTGGTCAAACACCTTTTTCAGGTGGTCTCCAATTGCTTCAGCATTGTTTCCTTCGATCTGGTGTCTTTCAATGAAGTGAACAAGCTTACCATCTTTAAACATTGCCATAGAAGGTGAGGATGGAGGATAAGGCACCGTGAACTCTCTGGCTTTGTCAACCGCCTCTTTATCTACTCCGGCAAAAACAGTGACCATATTGTTTGGTAGCTTTTCATTGTCAAGCGCCATTTTTACTCCTGGACGAGCATTTCCTGCAGCACATCCACAAACAGAGTTGATCACTAGAAATGTAGTTCCTTCCTTGTTTTCAAGCGCAGAATTAACTTCATCTACATTAGTCAATTCTGTAAACCCTACAGATGTAAGGTCTTCTTTCATTGGTTTTACTAATTCTTCTGGGTACATATTTCTATTTTTTTGCCCTTCGGGCCGATTAGTTTCTATAAAAATCCGAGCTCAAGCATCGCCTCCTCTGACATCATATCCTGCTCCCAGGGAGGATCAAATACTAACTCGACAGTAACTTCTCCCGTCCCTGAAACACCCGCTACTTTTTCTTCAACCTCTAATGGAAGAGAGCCAGCAACAGGGCAAGCTGGGGAAGTCAATGTCATAACGACCTCTACATCTCTGTTATCAGAGATGTTGACTTCGTAAATAAGTCCCAACTCATAAATATCAACCGGAATCTCAGGATCAAAGATCGTTTTGATCACAGCGATAATGGCATCTTTAAGTTGGTCCTTTGGAATTATTACCTCTTCACTCATCTATTGGGCCATTGATAGCTTTGCGTAAGCTTTTATTCTTTCAATCATGGCGGTTAAGCCATTTGATCTTTGTGAACTTAGATGTGACCTCAGGTCTATTTCCTCAAGAAATCCAAGATCTGTCTCTATAATCTCAGAAGGCTTCCTATTGTTCAATACTCGGAGCAAAATGGCGATTATTCCTTTGGTGATATGAGTATTGCTATCAGCATAGAAATGAATGGTGTCTTCTTTAGGCTCAGCATGAAGCCAAACTTTAGATTGGCATCCTTTTACTAAGTGGTTCTCATCTCTGTAAGTTTCAGGATATTCTTCTAACTCTCTACCAAGCTCGATGATATGTTCATACTTCTCCATAGGGTCATCGAACCATTCGAACTCTTCAATAAGTCCTTCTTCTGCCTGCCTCATCGTTTCATTCATGCTGTAAAATTAGTCCATTTACTGTCTTTGACGCCAACTTAACAGGGGCATCTTTATAGCTAATACTTGAGCTTTAAGCTATATTTAGGGGTCTTCAATGAACAACAACTCAAACTATACCCTTGAGGGGATAAGATGGATCATTAGAATAGCAGCAATCGCTCTTTCGGGGTGGCTCTTTCTGGATTACCTGTACTTTAATCCAAATCTTGCATTATCGATAAGCCTTTTCCCATATTGGGGCTTTCTATTAACTGCAATTGGCCTGTTTGGAGTTCTTGTTTTTGGTTTAAAGGATGATCGTTTTAAGATTCCCAAAGACCATAATCTAACCTTTTCGAATATTCGGGGATGGATGATTTTGACATGGCTAATAATAATGGTCATCATCTTCTTCAAATTCTACTTAAGTAAGAATTCCAAATACATTCAGGAAGGCACAGGAGGCTTGTCTCAAATGTTATCCTTGTTGTTGTTTGCTGTATTTGGGTCCATATTGTTGACTATTTCAGCTTTTGCTTCAGGTAGACGCTTTGTTAATTTTCTAAGCCCAGGCCTTTCCCTGGCTTCAAAGCGCTTGATCAGCATATGTACTGGATTTGGCATCTTGTGTTTTGCTGGCCTGTTTATAGGGGCTATGGGGCTCTTCAATACCTATGTTTGCTGGCTAATAATAATTCTACCTATTGCCTTGAATGCAAAGCCAACCTGGCGATTTATTCAGGGAGTTTTTATTAACCCTATCCCCAAGTTTAGCCTAAGATATATTGATCTAATACCCTTATTCTTCCTGTTCATTCTGGTAGGAATAAATCTTCTTGGAATGCTTAGGCCTATTCCAATAGGATTTGACTCCCTTACGCTTTACATGAATACACCAAAGCTCATCAGCGAGTATGAAGCTTTAATTCAGGGAGGACAGGCCTACAACTGGTCAATCATAATGGCATATGGGTTTAGCCTGTTTCAAAGCACTGAGTTGGCACTTTATCTTTCCATGATTCCAGGAGTAATTGCTGTGGTTGCAATTATTAGAATTCTAAGTCTGAGAGGTCAATTAGGAGATGGCCTCTTTGCAGCAGCATTGTTCTATGCTACCCCAATGGTAATCTGGCAATCCCAGTTTGAGGCAAAAGTAGACCTGGCTCTTGTTATGGTTTCTACCACAACCATCCTGGCTTTTTATGAACTCTTTCTAACAAAAAATAAGCTTTCACTTGATTCCATAAAGCTATCATTTGGTGACCCCACAATTAGAGCATTGATATTAATCTCTCTTTTGTTAGGCTTCGGAATTGGCGTCAAATACACTCTGTTTTTTGTAATTCTTGGACTGATTAGCATTGGAGGCTATGTTTTAGGAGGAGCCTTGTTTTGGACAGGTTTTATGGCTTTTATTGTTGGTGTTTCCTTTATCGCTGGCCTTGAGAAGTTTGCAGGTTTAGATCTTATTGCAAATCACAAAGAACTTGCATTTAGTTTGATAGGATTATCGGCAGTTATTGGAGTGTTCTTTCTGGTTAGAAGAAGAGTCTCAATAATTAGTTTTTCCATCTTTTCTCTTGTAATGGGTGCTGGGATCTTACTTGCCTTTTTGCCATGGCCAATAAAGAATTTATCGGAACATGGTCAATTTAAATTAGAGGTACTATATGAGGGTAAGGAGGTGATTGACGACACTCAGCTTAACCTTCCGGGATCAGACTCTCTAGGAGCTTTAACTTTTAACCGATTTGAGCTTTATGCTCAAAATTCAACTGATGAATCCATAAAACAGCTAAAGGGAGATTATAAATATGGTCTTCGTGAGATCAGAAGATTTTATTGGATGAACCCTTTCTCTGACCTGAATAAAGACAAGTATGGGAAGGGATTTGATGCAAAAAGAGAGGAGATAAACAGGTATTTAGGCTACGAACCTGGAGCAATTAGATATCTAAGTATTCCATATGATGTGTCAATGGGAATAAATGTTGGCTTTTTAAGTAACAATGTTGGCCCTATTTATATCTGTTTGATTCCTCTGTTATTCTTGTTTTTTGGCAGCCTGAGGTCCTCTTTGTTAAGTCTTGGTTCTTTACTTGTTTTCACCTTATGGCTAAGTATCTCAGTATTCTCTGTGTATGATCCATTATTAAAGGATACAGCAGATTATGACGTTTCAAATCTTCAATGGGAAGCATTGACTGCATTGAAACCGATCTGGCTCATAGGACTAAAAGTGTTTTTTGGGATTGGTACTCTCTTTTCCGGACTTTATAATTGGCTATCAGCATTTAGTACAGCTGAAACCAAGCTATTGTCTATTTCTCTATTTTTCATTGCAATAGTCTACTGGTTTGTTCAGTCCAAATCTTTAAAAAGGGATGCAAAGGCTCTATTAGCTTTTTCAGCTTGCTATCTGTTGATGTGGTACTTTTTTGCAAGTGGTATTGGCTGGTACGCGATGCCAGTTCTTCCAGTTTTGATCATTGCAATTTTTAGGGTTGATGAAAATGAATCTGTCAGCCATTTTCTCGTAGACCGGACAGGTAGATTTTTTCTATATGGAATTTGCATTCTTTGGATAGGAATGTCAGGTCTTTCACGAGTTACAAATAAGAATCTTCCCGGATCAACTTTAGTTAATGAGAATACAGTGTCAGAGACTATAGGTGGTCTATTTGGCCAATATCTGGCTGGGATGTTTGGAAAAGATGAGATTGTTTCCAAAATGAATCCTCAGTTTCCAGTGGCTTTGAATTCAATTAATTCAAACCTTAACTCAAGAGTGCTTAGGATAGGGACTTACCTGAACTATTACATTGAGCTAAATGATCAAAGAGTAATCGAGGATAACCAACTGCAATACTTTAATAATCTCTTTGAGAAGAATGCAGGTCAAAAAGAGCAGATCAACTCCAATTTAAGAAAGGCTGGGGTGGGGTATATTTTAATGGACCTCAATACCAATGCGATTGATAATACGCCAGATAAATCTTTGACTAAAAAAGTCCAAAGAATGTATGGGTACCTCCAGAATAACCCAGATGTAAGTCTTGTAGTAACCGACAGGCTTGTAGTAGATCAAAATTCTAATTCTACATTTGTAATTAATGGCCAGCAAGTAAAAGGTTCTTATTCCGTTTATGGGAATCAAATAATTAGGCCCGGTTCTTTTGCATTGTTTCAGATATTGAACTAGAATATGTGGATTGAAAAGGATGACATTCTCGTAGTGATTCCAGCCTGGAAGGAGGAAGATAGGATCGGTGCTGTGGTAAAGGGAGTGCAATCCGAGGGCTATAAAAACATTTTAGTCATTGATGATGGAAGTGGAGATCGTACATCAGAACTCGCCAGGCGGTCTGGAGCAAAGGTTTTAAGGCATCTAATCAACCGAGGGCCTGGAGCTGCTACAATGACTGGCCTTGAATGGGCAAAGCGGCATGGCTTTAAGTTTGTAATAACAATGGATGGAGATGGTCAGCATCTTCCAGAGGATCTCGATTCATTTGTCGAAGCAATGAATACTGATGAGGCAGACCTCATCATAGGCAATAGATTTCTCCTGGATTCAAATGAAATTCCCTTTATTAGAAAGATCTATAATAGAACAGCAAACCTTTTTACTGGCGTGCTTGCAGGAGGCTCTGCATCTGATAGTCAATCAGGATTCAAATTGATTGGACCAAAAGCCCTTGATGAGTTTATTTTACATATAGACGGATATGGATTTTGCTCGGAGATGATCATAATTGCGTCAAGGCAGAATCTCAAAGTATCTGAAATACCGATCCAGGTTTTATATTTTGACCCAACTCCGGGAAAGGGGCAGGGTTTTATTGAAGGGATAAAGACGGTGTGGCAGCTGTTTCAACATAAATTTTTTAAGCAGTAATGGAGTTTCAGTTTTACCAGATCTTTAGTGCTGTATTTTCCCTGGTTCTGCTTTTTATATCGGTACGACAGTTTCTTGGAGGACATATTCGCCTTACAGAGCTGGTATTCTGGTTAACTTTTTGGCTATTTACGCTTGTAGTTGCACTTTTCCCCGATCCCGTTTCTAAGTTCATCGCGAACACCTTAGGCATCAAAAGCAATCTGAATGCTTTGGTATTCATAGGCCTTGGTGTTTTGTTCTTTATTCAATTCAGACTCTATCTGATTATCAGAAAACAGAATGAAATAATCTCAGACCTGGTAAGAAAGATTGCCATTTGGGAAGATGAACAGAACAGCAGTTCCAAATGAGAGTTCTCCTTATAGTCGAACACTTCCCACCTTATATTGGAGGGGCTGAAAAACTCTTTGGACTCATTGCTGGTGGATATGAGAAAAAAGGCTGGTCAGTCGATGTTCTTACTACCCGTTTCCGAAAAAATCTCCCTTTAAAAGAAAAACTGGGAAACATTTCTATTCACAGGGTGGACTGTTCTAACAGATTTAGGTTTAGCATACAGGCAATCCCACTTGGCTTGAAATTGGCCGAACATGCAGATGTTATCCATACAAC
>CAXDOZ010000033.1:0-22198 GCA_963991145.1 uncultured Chitinophagales bacterium | reverse complement strand
ATCCCGAACAAAGCCCCATACCCGACCGGCTTCCACGTCTAGTTGATAGGTCCCAGCACCCAATAAAGCATCGCGATCATTTGAGATCTCACTGTCCATTTCGATGGCCCCTGCGATCATTTCATCTGCTGCTGGCTCAGCTTCCATTTCATCTGCTTCAGCAATCTCCAGATCATCAAGGTCAGCTTCTTCTTCGGCTGCTATTTCCTCAATTATCGGATCCGGTTCAAAAGCAAGGGCCAGGTAGTTTTCATTTGTCATCCGCTCAGAAGCCTCAGTCCAAGAGACGAATCCAGCTATTCCTTCTTCAGGGCTGTAAGGACTGGCGGTGTACCAGTAGTTATTTGTCTTTTGCTCAGAAGCACCATAAGTAATAGCAAACTGAAGGTCATTTCTTTGATTCCCCTCAATTGACTTCTCTAGTAATTCCTCTTGTTCCTGAGCTAGCAATTGATCTTCTTCAACTTCTTCTTCCTCAATGATTGCTATTCCGTTGTTCGCAATTGAATCTGTCCATGAATATGTGATCCCAGAATTCGGGACGTCTATAGCAACTGCTGAACTGTCTGCACTTGAGGAGACTGTTTCTGTTGATTCGGCTGGTTCTGATCTTTCTTCTACCTCATCTGTGGTTTCGTACTCAGGAACTTCTGCTTCAGCAACCGGGCTGCTATCCTGAATTTGTTGGAAAAGGAAAAAGCTACCTACTACAATAACTAAAAGAGCTGCGACTGCAGAAACTCTCCAAAACATTGGACTCAATTGAATGGTCTTTCCTCCTGACCATCCAGCTCTTTCTTCCACGGCACCGTCTAAGCGGGCCATTACATTGTCCATTTTTGATGGAGCGTCACTCCAGCCTTCCAGTCCTTCAATAGCATCTGCAATAAAAGGATCCTCCTTAGCAGCCTCACGAACATAGCGCTGCTCTTCAGCACTAGCCTCGCCTCTCAAAAATCTGAGAAGCAGATCTTTCGATATGTTCTTTTGCTCACTCATTATTGACTGCTCTCGTTCATTCTATTCCGCAAATTTCGCTTTCCGTTTTGAATGTGGCTCTTTACTTCTTTCAGGCTAAATCCAGTTTTATCGGAAACTTCCTGATAGCTCATCTCCTTTAAGAAGAATAATTCTATGCAGGTTCTCTGCTCTTCTTTTAATGTATGAAGGTTTTTCTCCATCTGCTCCAGTTGGATTTCCTTCTTCTGTTTTTCGTTGTTTAGATGTACTTCTTCGGCCTTTTCCACAACCGACTCCTGAGTTTGGTTGAACTCAGTTTCTCTTTTCTTCTTCGTTTGATCTTTGCGAAGTTTCATCAGGCAATGGTTCTTGGCGACCATATGAAGCCAGCCTCTGAAATACTCAACTTCGTGCTTCTTTAGATCCTCGATCAGCTTTTCAAAGATCTGCATTACAGCATCTTCAGCTTCAATAGGGTCCTTGAAATACTTCATGCAAACACCAAATACAAGGTGGGTATAGCGCGTGTACAATTCTCCGATATACTTAGTATCATGAGAGAATCTATACTTGTTGACTAAGTCCTCATCCGAAGATGCCTGATTATTATTCGACTTAAACAGCGCCATAAGCTTGGGTTCCCAAACAGACCACAAGAACAGTGCCTGGGACTATTAATAATCGAATTTAAGAAGCTTTTTTACGCAGTTAAGACAAGTCTATTCACATTAAATAGCCCACTGTTCTGAAAGTATATCAGTATTTGCACTTTGATGTCCAACAACTACATCATTGCAATTCTTAATCGGAGCATTCTTAAAACGACCTAGTGGATGTAGATCTTTATCTGAAAATAGACCCGATGACCTCAGAATTTCATAACAAACCATATATGCATCTGCTCCGGATCCATCTTCGATCTTGACAGCTATACCTATACCTTCATTATAAAGAGACATTCCATAAACACCTGCTGCTCCTACCTTTCCAATAACACGATCTCCTAAGCTCTCCATAAGCATCGTGCAGAATCGGTCTTTCCCTGCAACGAGATATGGATTGGTAGTAATAGCAGCAATCATGTCTTTAACTGCATCCCTCCACTCAGCAGGGGCGGTTATTAAATTCAGATTACAAAATGCTCTTGATAGCCCACTAAGAGGCAAACCAAAATTTGGTGCAGAACAACCATCAACACCAAGAACAAAATCATTCTCTCCGATTCCTGAAAATTCAGATAATGCTTCTCTGATCTCTTTCTGCACCGGATGAACATTTGATAGGTAGGAATGAAGATCCTGATTTCTCATTTTGGCGAGTGCCAGAAAGCCGGAGTGCTTTCCAGAGCAGTTATTATGCAGATCTGTTGGCTCCACACCCTCAATCCAAAGTTCCTTCTTCGATTCTTCTAACATGGGTAGATGAGGCCCGCACCTTAGATCATCTGATTCAAGGCCAGCTTTCTTGAGTATTGATCGAACGGTTTCCAGATGTATCGATTCGCTGTTATGAGAAGCGCACATGACTGCGATCTCATCCTGACTAAATCCATATCTATTCTGTGCTCCGGACTTTAGAAGTGGAAGGACCTGAAAATACTTGATAGCTGATCTTGGAAAGATGAATTGTTGAACTTCTCCGATTGCTATATCCTCCCGATTATCTGCAAAGGTGATCGATATAGAACCTCGTATCTTTTTTTCTATCAGGCCATTACGATTGTGGGCAACCAAAACCGGCATTATTTGTTCTTGCATCCGCGTGACTTATTGAAAATTAGAAATCATTAAACGTCTAGAAGACAAAAGGTAATTGGACAAGTCCAAGATGCCTTTATTAGCTGCTAAAGCTCTATTTTTTGGAAAAATTTTTATAATGCAAAAATCTGCCCTTCTCATTTCTATTCTTGCCTTATGGTCTTTGGCCGGCATGGCAGGGAATAAATATGACTACCAAATCCGCTTTAAAGGTGGCGTGGTAGAATCTTCTCCGAACACTGAGATGTTCATCGAAGATCCGGGAATCCAACCAGAAGAATGGGTTGGAGACCGTTATTATCGCCTGGTTCAGTTCTCGAACCTTCCAACTGCTCAAGAAAAAGAAGTTCTCACGGCGGGAGGAATCACTCTTCAGGGTTATGTTCCAAACTATACCTACATAGCAAGCATTCACAAGGATGCTGATCTTAGCCTTCTTAGTCAATTAGATGTAAGAGGCGTTTATCGCTATGATGGTGCACTAAAGATCCATCCAGCTCTTCTAAAAGCAGAGTTTCCAGATTGGATCCTTCGTGGAGGAAATAATATTCTGATTGCATTCAATTATCACGAGGATATTGCTTCTGAAGATGTTGTTTCAGCTATTATCCCTTATGTGCAGGATATTGAAGTTGTTTCTGAGTATGGACAGTACGTTACTGCTGTTATCGATGTAAACAACCTTCAGGGAATTGCAGCTCTTCCTCATTTGGTTTTTGTTGAGCCAGGTCCTGAAGAAGGTCAACCGGAAGATTTCAATGGTCGTTCAATGCACCGTTCTTACAGCCTTGATGCAGAATATGGCGCTGGTCGTCAATACGATGGAGAAGGAGTTGTAGTAGCAGTTAACGATGATGGAAATGTTGGTCCTCACGTTGATTTCAAAGGTCGAATTGATCAAAATGAAGTTATTGGAAATAATGGTGGTACTCATGGTGACGGGGTAGCTGGTATTATTGGAGGAGCAGGAAACATCGATCCTTACTATGTAGGGATGGCTCCTGGTTCTGATCTATACATTCGCCAGTATCAATCCTCATTACCTAACACTGTTACTCTTCATAACAATAATGGCATCATGATTTTCAATTCATCCTATTCAAATGGATGTAATGCCGGATACACATCTGTTACCAGACAGGTTGATCAGGAGATCAGACAAAACCCAGCCTTGATTCAGGTATTCAGTGCTGGAAATAGCGGAAACTCTGACTGTGGTTATGTTACTGCTGGAGACAGCTGGGGTAATATTACAGGTGGTCACAAGATCGCAAAGAATGTTATCGCTACTGCAAACCTTTATTATGATGAGCTAATTGCTTCTTCAAGTTCAAGAGGGCCTGCGGCCGATGGTCGTCTTAAGCCTGATATCGCTGCGCACGGACAAGGTCAGGGATCAACCGACGAGAACGATACCTACATGGGATTTGGTGGGACATCAGCAGCCTCTCCAGGTATTGCCGGAATCTGTGCTCAGATGTATGATGCTTACAGAGACCTTAATGGAGGAAATGATCCAGAGTCATCATTGATCAAAGCACTGCTTCTAAATACCGCAGAAGATATGGGTAACCCGGGTCCGGATTTTGAATTTGGATGGGGTCGTGTAAATGCCAGACGTGCAGTAGAGCTACTGGAAAACAATCAATATCTAAGCTCAACCATTTCTACTGGTGACACCAATACTCACACTATTACAGTTCCTGCAAACACAAAGGAGCTAAGAGTGATGCTATACTGGGCTGATTATGAAGCGACTACTTCAGCAGCAAAAGACCTTGTAAATGATCTTGATTTTCAGGTTGAGCAACCAAACAACTCAATTCTATTACCATGGATCCTTGATCCATCTCCGACTCTAGCAGCATTGACTACTCCGGCATGGCGTGGAGTAGATGACCTTAACAATGTTGAGCAGGTAACAATTGAAAACCCTGCTGCAGGTTCTTATGATCTTCATGTTCTCGGTAGTGTTGTTCCACAGGGACCTCAGAAATATTACGTCATTTATGAGTTTGTAGGTGAAGAGATCGTTGTCGCTTACCCTCAGGGTGGTGAAGGATTTGCTCCGGGCGAATCAATTGCTATCAGATGGGATGCTGTAGATAGATCAGGTGGACCTTTCACATTGAGATACTCAAGCAACAATGGTAGCACATGGACAACCTTTGCTACAAATGTTAATGACACGGCAAGATCATATGATTGGGGTATCCCATCAACTGCACCTGTTAGTGGTCAGTACCTGATCCAGGTTAGCAGAGGCGGTGTAAATGGAGTTAGCGTAGAGAATTTCTCAGTTATTCGTATTCCAACAAACATTCAGATCACTACAGTATGTCCTAGCTACACAGAAATCTCATGGAATGCTGTGGCAAACGCTACTAGCTATGACGTTTATATTCTTGGTCAGAAGTATATGGATAGTGTAGGGACTACTACTAATACAAACTTCCAGATTCCTGGGACGAACCAAACGGTTACCGACTGGATCTCAGTAAGTGCAAATGGACCAAATGATGCTGACGGAAGAAGAGCAGTTGCAGTTCAAAAGCAACCAGGTGTTGTAAACTGTGTAATTGCAAGTGATATTGATATGAATACACTTAGCAGTCCGGCAAGTACTTATTCTGACTGCTTCAATACATCAAACCTTCCTGTTACGGTAAAAATCGATAACGATGGACAGAATCCGGTAAGTAACCTAAGTGTAGCTTATCAGATCAACAATAATGCAGTAGTAAGAGAAACAGTAGCTGGTCCAATTGCAGCCGGTGGAAGTACCACTTTTACTTTCAATGCTGATGTAAGCTTCCCTTCTACTGCGGTTTATGACTTTAAAGTTTGGGCTGAATTACCAGGAGATCAAAACCCATATAATGACACAATCAACTCTCCGGTAAGTGTATATGCTTCCAGCCTTATCTCTCTTCCATGGAGTGAAGATTTCGAAGGATTCCTCCTTTGTAATACTGCTTCTGATTGCGAGGCCGGTGTTTGTGCAGTAAGCGCTGGTTGGCGAAATAATACAAATGGAGTTGAGGATGATATTGATTTCAGAACTGATAACAATGGTACTGCAACAAATAACTCAGGTCCAACTACAGACTATAATCCAGGAACCACGCAGGGAAGATACATGTACACTGAGGCCTCTTTCGGTCAAACAGGATGTGCAAATAAAACTGCAGAGCTTCTAACTCCATGTATTGACCTAACTACTGCATCAAATCCGATCTTTACTTTCAGATATCACATGTTTGGTCAAACAATGGGTGATCTTGTTATTGATGTGTTTGATGGTACAAGCTGGACAAACGATCTAACCACAATTAGTGGCGATCAAGGAGATGTTTGGAATCTCGAAACCTTAAATCTGAATCAATTTGCAGGAGATAAAATTGTAATTCGTTTCCGTGGAACAACTGGAAATGGATTTAGCAGTGATATCGCAATTGACGATATCAATATGGTAGATAATTCTCCTCCTACTGCAATCTTTACAATCTCTGAAACAGAAGCTTGTGTGAATGATATCCTTACTGCTACTGATGGCTCAACAGGATCTTCATTGACTTACGCATGGAGTTTTGGATCAGGATCACTTCCTGCTTCAAGCACCAGCCAGGGTCCACATAACTTCTATTTCACTTTCCCTGGAACTAAATCTGTTACACTGCAGGTGTCAAATCAGGCAGGTACGGATTTCGAAACTAAAACTGTTCAGATCTCAGATGTGCCTGCTTCATTCTTCACATTTAATCAGACAGATAATGTGATCACCTTCAACAATAGTTCGTCGGGAGCTAACTCTACTTACTGGGATTTTGGAGATGGAACAAACTCTACACAGCTTAATCCCGTAAAAACTTATACAGCTATTGGAACTTACACTGTAAGTCTGATCTCTGATAATGGATGCGGTTCTGATACAACAAGAAGAACTGTTAATGTAGATAAGGTTACAGGAATTACTGATATCGATGGATTTGAGTTCAGTATCTATCCAAATCCAGCAAGCACTGTAGCTACTTTGGATTTTGGAACTCAAGTGAATGGTGATCTTGAGGTATACGTTTACGATGCTAGTGGAAGAGTAGTTAAGAGCTACCTTTTATCAGATGAGGCTTCTGTTCAAATTGAATTGGACGGATTGGCTTCTGGAATTTATCAGGTTGAGGTCTTGAAGGATGGAGAGGGAGTTACCCTTCCTCTGAACGTCAAGTAAAGAGGCTCAACAATCGCTAGGAGGTCGGCAATTTATTGCCGGCCTTTTTTTGTATCAACAGAACTGATCTAGACATGTAACCATTTCCCATATATCCCGTAATTAAAAATGCACCAAAAAACCTCCATTATGTGGAACGCTACAAAGCTATGGGTGCTAGGTTGTGGATTGATTGCATTAATTACCGGATGCGGTCAGGTTAATGAGATGGAGCATGTAGAAATGCCCAAAAGCTTTTCACTGGAAGATCAATCAATAAAAATTGAAGGCGATTACAGAATTCGCGCATCTTTCACTTTTAATGAGTCTGTAGACAGATCTACCGTTGCCCTCGGCGAAACGGTTTTCATTTATTCCAGAAACTCGAACCTTGAACTGGACGGCAAGATCTATTGGGAGAATGATCAGAGCTTCTTCTTTCTATCTGAGAATGATATAATGCAAATTTGCGGCAATGGTGAGGCAAGCTGTGATTTCGATCTGGTACTAATAGGAGAAGACCGCGGAACTGGAGCAATCAAGAATCAGAAGGGGCAGGTACTTGACGGAAACGGAAACAATCAGCCGGGCGGCGACTTCCTCGCTTCTCTGGATAATTAATCCTCATCATATAATTCGGTGCCACAATGAAAACAAAAGTGTGCATCCGGATCATGACCCTGGCGTCCGCATCCCGGACAGGCAGTATGTCTCAATCCCTTTGAAGTTAGATCGACCTTAGTAAGCTCCGAGCTCACAATACCGGTCGGGACAGCAATGATCGAATAACCAAGGATCATTAGCATTGCGCTTATAAACTGACCAATTTCTGTTGCAGGGGTGATATCTCCATACCCAACTGTAGTAAGCGTAACAATTGCCCAGTACATACTTCTTGGAATGCTATCAAAACCAGCATTGGTTTCACTTTCAACCACGTACATCAATGATCCCATTATTACCACGATCATTAAGACTGCTCCCAGAAATACAATGATCTTTCTTCTGCTTGCTCTAAGTGCCCTTACAATTGTTTCTGATTCTACGAGATATCGCCCAAGCTTAAAGATCCTAAAGACTCTGAGTAGTCTTAAAGCTCTAACTGTCACCAATGCATGGCTTCCCGCAAAGAACAAACTCAAATACACAGGAAGAATGGCCAGTAGATCGATAATACCAAAGAAACTTGTAGCATAGGCCCGGGGCTTTGTTACCGACCATAATCTCACCGCGTACTCAATTGTGAAAAGGATAGTGATCACCCAATCAAGAGCAATTAGGATGTTCCCATACTCCTCATTTATGGGCTTCACCGAATCGAGCATCACGATCACAATGGATATGATGATCAGGATAAGCAGGATAACGTCGAATGTTTTCCCCGCTGGAGTATCCGCTTCGAAAATTACGTCGTAAACCTTTGCTCGTAGATTATCCTCTTGAGGCTTCATCGTCGAAAAAATACGAAATCAATTCTTCTCCCACTCATTGAGCATTCCCACACATAAGTGATTTCTTAAATTTGCAAGCCAATGTCCAACTCATTTAAGGAACGATTTGAAGAAAGGATCCAGCAGGTCAAGCCGGATCGCACGATCGGCCTCTTTGGTGCAGTTACAATTGGAGTTGGAGCATTGATGGGTGCAGGTGTCTATGTTTTGATTGGAATTGCATCAAACGTAGCAGGACCCTCGCTCTGGATCTCCTATATCATTTGCGGTTTATTAGCTTATCTGACCACCCTGATGTTTGCGGATATGTCTGCGCGATTTAGAAATGGTGGCGCATTCTCATTTGCATACTCTCAGCTTGGTTCATTAGGTGGTTTCACCACCGGATGGTTCCTTGCGCTAGGATCAATTTTCGCATGTGGACTTTACGCTTTGGGTTTCGCAGAGTACCTGAATTCAATACTGGGATTAGACATTCCCGATTGGTCAGTGAAGCTCATGGCAGGAATTGGAGTACTTGGTCTTACTGCTCTTTTCAGTTTCGGATCGGGTGATGCCAGTAAAGCACAGAAATTTTTGACCTGGGGAAATCTGATCATCCTGCTGATTTTTATCCTTTTTAGCTTGTTTCATATCAAGCCCTCAAACATGGACCCCATGTTCCCAAAAGGAGTATCGGGAACTATGGGAGCAATCGGGATCATCTACATTTCATTTTTTGGATACCAATTGATCGCTAATAATGCAGACGAGATAAAAGACCCTGAAAATACTATTCCAAAGGCGATGAAGATCAGTATGCTGATCGCATTCTGTTTCTATCTGGCGGTAGCCATAGTTTGTGTTCTCGTTGTACCCTGGAATGAGCTTGCAGCATCAAATGCGCCTTTAGTTCTGGTTGCTGAAGTTAGCTTTGGAGTAGTTGGTTTCTACCTGATCTCTATTGGAGGTATTCTCGCCTCAGCATCAGCACTAGGAAGTACCCTCTTAAGTCAAAGCAGACAGATCTTTGCCATGGGAAAAAGGAGATTCCTCCCCGATCCTCTTGGAGAGATGAATAAGAGATTCAAGTCTCCTCAAAATGCAGTTCTCAGTGGCGGAGTTCTGGTGGTTATTGCGCTGATCTTCCTGGACATTGAGTTCATAGCGAAGTCAGCGAACTTCTGTTTATTGGCCTCATTCATTCCAATCTCTCTTGCCGTAGCTAAGTACTATCGAACTCATCCCGAGCAGCAACCAAAGTCAACTTTTAGGAAATATCTGCCTGAGCTTACTCTGGTAGTGAATGTCTTCCTTCTTCTAAACCTGGGCCTGGTTTCCCTTGCTTTTGGTCAACAATTAGCATTGATAGGTGCTGCTGTATACTTCTTCTATTCTAAGAAAAGAGAAACTCGATCCCGCAGCGGTTTGAATGTCCAACTTGGAGATGATAAACGCGGCCTGATCGATCTAAAAACTTCCATTTTGGTTCCGATGGCCAATCCTCAAACGCAGGTCGCCATTATGGAAATAGCCAAGGCTTTATTGCAAGATCGAGGAGGAGAGATCGT
The DNA here is from genome assembly GCA_963991145.1 of uncultured Chitinophagales bacterium. Classification (GTDB taxonomy): domain Bacteria; phylum Bacteroidota; class Bacteroidia; order Chitinophagales; family JABDMM01; genus CAXDOZ01. The sequence continues at coordinate 12,273 of CAXDOZ010000033.1, read as the reverse complement.
GGCTCTTTCAGTGGTAAAGACCCCGGAGTCTATGGATTATCACGAAGCGTTAATTGACGCCAATCAATCGCTCGACATAGTAGAGCGAAGTGCACGTCTGAATAAGGAGAAGAATGTAAAAGTTCGCCCTGTAATTCGTGCTTCAAGAGATCTGGCGGAGGGCATTGTGTATGGTGCCGAGGATAACAGCTGCCAGTTGGTGGTAATGGGACTAGGCACAAATGAGAAGCTTCTGGAAGGATTGGTCAGACTTGCTCAAACAGATTTCATCTTGCTTCATCAGATCAATGATGAGGAAGAATTCAAACCAAAAAAAATTGGAATCCTTCTCCAAAATCAGGCGAATCTGGAACTTATGATGGCTGTTGAAAATGACCTGGCAAAACGCTTTGACTCAGAAGTGGATTTCATTTCCATCCTTCACGAAAACCCAACTCCGAACGAATCCAGAAGGCACAGAGACCTGATAGTTGAAGGCATCAAACGACATCAGCCGGAGGCTTTATACTCTGCTAAGACTTATAGAGCTGCAAATACCGAAGAGAAATTGATAGAGATCTCTGCTGATTACGATGTGTTGATCCTTGGAGCAAAGCCAGTGAAGATCCTAACTAAAAACAAACTGGATAAAGACTACTTGAATTTGATCTTCAAGCTTAGGTGTAATAGCATTATTGTTCGAAAAATGCCTACGCTAAAAAAGCTGATCCATAAGATCTAAAGTGAGCTCAGGCGCTTTTGTTCTGCTCTGAACTCCTCCATTATCTCCTTAACGATATCGGCCGCAGGCCTGATCTCATTGATGTTACCAGAGATCTGCCCTATTTCTAATTCCCCCTGTGAAAGATCCCCTTCAAACATTCCCAGCTTTGATCTTCCTCTACCTAAGATCTCTGCAAGCTCTTCATCACTCGCTCCTCTTTCTTCCGCCTCCTGCACTTCATTGAAGAAATCGTTCTTAATTAATCTTACCGGAGTTAAAGATTTCAAAGAAAGCATCGTACCTCCTTCAGGTGTTTCAACCACTTTATCCTTAAAGTTTTGATGAGCAGAACTCTCTTCGCTGGCGACAAAGCGAGATCCAATTTGAACAGCATCGGCCCCCAGGGCCATTGCAGCCAACATAGAACGACCATTACCTATTCCACCGGCAGCAATTAATGGAATGGAAAGTGCATCTGCTACCATTGGTATAAGTACCAGGGTGGTGGTCTCCTCTCTACCGTTATGTCCACCCGCTTCAAATCCTTCAGCAACCACAGCGTCTACCCCAGCCTCCTGAGATTTAATAGCAAACTTTACACTTGACACAACATGTACGACCGTGATCCCGGCTTCTTTCAATCCCGGGGTCCATGCCTTTGGGTTTCCTGCAGAAGTAAAGACAATTGGCACTCTCTCCTCAAGAATGATAGCCATATGCTTATCGATATCCGGATACAAAAGCGGGACATTCACAGCAAATGGTTTATCTGTTGCTGCCTTGCACTTTTGAATGTGCTCCCGGAGCACTTCAGGATACATGGAGCCTGAGCCAATTATTCCCAGGCCACCTGCATTACTTACTGCTGAGGCAAGCTCCCAACCACTGCACCATATCATTCCAGCCTGGATGATCGGTAACTCAATTCCAAAAAGTTCACAGATACGATTGTCCTTCATCTTTGAAAATTATGCTTATTGCGATAAAGATAATCGCTTGTTTCAAGCTTTGATTCGACAAAGGGAAAGGGCCTGCCATTGAACAATTCTAAGCGATTGATTTGCACTAGAAAAACTTATCTTTAGCGGCCTTAAAACCCCTAATAAACCAACAATCATGCAGCGCGACGAACAGCTATTCAAACTGATTGAACTTGAAAAAGAACGCCAGATCCACGGGATCGAATTGATCGCTTCTGAAAACTTTACCAGCCCTCAGGTAATGGAGGCTATGGGATCTGTAATGACCAATAAATACGCAGAAGGCCTTCCGGGTAAAAGATATTACGGTGGATGTGAGATCGTAGATATGTCTGAAAATCTGGCTATCGACCGCGTAAAAGAATTGTTTGGTGCTGAGTGGGCCAATGTACAACCACACTCAGGTGCTCAGGCAAATGCCGCAGTGATGTTGGCATGTCTGAAGGCTGGAGATGATATTCTTGGTTTCGACCTTTCGCATGGAGGACACCTTACTCATGGTAGTCCGGTGAACTTTAGCGGGAAGCTTTACAATCCTCATTTCTATGGAGTGGAAGAAGAGACTGGGCTTATCGATATGGATAAGGTTGAGGCTAAAGCCGATGAAGTAAAACCGAAGATGATTATTTGCGGGGCTTCGGCTTATTCAAGAGATTGGGATTATGCGAGATTCAGAGCCATTGCAGATAAGCACGGAGCCTTGTTATTGGCTGATATCTCTCACCCATCTGGATTGATTGCAAAAGGGAAGTTGAATGATCCACTTCCTCATTGTCATATCATTACCACCACAACACATAAAACTCTTCGCGGACCAAGAGGTGGCTTAATTATGATGGGCAAGGATTTTGAAAACCCATGGGGTTTAAAGACTCCAAAGGGTGTGGTAAGAAAGATGAGCTCATTACTTGATAGCGGCGTTTTCCCGGGAACTCAGGGCGGTCCTTTAGAGCATGTAATTGCTGCTAAAGCTGTTGCCTTTGGAGAGGCCTTAACGGCCGAATACGATTCTTATACCGATAAGGTGATTGAGAACGCTCAGGCGATGGCAAAAGCATTTGTAGACAGAGGATATCACCTGATCTCCGGAGGTACAGATAACCACCTCATGCTTATCGATCTTAGAAACAAGAATATCAACGGTAAGCAAGCTGAGAAAGCCCTTGGACTTGCAGATATTACCGTGAACAAGAATATGGTACCTTTCGATGATAAGTCACCATTCGTTACTTCAGGAATCAGAGTGGGAACAGCTGCTGTTACTACAAGAGGAATGAAAGCCGGCGATATGGAAAAGATCGTTGATTGGATCGACCGCTCGATCACTAACTTCGAAGACGAAGCTGCTCTTGAAGCCATTAAGAATGAAGTGAATTCCTTCACAAAGGACTTTCCTTTATTTGCCTAAAGGCGATCAGGGCGGAAATTGAATAAATGAACCGCCAATTTTACATCTCATCTGGGAGGGCAATGCTCATTTTTCTCCTCTCAACTAGTATTTCAACGCTGTTTGCCAGCAGTCTGGAGGATGGTGTGAGTCTTTTTGAAGATGGCGATTTCGAAGGGTCGATTGAGATCTTCCAGGACCTCTTAAGAGAAGATCCTTCAAATGATCTTCTTAGGTACAACCTTGCAATTTCATGGTTCAGCAATGGGAATTATCAGGATGCCTTGCCTGAGATGGAAGCATTTATTGAGGCATATCCAGACGATCTGTACGCAAGATTTACTTATGCTGTAATGCTATTCAGGCAGGCCGACTATCAAAATGCTGGGAAGAACTTTGACCTGGCATCAGCTGATAGTCTATTACAGGAAGCCTCTATCTGTTATTTGGGCTTGTGCGCTTACTCGGAAAGTGATTATAAACTGGCGGGTCAAACATTAAGCAATTGTGCCAACGACTCAAATCAGGCTGCAGTAGTAAACCTGATCGCAGCTTCCTGCTTAATGATCGAAGAGTATGATCTTGCTGTGGCCTACCTTGAGAAAGCAATTAAGGAAGAACCTTCAAACTCGCACAGTTACTTAAATAGAGGGATCGCTTACTACCACCTTAATGAGTTCGAGCGAGCATATGGAGATTTTTCCGTTTGCATAGAATTGAATCCAGAATTGAAGAAAGCATACACCTACCGCGGACTTTGCGAAAAGGAGATGGGAAATTTGGAGGAGGCTATCGCGGACCTTAAGAATGGAGGAACTGATGTTTCCGAAATGGAGAGCAGGTATAAGAAGAGCTCTTTCATTTCCCGACACTGGTATAATATCATTTTGCTGTTCATTCTATTGATTCTGCTACTTGGCGTACTTTTGTCGGGATCAAAGGGCAGCAAGGAAGAGGGAAAGGCTGAACTTAAATAAGACCAGATTAGTTAAGAGGATATGTTGTTTGTTAGCGATAGCGCAAAAAGTAGAATAGAAGAGATCATAAGAGATGGTGAGTACGGTGATTCAGCATTTATCAGAATCTCGGTAGAAGGTGGAGGTTGTTCCGGTCTTTCCTATAAAATGGATTTTGACACAGAGAAAAACCCCGACGATCAGGAGTTTGAGGATAAAGGAATCAAACTGGTTACTGATCTCAAATCCTTCCTTTACGTGTGTAACACAACTCTTGATTTTTCAGATGGATTGGAGGGTAAAGGTTTCCACTTTATCAATCCAAATGCTTCCAGAACCTGTGCTTGCGGAGAGTCCTTCGCAGTTTAACCAAACCTGTATTCACCCTTAATCGGCCCGAAGGGCCAGTTTACAAATGATAAAGAAGATTGAGCACCTTGGAATTGCCGTGAAAGACATGGAGCATTCCAATAGACTCTTTGAATCCCTTCTTGGTGTTGGGATGGATAAGATCGAAGAAGTTGAAAGCGAGCAGGTGAAGACCAGTTTCTTTCAGGTTGGAGAAAGCAAGATCGAATTACTGGAGGCGACCGGTCCTGATAGCGCAATTGGAAAATATATTGAGAAGCGCGGAGAGGGAATCCATCATATTGCATTCCTTTCCGATGATCTTGAAGGAGAGATCAAGCGCTTAAAAGATGCAGGATTTCAGCCCTTAATGGATGCTCCAAAAAATGGTGCTGACAACAAACGCATCATCTTCTTTCATCCCAAATCAACCAACGGGATCCTGGTTGAGTTATGTGAAGAAAGGGAATCTTAATTGGCGGAATACAAGCACATATTCTTTGATCTTGACCACACTCTGTGGGATTTTAGCAAGAATAGTCAGGAGACGATAAGGGATCTCTATGAAAACTTTCAGCTAAACCGATTCGGCTTTAAGGACTTTGAGGATTTCTATTCGACCTATTACAAGGTCAATGATCAATACTGGAGATTCTACAGGCAGGGGAAGGTGACAAAGGCCCAATTGCGGGTAGGAAGATTCAGAGACACCCTCCTGGATCGCAATGTAAATCACGATGAACTGAGCGAGCAAATGGCTGAATTCTATGTCAGTCATGGGCCGTATAAGACCAATCTTCTTCCGGGAGCAAAAGAGATTCTGGATTATCTGGCAAAATCATACGAATTGCATTTGATCACCAATGGTTTCAAAGAAGTGCAACACATCAAGCTCCGGGAATCAGGCTTGCGCGATTACTTCGACGAATTGATCATTAGTGAAGAAGTGGGCTTTCAGAAGCCTCATCCAGAAATATTCAGGCATGCAAATAATGCTACTTCATCGGTAGCTAAGGAGAGCATAATAATTGGAGACAATCTGGAAGCCGATGTTCTTGGTGGAAAGCGAGCGGGTTGGGGACATGTATTCTTCAATCCTGAAGAGAATGACCATCAGGAGGAAATTCAACACGAAATCAAAGAATTGAGAGAACTCGATCAGATACTTTGATCTAGTAGAACTGCTCAGCCCATTTGCGAAACTTGAAAATTGGTCCGTCGCCCTTAGCAAGCACGGGCGGATTGATGTAGATCTTGTTTTGCCAGATATCAAAATCCTGACTCACATCATGCGCATATTGCTTCAAAGTAAATGGCATGATCAGTTTCCTTAAGTCAAACGGCAGGTACTTAGCAAGTTTGAAAAAGCCTTTTCCATTTTCAATCTTTTTGAGGGAAAGAGCGATTCTCAGGTAGATGTATTCTCCATCTATCGGAGTTGGGAAGACGAAGTGTCGGTTTCTCAATCCAAAATTCTGAACGTCAACCTCCACTGCTGAATAGCCCAATCCGTACTTGAATATTTCAAACTCTGCATGAGCGTTCTTACCGATCTTTCCTAAAATTCCTGCCGGTCTGTTCATGAAGTACTTAGCATTCAGAAATGGCCCATCGAGATGGAGGGGTCTTAACTCTTTGACTTCCTGATAACCATGAACTTCTTTGAGATGACCAATATCCACGCTGTTCTCGGCTGTTTCCTGAGGATGACTTTTGAGTTTGAATTCTACAAAGGCCAGATCTGACCAATCTTCCCAATCTAATTCTGGAATCTCCCAGTCTGGAACATGATTGGTTTTAGGATTGTAAAATGCCATGATCAATCCATTGAACTCTCTTATATGCCAACTTCTAACCAGAGTTTTTGGAGAGGGCTTTGTACCGTAAGCATTCTTAACGCACTTACCGGATTTATCGAAGCAGAAACCGTGGAAGGGACATTTGATGAGTTCACCTTCAATGCTACCTCCTTTTCCCATGTGTGCACCCATATGGCTGCAATAGGCATCAAGCATATGTGCATTGCCGGAATCAGTACGATAAAGTACTACTTCCATTCCCTGAAATGTGAAGCTCTTGATCTGACCTTTCTTTAGCTCTTTGGAGAAACTAATAAGGAACCATCCGGTAGGATAAGGTGGTAGAACTCTGAAATATGGTGGGGACTGCCGTCCTTTCGCAACTGGAGAATCTTGTTCAGTAGAAACGTGATGGCTCATGGTTTGGAGGATGTCATCTAAAAGTATCAGAATCCAAGGTTCAGTGCTTACATATTGCAATAAATCTTGATTAAATATTACTCAAACGGGATTTGGGGATTGGGCAAAAAAAATCCCGGCAAATTGCCGGGATTGAATATTTGAAGATGATCTATTTACTCATCGTCTCTTCCGTCAACTTCTGTCACAACATTTGCTGCTGGGACTTCAGTCGCTGCTTGTGAACTTGCTGTACCAGAACATCCTTTTTTAGGTTGTTCAGTTGATGCGCTACTACTTGCTGCCCCTGAACATCCGCTCATGGCTTTCTTAGCAGCACAACAAGATCTTCCACTAGTTGCTGCAGCTGAACCATGACAAGACTTAGCCTTCATTTCGTCATTTGTTCCTGCATCAATTGCACTTGCTGGAATTTCAACATCAGTAGCAGTAGTAGTTGCTTCTACAGCCTCAGCTGTTCCTTCAGTTGTAGTTGCTGATTGTGCCTGAACTCCAAGAGTGGCAAATGCCATAAAAAATAAGATCACTAGATATTTCATAATACTCTGTTTTGTGGTATAAACTATTTGACTGTTGTCAGGGGTTCAATTTCTATTCCAAAGTGGCCAGGATCGTCTTTCCTCCGGTTACTTTCTGCTTTAGATCTACTTTGATATCCGCATCAAGTGGAAGAAAGATATCTACCCGACTTCCGAATTTGATAAATCCAAACTCATCACCTTGTTGAACTTCATCGCCTTCCTGGCAATAGCTCACGATTCTACGAGCTAATTTACCTGCAATCTGTCTTACGAGTATTTCAAAATTATTGTTTTGAATTACAACACTATTGTGCTCATTCTCTGTAGAAGACTTTGGATGCCAGGCTACTAAGTAAAGTCCGGGATGGTACTTGGTGTACTTAATCTTTCCCCCAATTGGGTTCCGGTTCACATGCACATTGGCAGGCGACATGAAAATACTTACCTGAATTCTCTTATCCTTGAAGTATTCCCCTTCCTCAACTTCTTCAATTACTACAATCTTTCCATCAGCAGGAGCAATTACTTCATGCTCAGCTGCATCAATCAATCGGATTGGATTTCTAAAGAAAGCAACAATGAAGAAGAACAGGCTCAGTGAAAAGACTCCAAAAGCTATACGGCCATTGGTCAATTCAGGGAAGAAGTAGTAAAAGGCAAAATTCGAGACCAGGGTAAGCAATGCGCTTACCAGGATGATCTTGTAACCCTCCTTATGTATTTTACTCATCATTCCCATTCTCTGAAGTTACGTCAAATCAGTTTGCAAAGTTCACTATACGTGTCCCTGAGCGATCATCGCATCGGCAACCTTGATAAAGCCTGCGATGTTAGCACCTTTCACGTAATCAACCTGTCCATTTTCAGTTCCATGCTCAACACAAGCGGTATGGATAGATTCCATAATTCCTTTTAGTCTTGCGTCAACCTCTTCGCGAGTCCATGAAAGTCTGATAGAGTTTTGAGTCATTTCAAGTCCTGAAACAGCTACACCTCCAGCGTTTGCCGCCTTTCCAGGAGCGAAAAGAACCCCGTTCTTTTGAAGAACACTTACAGCTTCAGCAGTAGTTGGCATATTAGCACCCTCTGAAACAACAGAACATCCGTTGTCTACCAGTTTTTGAGCATCGGATTCTACAAGCTCATTTTGAGTAGCACAAGGGAAAGCCAGATCACACTTGATTCCCCAAGGTCTTTCTCCTTCGAAGTACTCACAGTTATACTTTTCTGCGTACTCCTTGATCCTTCCGCGTCGAACGTTCTTAAGCTCTTTAACAAACTCAAGCTTCTCAGTGTCGACTCCTTCTGGATCGTAAATGAATCCGGCTGAATCTGAAAGAGTAACAACCTTAGAACCAAGCTCGATCAATTTTTCTGTAGCGTATTGAGCAACATTTCCCGATCCTGAAACAACAGAAATAGTTCCGTCAATTCCTTTACCAGCGTGCTCAACCATGAAGTTGGCAAAGTATACAGCTCCATAACCGGTAGCTTCCGGACGAATCAATGATCCTCCGTATTCGATTCCTTTACCTGTAAGAACACCGGTAAACTCATTGCGAATTCTCTTGTACTGACCAAAAAGATATCCGATCTCACGTCCGCCAACTCCGATATCACCAGCTGGTACATCAGTGTTTGCTCCAATATGGCGACTTAGCTCGGTCATAAAGGATTGGCAAAAACGCATTACTTCTTCGTCTGATTTTCCTTTTGGATCGAAGTCAGATCCACCTTTACCACCACCCATAGGAAGAGTAGTAAGACTGTTCTTAAAGATCTGCTCAAAGGCAAGGAATTTAAGAATGCTAAGGTTTACAGAAGGGTGAAAACGCAATCCACCTTTATATGGTCCGATTGCACTATTCATTTCAATTCTAAATCCACGGTTTACCTGATGAACTCCTTTGTCATCTAACCATGGAACGCGGAACATTACCACTCTTTCAGGCTCAACTACTCTCTCAAGAATATTTGCATCCTGATACTTTGGATTCTTTTCTACGAATGGAACTACGCTTTCAGCGAATTCAGTTACTGCCTGCATGAATTCCGGTTCATTCGGATTGCGGCTACTTACCTTATCTATAAAAGATTGAACTGTCATTTTTTGTCGATTTGAGGCGCTAAATTATTAGAATATCCCGAGCGGAATAAAGGTTTAGCAAATTCTAAGAACTAAAGGTTAAAATCTAGCCTCCCAGCTGACGATAGATCAGCACGATATATGCTGCATAGCAAGGGATAGCAAAGAGTAGAGCATCGAATCTGTCTAGAAATCCTCCATGGCCAGGAAGGAAGGTTCCAGAGTCTTTTATTTGCAAATTTCTCTTGAAAAGGGATTCGATCAGATCTCCCAAAGTGGCAAAAACGATTGTAATTGCTGCAAGTACTAACCAATCAACCAGATCTAAAACTCCTAAAACTGAACTGATAGCGAATGCTACTCCAATTGCTGCTATTGCACCACCCAGAAATCCTTCGATGGTCTTTTTCGGGCTAATTCGCTTGAATAAAGGATTCTTGCCAAACATAGACCCGAATAAATAGGCTCCAGAATCCTGCACCCAAACCAGGAAAAGGAATCCCATCATTACCAGTCCCTGATACTTGCCATCAATAATCACTGCGAAATTGAGCATTGCCATAGGGAGAGCTATGTAAAATTGAGCAGTAAGATTGATCCCGATATTGGTGATGGACTTAGGCGATGTTCCAAAAAGCTCAATTATCAAAAGAACAAGAACTAATGGTGGATAAGTAACTATCCAATAAAGGCTCATCTCTCCTATCGACATTAAATAGGTCATGATGAAAACCCAAAGGCATAGCCCAAGGCTATAAGTTCTGCTGATCAGATAGAGTTGCTTAGGAGTATCTCTAAGGTGGTGGGTGATCTTGAAGAATTCCCACATGCAACACAGGCCAATGATAGAATAGAGAAGCAAATAGCTATATACAGACAGGTAAGTGCCCAGTAGCATTACTGCTACAAAGATTACTGCTGTGCTCGCTCTGGTTACTAGATTACTCAAGTGATATCAAAATAAAGTGCGCAAAGATAATTGAATTGAAATGCTGGAATTATGAACCGGATTTTTCTCCTTTTTCATCCTCTCCTGAGCCCCCAAGGTCTGTTTCTAAATAGTGCAATGCCTTGATCACCATGTCTCTCGGGACATATACTTCCAGGTCTCCAATTGGCTTATACATTGAGTCTTGCTTATTGACAACTACACATGGAATATCATTCTCGGTCAACCTTCCCTTCAGGATTTCTGCCTGAAAAGGATCAGGTGTAGAAAATATCTTACTCCATTCCGTGTCCAATGTGTATTCGGTTTTGGTGAGATCTCTTGTATATAAGATACAGCAGGCCAGCAGAAAGCAGGAGAGAAATTATCCCCGATATCAACAAAATGGAGAAATTATCGGTACTGGTTCCCAGCACATCGTAGTCGCTAAAGAATGATATCAGGACAATACTGGCATTATTAAAAAAATGTGCAATAATCGAGACCCAGAGATTTTGAGTCCATAGATAAAGGAAGCCTAAAATCATTCCGTAGGTGAGAATCCCCAGGAAATTATCGAACTGTAAATGGATAGTAGCAAAGAACAATGAGGCCATTAAAACGCTGAACCATCCGCTTCTGCCCTCCTCCAAAAGCATTTTCTGTATTCCTCCTCGCACAAGAAGCTCTTCCCCAAGTGCTGGAAGAACCGCAAGAACTAATAGCACCAGGATCATTTGCGGGAATGACTCGATTGCAAGGAGTTTTGATTGAACCATTCTGCTACTCTCAGAGGCATCCATCATCGCCTCCATTATAGAATCAGATAGCGGTAACATAGTAGTTAACTCCCCCAATAGACTTACAAAAGGAACAACAACTACAATCGCCAAAATTGCCAGAAGGGTGGAAATCGGGTCTGGCTTATTTGAAAGCTTGAAATAGTCTGACTCAGATCTATGTACAATCCTTGCATAGACCAGCGGAGTCAAAATGAATACTGTTCCGTTAAGCAGGATTGCGAACACTACAGCATCCATATGTTGGACTCTATAGGCTGCATCACTCCAGAATAGTTTCTCATCGCCAATATGGAATAATGCCGGCATTACTGCCCTGCTAATCAGGGAAGCCAGAAGCATGAGCCCAAGGAAACACATGAAGAACACAAAAATCTTGTAGATCAGCCCTGAAAAGGGAGAAGGGATAAGTTCTTTGTTTTCCTGCATTTCACTCACAGCGCAAAAATATGTAATCATTAAAGAAGGCAGTAATGGAAGCTTCTGGTTTGCCTCATGGGCTTCTTAAGCTTAATTTTGCAGCGATGGTAAAGATTGGACCAGTTGAGTTAGGAGACTTCCCATTATTGTTGGCTCCTATGGAGGATGTGAGTGACCCACCATTCAGAGCACTGTGCAAGGAGCAGGGTGCTGATATGATGTATACTGAGTTTATCTCAGTTGAAGGGTTGATCAGAGATGCTGAGAAAAGTGTAAAGAAACTCGACATCTATGAAGATGAAAGGCCCATTGGTATTCAAATTTTTGGTGCGGAGATGGACTCCATGATGCGATCTGCGGAGATCGTGGAAGAAGCGAAGCCAGAGATCCTGGATATAAATTTTGGTTGCCCTGTAAAGAAGGTAGTTTGTAAAATGGCCGGAGCGGGAATCCTTCAGGATATCCCTAGAATGGTTGAACTTACCAAAGCGGTAGTGGATTCTACTAATCTCCCTGTAACAGTAAAGACCAGGCTGGGTTGGGATGAGCAAACAAAATACATTGTAGATGTAGCTGAGAGATTGCAGGATGTAGGAATCCAGGCAATTTCCATTCACGGTCGTACCAGAAAACAGATGTATAAAGGCGAAGCAGATTGGAGCCTGATCGCCGATGTCAAGAACAATCCCAGGATGCAGATACCGGTCTTCGGGAACGGTGATATCGACAGCCCTGAAAAAGCGGTCGAGTATAAAAATCGATATGGAGTGGATGGTGTAATGATTGGAAGAGCATCAATTGGTTACCCCTGGATCTTCAGAGATATTAAACATTATGTAGCAACTGGAGAGCATCTTCCAGCTCCCGGCGTGGAAGAAAGAGTGGCGGTTTGCAGAGAACATCTTGAGCGCTCATTGGACTGGAA
>CAXDOZ010000032.1:0-22568 GCA_963991145.1 uncultured Chitinophagales bacterium | reverse complement strand
TGTTTTACGATGAGAATCAAATGCTCACTATGCGATTAAACTACCAGGGAGCAGATAATGCCTGGGGAATGAAGATCATAGGTGATCATAGCTATGAATACAAGAATGGCTTGCTAGTAAGTGAAACAAAGAAGAGTATTAATTACGCCAGTCTGAATTGGAAGAAGACCTATTCCTACAATAATGATGGACTCAGAACAGAAGAAAAGATGTTCAAGGAGGGGAAGAATCCTGTTAAGACTACAGCCTGGACTTACGATGAAAATGGCTTGCTTATTCTTGAAAAGATCGTAGATAATTCATTCGGTGGAGAATCAATTACCACAACTGAGCACAATTACAATGCGAATGGAACGGAATCGCGAAGAGTTATGACTTCAAAGTTTGAGACAAATGAATACGAGTTCAAGTATTCAGGCGATAGGCTTGTTCAAATTCAGCACTTCACTACACCCGATGGAGGAGATGAATATCTTGAAGAGATTGCGGATCTTGAGTACGATGAAAAAGGTCGCTTAATTCATTTTAGAGTCGTTGACCCTGAGGATGACAATAAGTTCTATGACGTTAAGCTTAGTTATGAAGGCGACCAAAATATCCCTTCCGGAATGCTGACTCAATTTCCCACCTCGAATCGAATTTTTACTGAAGACATGATTTTTGAATACAAATTTTAAAACCCCCGATTTGAAATTTTTCATCAGATTTTACGAGAACAATCCCATTTGGGCTTTCTGTTTTGCATTGATCACAACTCTTTACATTATTGGGGTTATCATCTTTGGGTTTGATATCCAGATCGAAAAAGGATCAAGCCGCAAGGCTTTAGTTTCCATTTTTGAAAATGATGGAACCTCCAATTTCTATTTCAAAATTGATGACGAGTATGCAGTTATTATGGACATTGAAGATGGCGAAGTTTGGTATACAGGAATTACCACTTATACCATGAACTATGTCCCTTTCTGTTTCACCTGTGGCTGGAACAGGCCAACAGGAGGGGGGTTTAACAACGTATACCAAAAGGGAGATCTATTCTATAATCCAGAGCCTAAAAGCTATGAATCAGATGAAGCTCCTGAAGGAGTCTATGAGTATTATGATGCTGGCACTGGAGAAAGAGGATATGTAGAAGATCTTGATGATTTGGGAAACAACCTGGACAAATCAAAGTACGAGATCGATGCAGAAGAGATTGCAGAGAATTATAGCGAAATATCAATGAGTGGGCCAGATGATGAAGATTGTATGGTTTTGTTTGCTGCCCTGATCCTTTGCTATTTTATTTTACTCATTTGGCTTGTGATCGCCTCATTGATCAAACTGATCCGAGGCAAGAAAGAACCTGAAGTCATGACATAAAAAAAAGGCATCCATTTGGATGCCTTTTCTGTTTACAGTTTAAGACTACTCTCCGAGTGCTTCTTTTTTCAATTTGTCAAACTCTTCTTGCGTAATCAAGCCAGAATCAAGCATTTCTTTCAGCTTTAGGATCTGGTCCATTTTTGCGCTTGAACCACCTCCGGAGGATGAACCAGAAGCTGATGAAGAAGATTTTAGACCGATTGCCACAGCAACTTCAGCAGGAATTGGAATTGAAGTTCCATTAACGGTCATTGATTTTTCAGTAACATCAAGGCCTTCCACAGATGCAGCCTGATCATTAACATCCATTAGAAATTTCGACATCGCAGCATTCAAAGCATTTGCCTCATCAAGTTGAGAGGAAATTGCACTTAGAGTGTCTTTGATTGCCTGTGTTGTCGACATCATTCCTTCTTCTTCTTCAGCACGAGCATCTCTGAATGAATCGATAATGTCACCCATCATCGATGGATCAAAATCGGTGATCAACACCTTTTCCTTCATTGCATCATACATTAACTCGAGAGCTGCTGTTCTTTCCGAAATGGAATCAAGCATGCTTGAAGTCATGTTATACTTAGCAGTCATGGAATCAAGCTCAATTTTTGTGGCATTAAGCTGATCCTCGATATCCTTCTTTGATTGTGCATTGACAGAAACCAGAGAAAGCATTAAAAAAACTATAGATAGAGTAAGTATTTTCTTCATTTGAGGTATATTTTGATATCCAAATATACATTAATCTGTGTTGGCTTTGCCTTCAGGAGAATTAGAAAATCATGCATCCAAGTTTCCCAATCATAATTCAGACAAGGAAGAATTTTCAGGACCTTATCGAAGGCCTTTCAGAAGATCAGGTAAATAAGGTTCCTAAGGGATGCAACAACAATATCATCTGGAATTTCGGGCATTCAATTATGACCAGCCTGGTGCTTACCTACGGTTTATGTGGGATGGAAGTACCAATTGACATCAAGTTCCTTAGGTCTTACAAGAAGGGCTCTTTACCCGAAGAGCATCTTGGCCTTATTGAGATTGAGAGTATGATCGATCTGTCAAGGAAGACGATTGAGTATATCATTAATGATTACGATGCCGGCAACTTCCGTGGATTTAGCTCTTATCACACAAGCTTTGGAGTTCATTTAGAGGATATAGACGATGCACTTTACTTCAATGCAAGTCATGAAGCATTGCATTTGGGAGTTGCAATGACACAAGCCCATGCAGTAAAGTAGATCAGTATGACTGACTATAAGAAATATGCAAAGGAGTTCAAGTCAGTCCTGGATGAAAAGCGAATAGAACTTAAAGAGGTAACAACCCCTGAGCGTTTCTCTGCAATTTTCTTTAAAAATTTGGAGATTTCGGCTCCTGGATTTCAGGTAACAATTCCTGTTTGTGATGAATTTGACGACTTCATGTTTGAGCCAAGTTTGATTCTATTTCAATTGGCACTGCAGGAAAGCCACTGGCATTTCGAGGCAAAGGACGTTGATGACTGGATCGTTGATATGGGTCTTGGTCATTCTAGAGATACCGCAGAAGAGATATATCAGATACATGAAGAAGTATGTAAGAAATTTTTAATCTTAGTTGGCGAACAATTAGAGCCTATCCCTGATTGGGATATGAAAATGAATACTACCTATGCTCAGGAAGTCAGAGCAGTAAAACTGTAAATCAAAACCATGGAAAAGAAAGACATAACAAAGGAATACACCAACGGTGAGGTTACTGTAGTTTGGAAGCCTGACGTATGCATTCATTCAGGAATTTGCTTTGGTGGACTATTAAGCGTATTCAATCCAAAAGCAAGGCCATGGGTCAATATGGATGGAGCCCCAACTGAGCGGATCAAAGCCCAAATTGATAAGTGTCCATCCAAAGCACTGAGCTATTACATGAATGGTGAAGAAGGTGAAGAAGGAGCCTCAATGGAAGCTGAGCGCATTGTTGAAGTTTCACAAAACGGACCTCTGCTCGTTTACGGAAAGCTAAAGATCAAGCACAGTGACGGAAGGGAAGAGATTCAAAACAAAGTGACCGCGCTTTGCAGATGCGGTGCTTCTGAAAACAAGCCCTACTGCGACGGAGGCCATAAGAAGGCCGGCTTCAAAGGCTAATTACCAGGTATATCCAAAAGTGACTGACACACTGTAATCGTTCTTTGCATTACTAGTGCTAGGAGGTCTGTTGTCAAAGTTATCGTAGAAGGTGAGGGCAATTGTAAAATCTGAGATGAGCTCGAAACTTGCAGTCAGGTCGTAATTCACACGAACTCTCCCCGGATCTGATAAGCTAGGAAAGACAACGAGGGTCGTGTTAATTTTCATTTTAGGAGTTATATGGACAAACCTCTCGTAGGAAATGTTGATCAGACCTTCAAGGTTATTCCTAGCTTCATCTGAATCTGTTGCATACTCTCGGTTTCCTGCAAGTCCAATTGCAGTTGTAAGTAAGTCAGTATTGCTTTGAACGACCTTATATCCTCCAGCAAGAGCAGCAATTATACGAAGCTGGATTCCTAATTGAGTATTCTGCTGAACACCAGCCTGCACCTGAGAGAACCACTTCCTCTTAAAGAAGTATTGATTTCCCAACAACAGATCTTGTTTCTTATTAAAGACAGAATCACTTCCAGTTCTGGATAGAACACTGTTTGCATTTATATTGAAACTTGTCTTTGGGACATGGTAAACAGAGTTAAATGCACCGGTTAAGCTGAATACCTCAGTAGCATTTACGAAACTCATTCCCAGAGACACACTCCCATCAAGCCTTCCCCAGAATCGTTTATCGAAGGGGTGAATTATTACTACGTTTTTATAGGTGATTTCTACTGGACCCTTGTCTGATTGGATTGCCAGCATCCTCGATTTAGTTGGTACGGTGAGAGGACCGGTAAAAAGATCTCCCGAATTAGTCCTGACCTCAAATATGTTAGTTGATACTATGGAAGCTACAGCTGTCCATTTTACTGATAATGTACCTGCATCATCTGTTTTGAATGTGAGGATTCCTTTGCTCAGGCCCTTTATCTCTCCGGTGATCTCATCACCATTGAGCATAGTGAGCTTGTCTGTTCGTGCAGCAAAAACAGACAGAGTCAAACAAGCAAAAAATAGGATTAGGGCTATTCGCATTTATCTAAATGCTAATATCTGAATAAGCAGGGATACTAGGATTCTTTCAGGGTGGCCATCCACCAAATGTTTCCATAAGGATCAGTTACTCCTGCTGATCGGGCTCCGTAATCTTCGTCATAAGGTTCCATGATTGGAGAGCAGCCATTTTCCATTGCTTTTTTGTATTGAGCATCTGTATCATCGCAGTAGATGTACATCATGGCAGTTTGAGCATGGAATTCATCTGTGGTATCAGCAAACATCAGAATTGCTTCCCCTACCTGCATCTCACCATGTTTGATCTTACCATCTTCTCTTTCATGACGTTCAATGAGCTTTGCATCAAAAACAGTTTTCATAAACTCAATGAAGTCTGAAGCTTCCGGAACAATTAGATAAGGCATTACTCTTTGATGGCCTTCATACATTTTCATTGCGATCCTTTTATCTGAAAATAAAAAAGGCCCGCCATTGGCGAGCCTTTTTTGAAAAGTATTTTCTAATTACTTCGAAACAACAAACTGCTGACTGATGCTTCTGTTACCGTCTGTGATAGTCATTAAGTGAATACCACTAGAAAGGTCTCTTGCATCGATAGCAAACATGTTTGCTCCCTGGCTAACCTCAACTGGGAACGATTGAACTGCACGTCCGCTCATGTCAAATACATTTGCCTGGAAGTTTCCTGCAACTTGTGAAGTGAAAGCCACTGTTCCAACTACTTCGATTGGATTAGGATAGATAGCAAGTTCGCTGATCTCATCAAAACCAATGTTTGTGATTCCAGTGAAAGTAGATTCTCCTGAGTTACATGTAGAAACTCTGTTCAATGCAGAAGCAGTATCAGTATCAACCGCTGGACAAGTAGTTACTCCATCGTCAACTCTTAGAATTGGAATAATTCCAATAGTAGATGCTGGCTGAGGGATTGCAATTGGGAATCCAGAAACTTTTGCATTCAACCAAAGTTGGATTGGGTATTGGCCGGTAGCGTCATTTGTAGTTCCCATGAATTGGATACATCCGTTTTCACCACCATTGAATTGGTTGCTAGCTTTGTTTGTACCCCAGGTGATACCACATGGCATATTAACTGCTGAGTCGAAACGAATCCACTCGATTGTTACAGGACCTGTACCTGGATCGAAAGAAGATAGGTTTTTGAACTGGTATTCGTAATTGTACATCACTCCCTGTGAGATACAATCAACTGAATCCTGATCACTTGGAGAAAGACCTGGAGTTTGATTTCCAAAATCTGTATTACAACGACTCTGAGCCATTGCTGCAGTACTGAAAAGCACCATTGCGATTAGTGCTAGTGAAGAGTAAAGTTTTTTCATCTTAATGTTGTTTATGTTTTGAATTTGCACGCTAAGAATAACTGCTGCAAATGTCATTAATTATCGTTTTGCAGCCATACAAAACAAAACCAATTTCTTAACATTCGCAACTGACTTGCAATTGGCTATTGGTAAACCAGTAGAAAACTGATCTAAAAAATGTACGATTGATCAGAGATCAGTACCCTTCCATATTCTGTTCGGATAACCACTTCTTCAAAGCTTCAATGACTTCCAGGATAGTCTCTTCTTCAAAAGGGGACTTTATCCCGGCCTCATCTATCAAACCAAGGAAGGGCTTAGAACCACCAGCTTTGCAGAGTCTTAGGTAATCACCCCAGGTTGATTGAAAGTCCTGCTTTGATTTCATCCAGAACTGGAAGGCACAAACCTGCGCCAGGGCGTAATCTATATAATAGAAAGGGCTGCGATAGACATGTCCCTGTCTTTGCCAAAACCTCGCTTCCTCAAGGAATGGAACTCCATCATTGTCTTTATGCGGTTGATACTTTTTCTCAACAGTATCCCATCTCGCAAGACGATCAGAAACTGAGTCATTTGGGTTGAGGTATGCTGTCTCCTGAAATTCATCAATAGCACAGCTATAAGGCAGAAAGATCAATGAGCTTAGGATGTGGTCGTAGTAATACTTCTGAGTGTCACCATTGAAGTAGAGATTCATCCATGGCCATGTCAGGAATTCCATAGACATACTATGGATCTCAGCTGCTTCCATAGTTGGCCACCAGTATTCGTTTACAGGCTGATCCTTTGAGCAGTAGATCTGAAAAGCGTGGCCCGCTTCATGCGTCAGAACATCTATATCATGACTGGTGCCATTGAAGTTGCTGAAGATAAAAGGTGAGCGGAACTTAGGGAAGTAAGTACAAAAGCCACCGCCCTGTTTGTTATTCCGATTAACCAGATCCATCATCTCGCCCTGAACCATCTCTGAGAAGAAAACATCTGTTTCGCTTGAAAGCTCTTTGTACATCTTCTGGCCATTCTTTAAGATCCAATCAGGTGATCCTTTTGGAGTTGGATTTCCTGTCTTGAACTTGAAAGATTCATCAAAATGCTTCAGCTTATCTAATCCAATTCTCTTTGCCTGCTGTTCCTTGAATTCTGTAACAAGCGGTACAACATGTTTTTCAACCAGCTTTCTGAAAGCTCTTACATCCTCTATATTATAATCGTACCTGCGCATACGATCATAAGCGAGGTCTACAAAGTTGTTGTAGCCTAATCCCTTTGCAATGGCACTTCGCTTTTCAACCAGATTTGTGTAGATCTCATCTAACTCTTCTCTTTGGTTGTAAAGTGCGGCATAATAGGCCTCAGAAGACTTTTTTCTTGTTTCCCTGTCTGTGCTTTGCATCATAGGAACCATTCCACTGAGGTTGTATGTCTGACCTTCAAATTCAACTGAAACTCCCGACATCAACTTCACATATTGAGTGGTCAGTTGATTCTCTTCCCTGAGTAAGTCAATTACATCAATAGAGAATGTCTTAACCTTTAGGCTAAGGAGTTTTATATAGTGGGATCCAAAGTGTGCCTCTACGTCATTTATGAATGGAGATTCGAGAACAGCTTTATAGAACTCCATTACGTTCATGGAGTAATCGGGCTGATTTTGGTCAAAGAAGTCTCTTTCCTTTTCGTATTTGGAGTCGCTTGTGTTTGCTGCATAGCGTACACTTGCCAGACTGGACATAGTATCAAAATTTCCCCTTAGCTCATTTATCTGATTTATAAGCTCTATGGTTTTCTCAGCTGAATCCGCTGACTTGATCTCATTGATCAAACTTTCAAATTGAGACTGTACATCTTGCAGGTTAGGCCTCTCGTAAGGAAGCTTTGAAAACTTTTGCATTGCTTAAGATGGGTTTTGTTCGGTTGTAGGTAGGTCTTTTAACCTGATGTTTGTTTGTCTAAAATAGGAAGCTAAAATCCTAATATTTAAAAATATCATCATAAGTACAGCAGCTACTGCTGTAAACTCGACAACATTGACGATGTATCGCATCAAATGGTATTGTTCTTCAAGTCCTAAAGGTTCTTTTAAAGTACCGAAGTAGGAGATGGAGAAATGCTCAACCTTAGCCAGAATGAAATGTGTTCTGGCGATCACCAAAACGATCAAATGGATATTAAGTATGAAGATTATAGCCCTCACCACCCTTTTCCTAAAGATGCGATACTGCTTTAAAAATAGACCTCCCCTGAAATTGGTAATTGCAAGGACTAGCAGAGCCACATTGAACCACAGGAACTCATAGTCCATTACAGACACAATAGGCTCAAAGACCAGATACAAGAGCAGTGCTGTGATCAGCCACCATATAAGCTCCCAGGTGATATTTATTGCGAGTACTTTCTTCAAAGCTTATTCTCACTACAAATATCAGCCAAATAATGTAGTTGAACCCTATCGGATTAGTTAGTGCTGAGGTTCAGTTTGTAAGTGTCGGTAAAGCTTTCGCCTTCAACATTCAACAGATAGATTCCCTCAGCCAGTCCTGAAAGATCAATAACAAGATCTTTTGATAGTAGATCGCGCTCTGATCCTTCATATATCAGGTTACCCATCAGGTCGAATACCTTAATTGACATATCCTCTGCTTGATGAAGGTCGATGCTAACCTGGAATACTCCATTAGATGGATTTGGGAATACCTGCATCATACCGTAGTCTGATGGATCATTGAATCCAACAGTATGTTGTGGTCTTTCACAGGCGGGTTTTGCAGGACCCTGGCCCTGGTCATATCCAACAGTAAAGGCACGGTAGACTCTGCTTCCAAAATCAGCATTGATCGTTTCAATTACAAATCCCTGTCCCTGGTTTGCAAGCCTTCTCAATTGAAGAGACCCTGCAGATTCGTAGCCTTGCTGAGTATTGAACCACCAGTTAAGACCGTCTCCACCACCCCAAACGGAGTCGTAGTCAAGGAATTCCAAAACATAGCAGCCAGGCGAGAAGCTAAGCGTATCGCGATAGGTAGTAGTAGCATCGAAGCTGTCTCTGCGGTAAACTATATTACCATTCTCGTCCCAAACCTTATAGCTGTTCTCTTCCGGACGGTTATTTGTTCGGATCTGGAAGATGAAAACACTATCATATTGCGGAACAAGATTGAAATTGCTCGATGTGAAGTTGTCATATGGATAATCATCCATCCGGCCGTTAGGCCATTCAGCAACTGCAAAGAATTGCGGGTTAGCAGCATTGAGTCCATTCCAGCTAAATGGAGGAAGCGTTACATCTTCTCTTTCTCCATAAGGAAGGTTTCCATCCCACTTGTACCAACAGGTATCTCCTCCAACAACACCGTATGCAATCTCCAGATAGCTAAGGTCAGCGCGACCCTGATTAGAGATCGTAACTACAGGATTATCACACATCGGATTGTATCGACGGAAGTTATCCATGTTGTTTGGTGCTTTGATCACTTCAACTGCGGCGTCATTTACAAAGTTGAAATCACCATAGCTAACAAGAGCAGCAGCAGTGATATAACTTGGAGTACCACCTTGAGCATCCCATGGCTCAAGATCAACATCAACATTAACAGTGCTTAAGCCATAGGTCTTATCAGTGATGTTCCAGCGATCAACATATACCTTATCGCCTGGACACCAGTTTCCGCGATTGAAGATCCATGTTCCACCCTGCGGGTAGATAGCGAAATCGCCACAATCATCTCTCCAGAACAGGCGCTCATGTTTGATTGCACCATTCGATTTTACATAGTACTTGCGCTCACAGAACTCTCCACAACCAAAGTCATCGATACCGTGACCAGAGATCACGAATCTCAAATCCGAATATTGAGTTCCAGCAGGAAGAGAGAAATCTTTCGCAGTGTACCTATTCGCTTCAAAATCAGCTGCAGTGCTGTAACTGTAAGATCCAGTGTAAAGGTTCTCGTGACCAAGTACTTCTCTTGGTGGAGTTCCTTCAATGAATGCAAAATCAAGCGTACAGGTAAATCCTAAAGCTCCGTCGTAGCCAGAGAAAAATGCCTCGATCTGAAGTGAATCGCCTACTAATAGATGGGCGAAGTCAGTAATGTCAAAAGTATAAGTATGTTGCCAGTTTTGGTCATATCCGCCCGTACCGTAGGAAGGGCTGGTATAATTCATGTATGTACCATAAGGAGTGATCACTCTTCCAAGCTCATAGGGCTCTGTGACTACTCTGTAGTTGTAAACCGTATCTAAGACAACAGGATTTTGGCTGATCGTATCGATCCTGGCAATTGATGTATCGATCTCTCCCGTTGGAAGTCTTAAGGTGATTCTGGTTGTATAATCCCAATTACTGCAGCCGGCGCTTGGGCATCCCATAGTATAGTTCATTAGGATCTTGCGGTATTCTGTAGTACCATCAGGGAAATCTCCCCAATCATTGTAGGCTCCCCACCAGGTCAGTTCAGTCGCATTATGAACTCGGATCCAGGTGGTATCACCAGTTGCAGAAAATGAGCTTAGGCTGAATAAGCTTGCAAATAGGAGGGTAAAAACTATTCTCATGGGTACAATTTTAATAGCACGTGAAGGTACTGAAATCAGACTGTTAAATGTTCCAGGCTATGTCATAATGGCTGCAAATCGTCATTTGTCTAATAGTCTTTACAAGACAGCGATGAATTGTTATTTTGCTGCATCTAATAAAAAATCTCTATATGACACTAGTATATATTCTGATTGCCGTTGCCGTTTTATTCCTCTTTTGGGCAATAGGAACTTACAATGGACTCATCAACAAAAAGAACAAAGTTGAGTACGCTTATTCCAGCATTGATGTAATGCTTAAGAAAAGGAGAGACCTAATTCCAAATCTGGTTAGCTCAGTGAAGCAATACATGACTCATGAGAAGGAGCTACTTGAAAGGATCACTGAAGCCCGTGCCGGGCTGATGAAGGACGGCATTTCTGACAAAGACAGATTCAATATGGAGAATCAGCTTAGCGGAATGCTTGGTCAGATCAAAGTTGCAGTTGAAAATTATCCTGAGCTCAAAGCAAATGAAAATGTAATGCAGCTACAGGCCTCATTGAACGAGGTTGAAGAACAGATCAGTGCTTCCAGAAGAGCCTTCAATGCCACCGTTCTAGATATCAATAATGGAATTGAAATGTTCCCGAGCTCAATCGTTGCAAACTTCATGAAACTGGAGAGACGTGAGTCTTTTGAAATTCCACCTGAAGAGCGCGAGAATGTAAATGTTGGTGATCTATTTAATGGTTAAGCAAAATCATAAATGAAAACATTTGATGAAGTATATCAGGCCTTGATGCCTGAGTTGGAGCGCGTTGAAGCCTTTCGACAGGAACTAAGAAAGAAGTCAAAGAATACAGTTTTTGTAGGTATCGGAATTTGCCTTGTAGCGATTATCGTGGGTTTGATCATTTCGAATTATGCGGTTATTGGGATAGGCGTTTTGATTGGAGTAATAGTGATCGCAGTAGGCTTCTTTTCCTTTAAGAGTAAGTACACCAAGGAATTCAAGGGTAAGATCATTCCCACTCTTTTAAAAGGTGTGAATGAGACCATGATTTATAAGCCTAAGGGTTATATCGACAAAACCCGCTTTAAGAAAGGGGGCATTTTTCAGCAAAGTATCGATAAGTACAGCGGAGAAGATTACATCGCCGGAAAGATCGAAAAGACGGATGTAGAGTTTTCTGAGCTACACGCTCAGTATAAATCAACTTCCACCGATAGTAAGGGAAATACAAAGACCAGCTATCACACTTTCTTTAAAGGCCTTTACATGATCGCTGATTTTCACAAGGACTTCAAAGGGAAAACTGTTGTGCTTCCCGATAATGCAGAAAAAATGTTTGGTGGAGTTCTAGGAAAGTGGTTCCAGAAAATGAATTTCTCCAGAGATGACCTGATCTATCTGGAGGATCCTGAATTTGAAAAAGAATTTGTTGTTTATGGAACTGATCAGGTTGAGTCAAGGTATATTCTTAGCACTCACATGATGCAGGATATTCTGGCACTTAAGAGAGAGGCGAATTGCCCGATATTTATTTCATTTATTGATACAGATATTCATCTTGCTCTTTATTGGAACAAGGATATTCTTGAACCAAATTTTGGAAAAGATATTACGAGCTCAGATGAAATTAAAAAGTTTTACGACCAGATAGCGGCCTGTTTTAAATTGGTTGAGGATCTGAATCTCAATACCAGGATCTGGTCGAAGACCTAAAAAAAAGAAAGGGAGCCCGTATCCATGCTCCCTTTCCCATTCCCAACTTTCGTCGTTACTTAGTGATCAACTCCGGTACTTCCCGTGTAGCTGTGCTGTTTACAGCAACAGTCTTCTTGGTTGTTACCTCAACAGTTGATTCTTTTTCAGTTTTGCTTACGACCCTTTCCTCCGGCTCTTCATCAGCTGTTTTTTCAGCAATTACTGAGCTTTCAAGTTCATCGTAGTATTCAATTGGCATTCCTCTGCTGTAGCGGATAGGGTGCTTGTCCCAGTATGCCTCATCTCTTTCGAGTTCGAGTTGATCGGGATCCACCTCACCGGCTTTTGCAACCGTATCCGATTTAGTGGTTTCCCCACCACCTGCAAATCCCATTACAGCTGCCCGACTGTTAATTTTTGGACTTACTAATAGACCAACTATGGCTACCAGAACAATGCCCCATCCGATAAATAATTTCTTAGCGTGCATTTTTTTCAATTTAAATGGTTAACAATTTTTTTGTTTTATTCTGTAGGTAATAGATAATTGCTCCTTCTCCCAACCAAAGATTCCCGATCATACTCAGCCAAACCGAGATGATATAATTATCCTCGTAAGGCAATCCTAATTGAGCGAAAATGATGTGGTAGATTCTGAAGGTTAATGCTGAAGTGGCTATCGCATATGAGCGCACCATCCAGGCGACATGAGAATCGAGGTCTTTGTTTTGAATGGCTCGGACTCCTTTCACATTAAACCAGATCATTGCCACTCCCATTACGAAGAAGCCCAAGCCACTCCAAAAACCAAACTTGGCATAAAAGGCCATGTACATGCCAGTTGGAGCCACAGCATAATTCACCAGTGACACGTAGATCTTTCCGATCTTGACGTGCCAGTCTCTTTTCTTTTTTAAAATGATTCTGCTAAACTGAGGTAGCCCAAGTAGCATTGAAGGAAGGCCCGCGGCAATATGGATGTAAAATGCGATCCTCCATATTGGATCTCTAAGGGCGATACTTTTCTCAGGAAGAATTCCCACAGCATTGCTGAATGTGAAGTAAGGCAAGCTGCCCAGAGTCAACAGTGCAGTGAAATACACG
Source organism: uncultured Chitinophagales bacterium (assembly GCA_963991145.1). Lineage (GTDB taxonomy): Bacteria > Bacteroidota > Bacteroidia > Chitinophagales > JABDMM01 > CAXDOZ01. Next base: position 9,416 of record CAXDOZ010000032.1, on the reverse strand, counting down.
ATTGGGATCCAGGTTAAGGCTTGTGCTGAGATATGGGCTACTTGGCGCATATTTCGAATGTAGATGCTGTTATACCTTGCCACAAGCTATACTGAGGGAACGCGCCGGACCACTTAGTTAATGGGCCAAAATTCTAAGGCGATTTCATGTTCTGCCTTACAAGTTTTAATTTGAGGGATATGAAACCCCTCCGAATCCTCTCCATTTTAGGCATGGTAGCCTTAAGCTCCTTCGGCGTGTTCATTACAATAAGGTATGGGAACCTAAGTGCTTATAATATTTGGTTGAAGGCATTGATAATTTGCCTCATTCATTTCCTCGCACCTCTGTATATGCCATGGGTCAAGAAGAATGATGCGATCATTAATTCCTTTGCAGGTGGAATGGCTGTGGCATATGTCTTCGGCTATTTACTTCCTGAAATAGATGCAGGTCATGAGAAGGTAGGAGACCTGATCTACCTGATCATTTTAGTTGGGTTCATACTGTATTACTAAATAGACCATGAATTACGAAAGAAGCAGGGATTTACAGGACATCAGCATTCTCCTCAAGCCTTAAACATTAAAGCAGCAGGATTTTGGTTTTACAACTTCATCATAGTCTACGGTATCCCATTCCGCCCAGAATTCCATTTCTTTCATGTATCAGTTTTAATTACTGCAATTAGCCTCCATCTGATGCATCTGGATTTCGAATTATTTGAGATCGATGAAAAGAAGTTTAACAACAAGTTTAGATGCTTGCTTGCCCTTGCTCCCATAGCCGGATATGCGTTCAGATTTGTGGTCCCGGATAATGAGCTCTTGAAAGACTCTGTAGTGGCAATCCTGGCTGGAACAATGATTTACAGTGTTTTCAGTAAGGAGTTGGCTGGGGATAAGGAGACTAATTTTAGGTGGTTTTCAATTGGAATGCTTGTTTATGGTTTCCTGCTGGTACTGCTGATTCTGTTGGAATAAAAAAGCCCCGCACAAGACGGGGCGATTAATTCTATTTTACAACAAGTCCATCGGATCCAATATTAGCTGAGTACTGATTGATCAGCCTGATCATGAGTTCATTTAGAAATTCAACTTCGTAATCACCAATAGTGCTTTCCACTTCCAGATGACTATTTCCAATTCCACTGTGATCGGTAATGAAAACATAAGTCCCGCCAGTCATGATCGCCATAAACCTCATTAGGAATTCAGTATCCTTTTCGATTCCACTTGCTGTTACAGGAATAATTCTGATTCCTTTTTCTGCAGCAGATTTTACGCTATTTGAAAGACTGGATAGAACGGCATCATTGTGATGAGGTGGGGCATCAAGGATCAGGAAATTTAATTTAGCAGCCGCTCCATCGGTCCAGTCCAATAAATCGATTGAGTTTTCTAAGCCTGTATGAACCGCTTCGGGATAGTCACCGCCTCCGCTGGCGTGCTGGTCGGAAATATTCTTTAAAGCACTACCCAAACTGTTTGTGAAAGGGAATTTTAATACTTCGTATGAATCTCCCTGGTCGCGGTAGAAGACCAGTCCAATATTGACATCGTATCCTGGATTGTCTTTTTTGACCTGCTCGACCACATCCTTAAGCTCGGCTTTCAGGTAATTCATCTCATCGCCCATTGAGCCAGTAGCATCAATTGTGAATGCAATATCAATTACTTTCTTCTTTTCCTGATCAGCGTCTAGAATTATTTCAATTTCATCTAACTGTTCAACGGAACTGATTGGTGCGCTAGAAATGCTTTTCCCATAGCTGGCGCGAATTTGATAAGCAGACCCCTGTTCAAAGATCTCAGGGAAGACTACGCACTTTCCTTCATTGTTTGATTTCGCAGTATAGAGAACGTTTCCTTCAATATCTAAAAGCTCAATCGTAGCATTGTTAAGAGGGATACCTTCCTTATTCGTAACTGAGGTGAAGCTTGGTCTTGTAATATCAAAGCCCCAGTAATCAGGTAATCCATTCCAATCATCTTTTTCAATTACAGAAGTGAAGAAGTCCCAGTTCTTAATATCACTCCACTCTCCAGCTGTCATTTGTCCAGCTGTGTTTTTTCCGCCCTCCGGGCCGATTACATCATCATCAGCCCAATCCGGAGCTGCGGGCTCTGCAGGAAGTCCTTCCATATCGTAATCATAGTATCCTCCAGCCGATTCTTCATAAGTGGCATATGAGCTGGAACCAAGCGCCATTTTACTGACAGACTCAACGGATTCAGTCGCATCAGCTGCTCGATCACGACTGGTTTTTGTTCTGACTTCAGAAACTACAATCTCCATTAGCTCAGCACTTTCCTCATCCATCGCAATATCAATCCAGGTATTTTCATCTGGTCGAATGACCACTTTTTCTTTTACAGATTCGAAGCCCAGAAATTTAGTTTCGATCTCATGCCGACCGATGGGGAGGTCCAGACTAAAGTTTCCATCGTAATCCGAGTAGGTTCCAATCTCAATACTATCGGTTAGCATGATTGTCGCACCGAAAATTGGCTCTCCGGTCTCGTCCAGGATCTTTCCTTTTAAGGTGCCTGTTTGAGATGATACAAAGCCTGCGTATAGGAATACGAGAAGTAAGGGAATTCTGATGAATGACATGGTTTTCAGTTTTGATTCACCAAGAGGATGTCATTTGAAATCAGATTTCACATTTTTTAAACGAGCAATTGGATTGTGCAGGGTTTTTACCAAATCAGGCGGCTACCAATTGGAGGGCAGCGCTTATAGATCAATAACCACAATAATTGATAGAAAGCACTAGCTTGATCACAGGGGAGGTGGCACAAACTCTTTTTAACCCACCCCTACTAGTGGGTCATCCATTGATTATTTGAGAATTTTCCACCAAAGGTGGCCCTAGTCTACTAGCGAAATATCAAACTGCACCAGATCGATAAACTCCTCAACTCTGTCATCGATATCCTCTCTGGTAAGTTCGCGTAGTCTTTCTGTACCAAAGCGCTCAACACAGAATGAGGCCATGGCCGATCCGTAGATAAGAGCACGTTTCATGTTTGAAAATGAGATGTCTCTTGAACGAGCGATATATCCAATGAATCCACCGGCGAAAGTATCTCCGGCTCCCGTTGGATCGAATACTTCTTCAAGAGGAAGTGCAGGTGCGAAGAAGACATGGTTCTCATGGAATAGAAGTGCACCATGCTCACCTTTCTTAATCACAAGATATTTTGGTCCCATAGTGAAGATCTTCTTAGCAGCCTTTACAAGTGAATGTTCACCTGATAGCTGGCGAGCTTCTTCGTCATTGATCGTAAGGACATCAACCTTGGCAATTGTCTTGAGCAGCTGATCCCAGGTATTGTCCATCCAAAAATTCATGGTATCCATTACGATCAACTTCGGGCGATTCTCTAACTGATCGATAACCTGCTCCTGTAATGATGGATCAATATTTCCAAGCATTACAAATTCAGGGTTCTTATAAGTATCAGGTAGGACAGGATTAAACTCAAGTAAGACGTTTAGGTCGGTGATCAGAGTATCACGACTATTCATATCCATGTGATACTTCCCAGACCAGAAGAATGATTTCCCGTCAGGCTTAACCTCAATTCCGTCGATATCTGCACCTCTATGCTGAAGCTTTTCAAGCTCCTCCATTTCAAAATCACCACCAATGATCGAAGTGATCTGGATTGGACGATGGAAATAAGATGCTGCCCATGCAATATAAGTAGCAGCTCCACCAACGATCTTGTCGGTCTTTGCAAATGGTGTTTCAATAGCGTCAAAGGCAACTGTGCCAACTGTTAGGATACTCATGCTTCAAGTTTGGCGCAAATATGAGGAATATTATAGAAGAAAGAAGGTGTTCATTTCACCTATGCCCTTCAATTGGATTTTAGTTTGAAGTATTTATTCACTCTTTGGATTCAAATTTCCTCAGTTTGTAAAAGCAGTTTTTCCCCATCTGCTAGCCAGAAATAGACAAAAATCCTTGAGGCTCATTTTTGATGCGTTAGATGCTCATTTTCCTTATATTAAGGAAGACCAGCTATCGCCCCCATCAATGACTACCCTTGAAAAACCCCAAAAGGAAAAGGTAGAGCTCGATCAGATTTGCAAGGAGTGCCACGAAAAAACTAAAGTCCATAAGGACAAAGTGAAGAAGAGATAATTCTTCGATCCTCGGCTCCGTAATCTGAATCGCCTTGAACTTCATCGCTCCAGAACCCATAGTGGTCCTATTGAGAGGATTGCTTTAATGCTGATTGAGGCTTATAACAGCATCAAAAAGGCAGTGAAAGCCATTCACAATTTCATCTTTCCAATGAGGGATAAGATCTACGGTTATCCAACCATGGATCACGTTGTTAGCGGGCACCTCACATTTGGCAGCAAAGAAGAAGATGCTGATAAACCCATTATGAACATGCACCTCGAATTATGGGCAAGGACTTTTTGGGGAGGATATAGAAAGCTGAGTGAAGGAGTCTCAGACAGGGAAGGCAATTTCAGATTACCATATGATCTCTATTACGTTCACCGGATTTGGATCTGGAAAGTATGGCTTGGCGTGTATCAAACCAGTTATGATCACTTTACAAAAGAAGGTGACAGAACGCCCAATTATAAAGAATTTAAGAAGGTAAAGATCTCAAAAGGAGACCTGGTAGGGATTGAATACTGTTGTCGTCAGGTTCAATTGTTTTACTGGGAATATCGCAAAGACACACCTCTGCCAAGAGTAGTAATAAAAGACCACGATAACGACGCTCCCGACGAGTACCCTCAGGGATTCAATGAAACCATCGAGAAGCAATTCATTCCCATTGAATTGATCAAGGATGAGTTTAAGTGCGACCATCGCGGAAAGATACAAACCAAAAATACCGGCGAGATCGATATGTATTTTGTTGAAGGTGTTACAAGATAGAGCTAAGCTCATTTACAAAATCTTTTCAATTCTCATTATCTGGCCATTAAAGCTAATCTCTTCATTCAATTCCTTACCAACTAACACTTTCCCTATTGGGGAGATGGCGCTTATGCAATAAACTGAAGTGTCTTCCAGCATTATTTTTCCTAAAGCTGAAGAAATAAAGTAATTGGTGTCATTGGCAATTACAAGGCTTCCCAGGTCCACTTTTTCCTTTGGAGTAGAAGCATCCAGATTGTTAAGGGTATGCAACATGTTTTGAGCAACTGCTCTTCTTTCTGTGAGTCGATCTTCTTCTGCCTGGAGCATGGCACGGCCTGTCTCATATTTATCACCTGCAGTACTTTTAGTTTCCTTGAATTTTGATTCCTGTAGCGAAGCGATCTCGTCATCGAGTTCTCTAATTCGAGATTGAACTAATTCGATACACTTTTTATGAAGCTCTTTTTTGTCCATTTCTATTTGTCTCAAATTGAAGGTAAGCAGAGAGGCTTAGATCCTGTAGTATTCCCAAACTAATAAAGCCCGGCAATAATTGCCAGGCGTTATTAGAACCTGTCCTGTTCTAATTTATCAATTGAATACCATTAGAAAAATTGAGGCTGATGGTACATAGGTATCAACAGCCTCGTCCTTAAACTCAATCTTTAAGGATCTTTAGTATTCTATATTGATCATTTGTCATCACTTGCACCAGATACATTCCTTGTGGAAGTTGTTCGATGCTTTGCGTTAACTCAATTCGGTGTTGTCCTGCTGATAAGTCTCTATCGATTTCCTGAGACATTACTTGTCCAGACAAATTGAGTATGCTGATCTGCACTTCAGACTGTTCCTTCATATTTAATTCAAGGTAGGCCAGACCATTAGTTGGATTTGGGTACAAATTCATTTGATCAATTGTGAAATCTCTGTCGTTAATTCCAACTGTAGGGGTGGTAGTTTTTAATTTTACCATAGCAATATCACCACTCAGGTTAACCTGTCGAGAGCCCACAACATACATGTCATTATTTTCATCGCGGGCAAACATAGCATAGTCAGCAATTCCACCAACATCGTAAGAGTAAACCCCATTGTTTCCGTAGGAGGTGTTAACAATTCCGTTGTAGGTGATCATGGTTGTCCAGAATGACATTTTTGAGCCATCATTACGAGTACCTGTAGCAAGAACATCATTATTACTTTGGATCTCAAAGTCCATGATGAAATCATTGCTTCCATTGGCCATATCTACTAAGTAATAGCCATCACCACCGAAGGTAGTGTCAGGTGTTCCATCTGATAGTAGCTTGCAGAAGAATGAGCTGTTATTGCTATTCTTATTTGCTGAACCTCCAACATATATTACACCATTATCTCCACTTTTGATCTTGCGAATAGACTCAATTGCATTTGCATCAAAGTTAATACTAGCTCTACCGGCATTACCCCAGTTATTAACCAAGTTTCCTGTACCACTAATTGAAATTACTTCTGGTTGACCACCAGATTTACCGGCAGCGTAAAATCTATTTGGAGCGGTGCGAACAATACTTCTGATTTCATCAGTTCCTGCAAAATCAAAAATCGCAACTCCATTTGTTCCAAAGGTGGTTACAGGAGAACCATCTGATTCAGTTCGCACAAAGACATAATCTGATTGTTGATTCTCGTATGTGTATCCGGCTGCAATGATTCTTCCATCTGGCTCAGCCACTACATCAGTCCAAACTTCATCTGCAGAATTACCACCGATGATCAGGTAGCCATTTCCATTGTAGGAAGTGTCAGGAATTCCATCTTGTGTTAGCCTTACAATTACGTAGTCTTTGCTAATTCCTTCCACATATCCGGCTAGTACAATCTTGCCATCAGTAGTAATGTCCATAGCATTCACTACATCTTTTGCTCCAATTAATGGATCGATAATAGTAGTTCCATTTCCACCAAAAGAGGCATCAATGGTTCCGTCAAAATTAAATCGGCTCACGAACATGTCCCATTGTCCATTGCTGACCTGATATCCAGCTATGTATAGCTTTCCGTCAGGACCAACTTTTGAATCTGTGACGCGCTGAGAATTTCCAGAATTGTTGATGTCGTGTTCGATTAATCCGTTTGTTCCAAAGGTCGAATCGGCTTCTCCGTTAAATTGTGCAAAGCCAGGTATAACTGCTATTGCACTTAGCATTATCGTTATAAAGGTTTTTACAGTTTTCATAAAATTGAGTTTAAGGGAATAATTCTCGTTCGAACAGTTCAAAAGTCCGGCAGATCGAAATCAGATTCTGGTCAAATAATTCTATATTTCAGTACTTGATACAGTTTAAATACCAACTAAGTAATTGATAAACAGCCTTTTAAAGGTGAAAAACTTTAGCATTCGGACATGGCTTCAGAGGTATTATTTAGGCTCATCAAATCGATGGATAAGAATGAAAAAGGCTACTTCAAGAAGCGCACAAAACAATATGGGAGTAAGCAAGCCCAAAGTTATTTGGTGCTTTTTGACACTATTGATAAGCAAGTTGAATTCGATGAAGCAGCAATAAAAAAGAAGCACTTTTCTTCAGCTAAAGCAAGCGCTTATTCTCAAACAAAATCCTATCTACTCGATAACCTGTTAAAGTCTCTGGTTTCCTATCACTACGGGAAATCAGCCTCAGATAAAATAACCGATCTGGCAAACTCAATTAAGGTTTTGTTTAGAAAGAAAATGAGGCAGGAATCATTACTTTTTATTCTTAAAGCAAAGAAGCTTGCCTACGGTATTGATGACATGTTATCTGTAATAAAGATGATCCATCTTCAGCGGTCTTTAATGGCAGAAACTTTTAATGATGATTTTCTCGAAAAGGGCTTGATCCTGGAGGCTGAGGAGGCCGAATGCATAAGGTATTTAAAGGCTCAAAACGAATTGTCAGTCGTTTATACCAAGCTGCTTTATATGATTCGAAGAGTCCGTTTTGTTGCAAATGATAAGCTACAGGAAGAGCTTAAGGAAATCATGTCTGCTCCCATATTGAAGGAGAGTTTCTTCTTAGATAGGCCTCGAGGTAATACGCTGTATAATTCTACAATGTCGCGGTATTATGACTTCCTGGAGGATTTTGAAAAGAGTTTTAAGCATGTTGAAGCCGTAAAAAAATGTTGGGATGCGCACCCAGAATATAAAATCGAAAGACTTGAAAACTACTTTTCTGTAGTTGGAAATTATTGCGGAGTCTGTTGGAGAGCTAGAAAACCTGATAAGATCCTCCCTGCTCTTGAATCAATGATGGAGCTAAAACCTACGAATACTCTTGAAAAGATGAAGCAGTTTGAATCTTATCATTTAGGAGTACTTAATTATCATACAGGGTCATTGAAGTTTGATGAATATATACCTAAGATTGAGCCTTTTTTTCAGGAGTATGATAAAGTAAAGGATAAACTTCAAGACCATTTTATCTGGCAATATTTTTATAATGCCTCTGTCCTGTGCCTTTGTACCGCCAATTATGAGAAAGCTCTTGAATTTTTGAATGTGATATTCGACGATGAGGAAGAAGGGCGGTTAATAGGGATCCGTCGAGTACTGATTATCGAGAATCTGATCTTGCATTACGAGCTAGGAAATTTAGACTCATTGCCATACTATATCAAGTCTAGTGAGCGGATATTCAGGAAGTTAGAGGTTAACGAATTGGAAATGTCCTTCATTCGCTTTATGAAGAAACTTGTCAATATTGCTCCATCTGAAAAGAAGGATTTGTTTCAATCCTATCTTAGGGAAACCGAGAATTTACAAGAGAAATTGGGATCAAATGAAAGTATTATTCAGATCCTTGATTGGAAAAATTGGCTAAAAAGCGTAATTCAAAATAAACGTATTGCAGAAGTAATGAAAGAAGGGAAATCTGGATGATTTTCAGTTTTGTTTACAATTTATTATTTCTTGAATTTTGTGGTAATTGAAAATATTAAAATACTAGTGCACTCCAATTGTTTTTTAAAATCAATTTATCGTGAAAGCTTTTTATTCCTCTCTTTGCTTTTTAATTCTATCATTTTTCTTTTTCAATAGCTACTCACAAGTTGGTATTAGTACCAATACTCCGACCCAGGCACTTGATATAAATGGGAAGGTCAAGATAGCCGACGATACGGTTTCCCCAACAAATGGTGTTGTTCGATATAGTCAATCAAATGAAGATCTTGAGGGTTATGCCGATGGAGAATGGAAATCATTAACTGAGTCCAGTGGAATTCCTACAAATGCTGTTTTTCTTACCTCGAGAGTTGGGGCTCCTGATGATAATAGCGTAGTGGTCATGCCATTTAAAGATGAAACTGGAAGTACAATTATCACTACTACCGTTCCGACAGGAAAATATCTATTGATAACTCATATTAACGTTTCAGTCTTATTTCTGGCTGAAGTTGATCTAGGATTATTCCCTGTGTATGCAATGAGATTTAACTTTGGGACTGGTAACAACGAGTATGACATACGTGGGAGGTACTTCGGAGGACCAGTTTTTAATACTTCAGCTGG
>CAXDOZ010000031.1:0-22797 GCA_963991145.1 uncultured Chitinophagales bacterium | reverse complement strand
AGAACCATCGACTCACGAACAATCAATCCCATCCACCACATCGGGATGAAAGGAATATCCTCTAACTGATAAGTGAACTGGGTTGCTGTGATCCCTCCAACGAAGGTTGAAACGATCGCGATAATGCCAACAGATCCTACCCCCACATCGTGGATTTGGCGAATCGTTTCTTTCCAGTACATTGAAAGTCTCTCCGGTCGGGTGAACATGCTTCGAAGCAATAAAACATAGCGACCGATCTCCTGTAGGTAATGCATATATAGACCGTCAAAGCTAGGCTTTTTTGCATAATTTCAGCCGTTCACCAATGTCAATAAACATGGCTCTGGCAGTTATTTCAGGAGCGAGCAAGGGAATCGGTAAAGCTTTGGCGCAAGCCTTTGCGGCTGAGGGTTTTAACATTGCTATCAATGCAAGAGGGAAAGAGGCTTTAAACGCCCTTTCGGGCGGATTGCGTGAGCAGTATCCGGGAATCGAAGTATTGGCTCTACCGGTGGATATGTCGGTAAAGGATGAAGTGCTCAACTTTTGCAAGGAAGTAGAAAGCAAGATTGGCTCTCCGGATGTGGTCATCAACAATGCCGGTGTTTTTCTTCCGGGTGAGATTCTTGCAGAGGAAGATGGTTCATTGGAAAAAATGATCGATACGAATCTTTACAGTTCCTACTATATGACCAGAGGCTTTTCATCTTCAATGATCGAGCGCGGTTCGGGTCATATCTTCAATATAAACTCAATCGCTGCTTTAAAGGCTTATCCGGGAGGATCAAGCTATTGCATTTCCAAGGCAGCACAACTCGCTTTCTCCAGATCACTGAGAGAAGAAATGAAGGCTCATCAAATTCGAGTTACAGCAATTTTACCGGGAGCAACATTTACAGATAGCTGGGACGGAGTAGACCTTCCTGAGGAGCGCTTCATGCCGGCTGAAGACATCGCTCAGAGTGTAGTTGACTGCTATAAGATGAGTGATAGAACTGTTGTGGAGGAGATCATCCTCCGCCCGTTTGAGGGCGACCTTTAAAGAGAGGCCTCTGCCTCTTTGGCCTGATTTGCTTTCCTGGTTCTCCAAACTACGTAGATCAAAACGGATGCTATGATATAAGGCATACCGAGCAGGTAAAGGATCCCGCGATTAAGTCCGATCAAATTTGTGCTTTGACCGTCGATGGAAGTTTCCGCTGAGGCTCTACACATGGCACATTGAGCTTCAACACTTTCTGAAAACAGAAGCAGTGCGAAAAGCAAAAGGGCGATATGTAAGACCTTGCTAAACTTCACAGATCAATAATAAGGAGAGATCAAAAAGTAGACAATGACGCCGGTCACTGAGACATAGAACCACATTGGCCAGGTGATCTTTGCGATCTTCCTATGCTTGGCGAATTGACCGGTCCATGACTGGTAAATGGTAAACAGGATGAATGGGAATACGATCGCAGCAAGAAGGATATGCGTGAGCAGAATAAAGTAGTAGACATACTTCAAAGCTCCTTCCCCACCGTATTTGGTAGACTCAGCACTGAGGTGATAAGTCACATATGAAAGAAGGAAAATTCCCGAAAGCACAAATGCGCCAAACATGAATTTCTGATGCCTTTCTCTCTTACCGTTCTTGATTGCGATCAATCCAAGTACTAAAAGGACAGATACGATGGAGTTGATGATCGCGTGAAATGCAGGAAGGATCGAAACGTCGAATCCCGGATCGATCTTGGTATCCTTGGCGATATACATAAATGCTACCAGGGCACTAACCACCAAAGTAACGATCCCGATAAAGATCTTGGCTTTCTTCTGCTTTTGTTCTAATTGAGCTTCCATTACAAATTGTATTCTTTTCGGAGCTTCTCGATATCCTCGATCAGCTTATCGATCTCTGCTTCTTCGGTACTCATGTACATTCCCCTGACTCTTCCATCAGGATCTACCAGTGAGACACGCGCCGAGTGATCGATCAATCCATTAACAACTGTTGCTGTGGTAAGGAATCCCTCTTCAGCGGTTTGGAAGATCGAGTCTTGCTCTCCTCTTAGCATCATCCACTTATAATCCTTAAGCCCGTATTTGTCTGCATAAGCAGCTAACTGTTCGGGCGTGTCAGATTCCGGATCCACAGAGAAGGAAACGATCTTCACCAGATTGTCCATTTTGTATGCCTCCTGAACTCTAACTAATTGTGAGGTCATCACCGGGCAAATCGAAGGACAATTCGTGAAGAAGAAGTCTACCACATAAATACTCCCTAACAGCGAATCCCGCGATACTGTTTGCCCATCGTAGTTGGTATATGAAAAATTAGGCGCATCTCTAATGATCTGAAGCTTTTGCTCTTCTGCTTGCTCTTCTCTGAATTCGGTAACATCCTTTCTGCTTCGGATAAAGTCTACCTCGTCGCTGTTAAAGGCCCAGAGGATGAATGCAGAAATGGCGATCATTACGCCCATCATCCCGTATAATCCCCAATAGCTCTTTCTATTCTCTGCCATTATCTTCCCTTCTTGTACTGATGGTCGAGCCTTGCAAAGTCGGTATTGAACTTGTTCCAGTTATCGTAATTGATCATACCGGAATCTGCGCGCGCAACTGCAAAGACGTCGATCAAATACCAAACAGGTTTATCGCTGCTTGCGTTCGCTGAAAACTGAAGATTTTCAATCAGTTCTGCATTCTGTTGAGGCTCTCCTAAGAGGAGTCTAACTCTCGTTGGGATCATTCCATTATCAAAAGCCCAGGATCTAAGGCTATCTCCCTGTCCGGGCAGAAGATCGGTAAAGATCACGGCCACCTGTGTAAGGTTTTCTTTGGAATAGGAATTGTCGACTGCAAATTCATCCTGCAGGCGAAGTATCTCAGCTACTAGAAGAGAATCTCTTCCCTCTTTAATCTGAGCATGGCTTGCGAAGGTGAGCACAGTTATCTGCTCGAGCATGCTCGAGCGATCAAATGAGGAACCGAGATGATCCTGATACTGCACTTGCTCAATAACATAGACGCTATCGAGCATGATCTCCATCTCTGCAAGCTTCTCTACTTTCTCATCGGAGTAGAGAAAAAAGAAAAGGACGATGCTCACTGTAATCAATGAGATCGTCCCTACTAGAACTTTGGATAGCCAGTATCCTGCTGATTTACTCAATTAGAAACCGTTTAAGATGTTCTCTCTTAGCCAGCCCCAACTTTGACCTTCCATGCTAAAGGCGATAACAGCCCATACCAGGAATAATGTTGGAACCAGGATTGAAAGAACAAAGCCTTTTGTTTCATACTTAACGTGCATGAAAATGGCCATGATCCAATATGCTTTTACAATTGATGCAAGAGAAACGAAGATCATCAATGGTAGCCTTGGCATACCACTTTGTTCGATTCCGTACTTCTCATACAATAGGGCAACAACTACCTCCACAATGGTTACAATTGCAAGGATGACAGTTGTTTTATAAACTGCAGATACTTGAGCCTTGTACTCAGATTCTGAGTAAGGCCCGTGAATTTCTTGTTGATCTTCCGTTTGCATTGGAGGTTAATTTTAGAGGAGATAAAAACAAAGGAAAACAAATACCCATACAAGGTCTACGAAGTGCCAGTACAATCCGATCTTCTCAACCATTTCGTAGTGACCTACTTTATCAAAATCGCCAATCATTGTTTTCACTAGCAGCCAAATATTCAATAGAACACCTACGGTTACGTGTAGACCGTGGAATCCAGTGATTACGAAGAACAGCTGACCGAAGTTCATCGGGCCGTTTCCATCGCCTGAAAGTGAAAATGGGTTGTTAGTCAAAGTCATTCCCTGGTGAATCAGGTGAGACCACTCCAGATACTGACAGAAAACGAAAAAGGCTCCACCAATAATGGTTGGAACGAGCCAAAGGGCTACTCCATTTCTGTTTCTCTGAACACCTTCCTGTACCGCACGAACCATAGTTACAGAACTAAGGATCAGGGTGAAGGTCATGATCGATACGAAAACAAGTGGAGCGTTTTCTGTGATGCCTGGAACAGAGGTAAAGACCTTACTAGGAAGAGGCCAGATGTCTGTTTGGGCGAAGCGAAGTGCTCCATAAGCGATCAATAGACCTGCAAAGGTGAATGTATCTGAGATAAGAAAGTACCACATCATGATCTTTCCATAGCTCGCTTTGAAGGGTGATCTCCCACCTTTCCAAAGTTCCGCCTCAGATCCTGCCTGATGATGGTTGTCTACGTTTGCTTCTATAGCTTCGGTAGTCATTTGAGGGTTGTTTTTATTAATAATTTACGTAGAAGAAGATGAACAAATATAGCCATAATGCATCCACATAGTGCCAGTACATCACAATCAATTCTTGATTGAGAAGTTTACGGGGGTTCTCTGTGTGGATAAGGGCAAAACTTGGGTCCTTTCTCCTTCTGACCGCTCTAAAAAATAGTATCATAAGTACCACAACTCCTCCTAACATGTGAGCGAGGTGTGCACCTGAGATTACGTATACAAATCCCCCTGAAGGGTTACCTCCATCCGGCGGCATTCCAAGGGCAGTAAGCTGAGTCCAGCCGATAAAGTGCCAAATGGCAAAACCGACAGCTAGAAGCAAAGTAATGCCGAGCCATAATCGGTACTTAAACCAATCAGCAGCTTTATAGGATCTAAGCATCAACTGGATAGTTCCACTACTGATCAGGATCAAAATTGTGCTAAAAGCAAAGATTCCAGGAAGCTTAAAGAACTCCCATGAACCAATGTCTGCTTTCTTGACAAGCAAAGCGGAGGTTAATCCGGCAAAGAACATTGTCATAGATCCCATCGCGAGAAGCATCGCAAACTTGCGAGGCTCCATCCATCTGCTTGGACTTGGCTTATTTTCTGATATCTGTGCGCTCATCATCTCGTCTAAATCTTATCAAACACCATCGCGAGTAACACGATTGGCAGGTACGCAAATGAGCCAAACATTAAAGCTCTGGCTCTTTTATCAGAGGGTTTGTTCCAAAGTGCAATTGATTGTCCTAAAAAGGCAAGACCTGCAATTGTAATTACAACTGTGCCCCAAAGGCCAACCAATCCAAAATCGTAAAGTAGGATCCCAACCGGGATCAACATGGCAGTAAATACCATTGTATGAGCTGCGCTTGCTTTGGTCTTTCCGGATGGAGAAGGCAAAAGCATAATGCCAGCTTTCAGGTAGTCTTCATATGCTACCCATGCAATAGCCCAGAAATGTGGGAACTGCCAGAAAAACTGAATAGCGAAGAGAAGGATCGCAAGATTATCGATTCCTCCACTTGCAAAAACATAACCAATAGCAGTTGGCAAAGCACCTGGTATAGCACCGATGAAAACTGCAATAGGGTTAATGCGCTTTAGTGGAGTGTAGATAAAGGCATAAGACATTAGCGAGATCGCTGAAAGCAATCCTGCCGTGACATTAAAACTTGCAATAAGGAAGATACCTGCTACCGCCATAATTCCAGCCGCCAGCGATGCTTCCAGAATAGTAACTCGTCCAGTTGGTAGGGGTCGATCCTTGGTTCTATCCATCAACTTATCAATATCTCGCTCGATAATCTGATTGATGGTGTTAGAAGCTCCGGTAACGAGAAAGCCACCGATGCAAAGAGCCAATAATGGCACGAACTCAACGACAGGGGCACCAAGTAGGTAGCCAATGACAGCCGAGAATAAAACTAAGCTGCTCAACCTGAATTTGGTAAGAGCAGCATAGTCTGAAACTTTGCCCAGGAGCCTGTCCTTTAATGAATGTCTTTCTGCTTTGACAAATGCCATTCGTCAGATGACTTAGTGTTCTACCTCTTCTTCTTTCAAGGGTTCAGTTTGAGGAATGAACTCACGTCCATTTACTTCGTAATCGTAAGCCCAACGGTGAACTTCTGGAATATCACCAGGCCAGTTTCCGTGAATACCTTCAACCGGAGTAGTCCACTCAATAGAAGTAGCACCCCATGGATTTCTGTTATCATCAGTCATCTTACGTCCTTTGTAGATGCTGTAGAAGAAGTTGATCACGAATACGATCTGTGCAAAGAATACCAGGATCGCCATGATAGAGATGAACTCGTTCAATTCAGCGAAGTTTTGGAACGACTGGAATTCAGTGTGCACGTAGTAACGACGTGGTAGACCTGTCATGAAGTGCATTGGGAAGAAGATCAGGTAAGATCCAATCAGTGTTGCAAAGAAGTGGATATAACCTAAAGTTCTGTTCATGAATCTTCCATACATCTTAGGGAACCAGTGATAGATTCCTGCAAACATTCCAAAGAATGCAGCAACACCCATTACAATGTGGAAGTGAGCTACTACGAAGTAAGTATCGTGTAGTTGGATATCGATAGCTGAGTTACCAAGGAAGATACCAGTAAGACCACCAGAAATGAATAGTGATACAAAACCGATAGAGAACAACATTGGTACTGACAATCTTAGATTCCCTCGCCATAAGGTTGTGATCCAGTTAAAGACCTTGATCGCTGATGGAACAGCAATAAGCAATGTAAACAGTACGAATACCGCTCCGATCTTTGGATTCATTCCTGTTACGAACATGTGGTGCGCCCAAACAAGGAAGGAGATAAATACAATCGCCATGATTGAAAGTACCATCGCACGGTAACCGAAAATCGGCTTACGAGCGTGTACTGACATTACCTCAGAAACCATTCCCATCGCTGGAAGGATAATGATATATACCTCTGGGTGACCCAGGAACCAGAATAAGTGCTGGAATAGAATTGGGCTTCCACCCTGTACATCCAATACCTGACCATTGATGATAATGTTGTTCAGGAAAAATGACGTACCTAGAAGACGGTCAAACTCAAGAAGAACAGCAGCACCAAGAAGGGCAGGGAATGAAAGAATACCAAGGATAGCAGTAAATAGGAATGCCCAGATTGTAAGAGGCATTCTCCAGAATGTCATCCCTTTGGTTCTCATGTTAATGATGGTTGCTACATAGTTCAAACCACCAAGTAGAATTGATACAATGAATAGTGAGATCGATAGTAACCAAAGGTCAAGACCTAAGCCCGATCCTTTATTTACTGCTACATCTCTAATACCATTTAGAGGTGGGTAAGCCGTCCATCCACCAGATGCAGGTCCTGTCTCAATAAACAGAGAAGCAAACATTACACCTCCAGCAAGGAAGAAGAACCAGTAGGAGAGCATATTCATCATTGGCGATGCCATATCTCTTGCTCCAAGTTGCAATGGAATAAGCAGGTTACTGAATGTTCCACTCAAGCCAGCTGTAAGTACAAAGAAGATCAGAATCGTACCGTGCATTGTTACCAGTGCATAGTAGAATTCATTACTGATCTGTCCGCCTTCTGCCCAACGACCTAGAAGTGTTTCAAGGAATGGGAAAGTCTCTTCCGGCCATCCTAACTGGAGACGGAAAAACACTGACAACAAACCACCAACAAATCCCCAAAACATTCCCGTGATCAGGAACTGCTTGGCGATCATCTTGTGATCCATGCTGAAAATGTATTTCGTCAACCACGTTTCTTCATGATGATGTTGCTCATCATGTCCTTGCGCTACGTGTTCTTTCTCTTGAACGTCTGTGGTAACAGTACTCATTCTTAGATATTTAATGTCTGATCCAAAATAGGATTAGTTATTAATTGCAACTACTTCTTCAACTTCCTCTTCGTGAGCTTCCTCACCTTCCATGTGCTCTTCACCTTCGTGGTCTTCAGCACCTTCTTCCATAATTACTTCCTCTTCCATCACTTCTTCAACTTCTTCATCAGTTTCCATTGAAGCAAGGATCACAGATTCGTAATAAACTGTTTCTTCAGCAAGAAGAGCATCATACTCTTCCTGGCTATCAACTACGATCACCTCGTAACGCATCGCGTAATGCGACTTACCACAAAGCTCAGCACAAGCAAGCTCGTAGTTGAACTCCTGCCAGCGTGGCTTACCTTCTTCAGTAAGAGTTTGCCATACTGGGATCTGACTTAGCTCCTCTCTCATCTCTTCAGTCGTCTTTGTAGGAGTCATGTAGAAGTAAGTAGGAATACCAGGTACACAGTCCATCTTCACACGGAAATGTGGCAGATAAAAACTATGTAATACATCTAATGCACCTAATCTGAATAGAACAGGCTTGTCTTTGATCAGATAGATCTTAGAAGAAATGATATCGTCATGGCTTGTTTCATCATTAGCCCAGTCGATACCCCATTCGTTAGTCGGAGATACTAGCTCTGGATCGTAAGATCTCATACCAAATTCTCCGTCCCCTCCAGGATAGCGAACAGTCCATCCGAATTGCTTAGCGATCACTTCAACCTCTAATTTATCTTCTGCCATGTTTTCTACACCAGGGAAGATTTCGAACCATGTTCTCAATCCCATTACAACCAGAATGGTCATAACGATTGCCGGGATAACTGTCCAGATAACCTCTAGCTGGTTGTTATGCGGGTAGAAATACGCTTTGCGATCTTTCTGCTCACGATACTTGAATGTGAACCAGAACAAAGCGATATGAGTAAGAACCAATACGATTCCTGTAAATGCCAGAGTCGTATTGAAAAGTCCATCTGTTTTAATCCCATGAGCTGAAGCAGCATCGGGAAGCATCAGAGGAACAAACTTGTACACCGAATAAACAAGGCCGATGAAGCCAAGGATCAGTGTAAGCATCATTAATCTCGCCATCAAAGCACTTGTGCGCAGATAGCTATTCTCGTCTCCTTTAAGAACTGAAGACAATTCACTTGCTCTGGCAATCAATAAAATGACTACCAAAAACAGTGTAACAACAATTAATCCTAATAAACCAAACATCTCCTAATCGTTTAAATATGGTGTTGCTTACTTTCCTTCATAAATACATCACTTCTTGGCACCAATGCAGTTTTGCTCAGTCCTGAGAAAACAATGAACAAGAAGAACCCAACGAATCCGATAAACATGAACATTTCAGGTAATCCAAGTCCAGCATAAGTAAGCTTTTCCTTGTGCTCTCCATGATGCTCATCTGCATGTGCACCTTCTTCTCCATGTCCTTCTTCCGCATGAGCCTCACCTTCGTGATGATCTGTCAAAACAACATCAGCTTCGTGATTTTGATCCTCTAGACCTTCATTAAAATGTGCGTGGTCCTCTTCTGTTGAAGCTTCGTGTCCTTCATCGTGCTCAGCGTGAGCATCGTGGTGAGGAGCATTTGCTCCAGGAGCAACCATCATCCAGAAATCCATGAAGTGACCGCCAATAACTACGATACAAACAAAGGCCATCAAACCAAGCTTACGCTTATTGGCACGTGTCATCAATACAAGGAATGGGAAAATGAAATTGATAGCGAATGTTGCAAAGAAGCCAAACTTGAACAAAGGAACATTCATTCGATTGCTGAAGTAGATTGTCTCCTCAGGCACGTTTGCGTACCAGATCAACATGAACTGTGAGAACCACAGGTAAGTGTAGAAAATACTGAAACCAAATAGGTACTTACCTAGGTCGTGAATGTGGTTTTCGTTTGTCTCAGCCAGATAACCTCTTGACTTAAGGTAAACCACAATCAGGATCATGAATGCAAAAGCACCACACATGTAACTGGCAAAGTTGTACCATCCAAATAGGGTACTGTACC
Organism: uncultured Chitinophagales bacterium; assembly: GCA_963991145.1. GTDB lineage: Bacteria > Bacteroidota > Bacteroidia > Chitinophagales > JABDMM01 > CAXDOZ01. The sequence continues at coordinate 13,177 of CAXDOZ010000031.1, read as the reverse complement.
AGTGTGCGTCGATCGACATGATCATTTGCCATGATTGCGTAGAACTTGTAACAGCAAATACAACAAGGAAGATTGCCGAAGCAACTTTCATTTTCTTGTAGATACCGCCCTGGTTTTCTCCTGCTGCATCACTTTGAGCAGATAGCTTTCTCCACCAGAACGTAAGACCAGTCCAAAGAACCACATAAAGAACAACCATCATGGCGAAGAACCCAATCGTTAGGAATGGCTTCTTCCCTTCGATCACTGCATCACCATGTGCATCTGTCCAGTGTGCGTATACAGGATTGATTCCTGCAGCAGTTGCTCCTACGATGATCAGGTATAGAAGACCTGCCCATGGTACAAAGCGAGTCATAGCCTCAGGGACTCTTCTAAGTGCGGTTTGGAATCCACCGTAACCAACCTGGTGAACGGCGATAAAGAACATCCCACCAAGAGCGATACCCATGAAGTAATAGCTATTGATAACGATGTTTGACCAAAGGCGGCTCATGTGGTTGTTGTCATCCAATGGGAAGATCGCTAGAATCGCTCCCAGGACACCAATACCCATCATGATAAAGAATGCCTTCTTTGCTCTGCTCGAAAATGTGAACGTTTCGTTCATGATACTTGCTTAGAATTTCAATAATTACATTGATACTGCAGTGTCAGCCGACATTGCCATAGTATCAGATTCCATCATTTCAATCATCTCAGCCATATCGCTGAAAGATCCTTCTCCCTGAATTGGCTCAACACCTGACAGGCTGTACACATAGTGCAGAACCTGCCATCTCTCCTCAACTGTCAATTGAGAACCGTATCCACCCATTTGTCCCTTTCCATAAGAAACAGAGTAGAATGCCTGACCTTCAGAGATCTCAGCCATACGTGCTGAATAAACCGGAGGTACTGCTGTATAAGGTCCGCTTCCAAGTTCATTCCCTTCGTCGTCCTTAATTACTACAATACTACCATCACCTTCACCACCTTCTCCGTGACATACGGTACAGAAGACTTCATAAACTCTCTTTCCTTCAGCCAGGTTATAATCATCTACCGGAAGAGGGTTCTTAAGCATTGATGCCATCTCGTACTGAGCAACATCCATCTCTGGGTGGTAAACAGGATTCATGAACACTTCCTTTGCCAGGTATGAGTTCATGTAATCGATGTTCGTTTTTACTTCATCGTTCTCAGGAATGTAACCGTAAGGAATAGTTCCTTCAACCGGCTTACGAGCAGATGTACTGTCTCCGTCCTGATTTGGGATATCACTCTCAGAGTAAGCCTCATAGGCTTGAGAGTATGTCATGTCCGGAAACCAAATATTACCCGGATGTTCTCCCTCAGCTTTGCAACCCTGGAAAAGGAGGGCAATGCCAGCTAGTGCAAATAATATGATGCCTCTAATTTTCATTTCTTCGATTGCATTTATTCAAATAGATCTTCATCCTCAGTATCCTCGTCGAACTCGCGATCTTTAACTTCTACCGCTCCAGTCTCTTCTAAAAGAGATTTGATCTTAGCGATCTCCTCATCAGAAGTTTCTTCTGTTACAGCAAATGTTAAAGCGAAGCGGTCATCAGTAATCCTTGGATCAAAGATCCTTGGGATACGACCAGGCCACAATTTGTTTCTCGTCATGTAAACCAATACCATTCCCACACCCGCAAACAATACTGTAAGCTCAAATGTGATCGGAATGAAAGAAGGAAGCGCGAAGAATGGCTTACCACCAACATTCAATGGATAGTTAGTTGTACTTACCCATGTCATTAGCAATAATGCAAGGGTTGTTCCGGTAGCACCAAACATGAAACCTGCTGTGTGCAAACGGGTATCTCTCAATCCTAAAGCGTGCTCAAGACCATGCACTGGAAATGGGGTAAGTGCATCGGTGATCTCTACACCCGCTTCGCGGATCTTCTTTACTGCCTTTAGCAGTGTTGTTTCGTGGTCGTATAGACCCAGGACATACTTATTCGTTTCCATTGTCCAATAGTTTTTTGGCCTGTCCTACCCAATCTTCTTTCTCAACTCGGCCAGGGGATTTTGTAAGAGATTCTACTGCTTCAATCGCTTCTCCTTCCAGCTTGGAAATTTGCTCGAAAGTGAAGATTCCGATATCATTAAGCCTACCGGCGAATACTTTTCCGATTCCATTGATCTTCTGAAGATCATCGCTTTGATCAGCACTTGCCGTTCCGATCTTGGTTAGAAGTGCTTCTACAAGCTCTTTATCGTTTCCGTTGCCATTGCTTGGCACAGCAGATGGAGCAACTTCAGCTTCTTCGATCACTGCTTCAACAAGTACTTCCTCTTCTACTTCGAGTTCAACTCCAGCAGCTTCAGCTGCAAGAAGCTTTCTCTTGGCTACTTCTGAAGAGCTTGAGAAGATCGACTTAACCTCAGCGATTGCCACTACAGGGAATCCTCGAGCGAAAAGAAGGAATAGTGTGAAGAAGATTCCAAGCGTTCCAACGAAGATCCCTACATCAACCCAGGTTGGGATGAAGTACAACCAGCTCGAAGGAAGGAAGTCATTGTGAAGTGATGTTACGATAATTACAAAGCGCTCGAACCACATTCCGATGTTTACTACGATCGAAAGGATAAAGGTTACAGCGATATTTCTTCTAAGCTTCTTGAACCAGAAGAACTGTGGACTCAATACGTTACAGGTCATCATTGAAGCGTATGCCCACCAGTAATCACCGAATGCTCTATTGTAGAATGCATACTGCTCATAGATATATCCTGAGTACCATGCGATGAAAAGCTCAGTGATATATGCTACACCTACGATCGATCCTGTAAGAAGGATGATCTTGTTCATCGACTCGATGTGAGAGATCGTAATGTAATCCTCAAGCTTAAGTGCTTTACGAGTGATGATCATTAGTGTAAGTACCATTGCAAATCCTGAGAAGATCGCACCCGCAACGAAGTATGGCGGGAAGATGGTTGTGTGCCAACCAGGGATCACAGAAGTTGCGAAGTCAAATGATACGATCGTGTGTACTGAAAGTACAAGTGGTGTTGCAAGACCAGCAAGTACAAGTGAAAGAGATTCGAATCTCAACCACTGAACAGCAGTACCAGTCCATCCGAATGAAAGCGTATTGTAGATGAACTTACGAACCTTAGATTTTGAACGGTCTCTGATGGTAGCGAAATCAGGAAGTAATCCTGAGTACCAGAAGAGAAGTGAGATTGTCAGATAAGTAGAGATCGCGAAAACGTCCCAAAGTAGAGGTGAGTTAAAGTTCACCCAAAGAGGACCACGAGTGTTAGGGTAAGGGAAGATGAAGAATGCCATCCATGGTCTACCCATGTGAATTCCCGGGAAGATCGCCGCACAGATTACCGCGAAGATCGTCATCGCCTCTGCAGCTCGGTTAATTCCCGTACGCCATTTCTGACGGAATAGAAGTAGTACAGCTGAGATCAGGGTACCCGCGTGACCGATACCTACCCACCAAACAAAGTTGGTGATATCCCATGCCCATCCTACTGTCTTATTCAAACCCCATACACCGATTCCTTGCCAGATGGTGTAAATCATACAGATGGTACCAAAAGCTGCAACTCCACCGGCAATGGAAAAGACCATAAACCAACTTAGCGGAGGAACACCCTCTGTAGACCGAACGATATCTGTAGTTATCGTTTTGTAGTCCTTCTCACCTGTTATCAGCGGTTCTCTTATCGGAGATTCGTACATCGCTTTCTATTTATCATTAGGCGCTTATGCGCAATTAAGCCAAGGTTTCAATTTTTGCATTACGAACTTTCACCAGGTAGTTCACAGTCGGCATAGTGTGAGTTTCCTCGATCACACCGAATGATCTTGAACTAGCGAAGTTCTTAGCTACTTCTGATTCTGGATTGTTCAGATCACCAAACTTGATCGCGTTTGTAGCACAAGCTTGCTGACAGGCAGACTGGATAGAACCATCCTGTAATGGCTCTCCCGATTTCTTAGCCTCTAGTTTTCCGTATTGGATACGCTGAACACAGAAAGAACACTTCTCCATTACTCCACGGCTGCGAACAGTAACATCCGGGTTCAAGACCATTCTTGGAAGATCAGCCATCATGTTTGCTGCATCGCGGTCGTTATCGAAGATCGTTCCGCTGTAGAAAGAATCAGCACCAGTGTAATCGAACCAGTTGAAGCGACGAACTTTGTAAGGACAGTTGTTCGCGCAGTATCTGGTTCCGATACAACGGTTATAAGCCATTTGGTTTAGTCCTTCCGAGCTGTGGTTAGTTGCAGCAACCGGACAAACGTTCTCACAAGGAGCGTTATCACAATGCTGACACATCATCGGTTGGAAGATCACACCGGCATTCTCGTTATCGTCGCTGGTATAGTAGCGATCGATTCTCAACCAGTGCATTTCGTGAGCTCTTCTCACTTCCTCTTTACCTACAACAGGAACATTGTTCTCTGCGTGGCAAGCAGTAACACAAGCTCCACAACCGGTACAGGCATTCAAGTCAATGCTCAATCCCCAGTGGTGACCTAATTGGTTATGCTCTCCGTAAAGAGTGGTAAGATGCTTCTCGATCCACTTATCTCTACGCTGACCCATAATGGTGTTTCCAGCCCATGGATCTTCTACGAAAGAGGCAAGTGAAGTTTCTTTTACTACAAGGCGAGTCTTTTCACCGCCAAGTGTTTCATGCGTTAGGTGTGCATTATCCTGAATGGTTGCCACTGCAAATTTCTCCTCTACCTTCTCGAAGCTGATGTTCGGAACGATGTTCGAGTAGAATTTATGAGTGTTATTCCATCTACGAAGTGGATATGCGTTCTTACCTACGATATGATCTACATCTTCATCAGTATTCCAGGTGTCGAACTTGAAGAATGGCTTCTTCACAGTAAGTGAACGACCATACCCAAGGGCAACTGCCAAAGTATCTTTCTGCATTCCAGGGATAGGAATAACAGGAAGAGTGATCGACTGACCATCTTCAGTTTTAAGCGTCATTTGCATGAAGCGCTTATCGTTGTAGAATGTACGGTCGAATAATTCCTGAGACTCTAACCAATCTTTGTTGGCCATGATGTAGTTATCCCAGGTAGCGCGGCTAATAGCGTCTGGAAGTTCTTGTGACCATGGGTTATCGCAGTAGTCACCTTCACCAATTCCAGTCTTCACATAAAGCTCAAGTTCCATTCCCTCGCCTGGCTTGTAGAAATTAACTACTGAGTTAGCTGGGTTGGAGCTTACGCTTGTTACGGCTGCGCCGGATGATGGAACAAGATCAAGATGCATGATACCATCGTGGATCATATTGTTCCAGAATAATTCTTCTGTAGTGTACTTGCTTTGAAGGCTTACATAGTTCTGCTTCCAGTTATCTCTGATGAATTCCTGGAAGTTCATGTCAGAACCAGCCCATACCAATGCCATTTCACCTGCTTCACGAGTATCGAATAAGCGATCGATAGTTGGCTGCTGGCTAAGAAGCATATCAGTCCTCGGCATGCTGTCACCCCATGCTTCAAGGTAATGGCTTGAAGGACACTGGTGAGTAGCTTCTGCATTAGTCTCATCTTCCTTGTCGCCAATTGCGATGTGGAAGCTAAGTCCAGCTTCCTCAAGATTAAGCCCCATGTTGTAAACAGGGTTACAACCGTAAGTGATAAGACCTTTATAAGAAGATCCGATCTTGCCAATAGCTTCAGTAGCTGCAAAATCATCTCCGTGCTTAGTAATTGTTGGGAAATCAAGGTTTACAGACTTATCTGCACCGATGTTTCCTAGCATATGGTTGATCGCAAGACCGAGGTATTGAACATGAGTATCGTTCAAGCCTGTCACAAACAGCGACTTTCCTTTAGCTGCGATAAGCTCTTCAGCAACTGCGTCCAGCTTATCAGCTACACCTTCAGTTTTGAAGCTTACGCCTGGTCCGGCTGGGTTACCTGTTGCCTTGGCTACCTTATTATATAGGTATACAACAGCTAATCCCTGCTCAGATGGTCTAAGAGCAATTCTATCATCAGCGTTTGAACCGGTAATAGACAGTCTTGACTCAATATGAATATGACGAGACATGTGTGTATGGTTCTCGTCTACTTTTCTATTTGAAATGTAAGCAGCAGCGAATTGCTCTGGGCTGATCCACTCTCCAAGAAAATCAGCATTTACACTTACAATGGTATCAGCATTTTCAAACTGATAAGTTGGCATCGCCGGCTGAGTAGATCCGGTAAGTGCCATGAAAGCAGAAGTTACTCCGTAGTAAGAAGTAGCATCATAAGCTACGTGCTCAACATTTGGATACTTCTCGATCAATTTAGCCATCGCCGCCTTCTCTGATGGGCTGGCCATTGAACCGGTAAGGAGAAGAACTTTAGCTCCTGAACCAAGAGCCGCCATAACTTCCTTATCCATTTGCTCCCAGCTAGATTCTTCAAGCTCGTCTTTCTCATTGCGGATCATTGGCTTTTGAAGTCTCTTGTTAGAGTATAACTCAAGAACAGAAGCCTGAACTCTTGAACCAGTACCACCATTGGTAGCAGCAAGATCAGATGGGTTACCCTCGATCTTGATCGGACGACCTTCACGAGTCTTTACAAGGATACTCTGTACATCTCCACCCTTGCTGTAGGTTGAAGCGTAATAAGTAGGCATACCCGGAGTGATCTCTTCCGGTTTGAAAACATAAGGGATCGACTTGCGAATAGGCATTTCACAAGATGCGGCTACCACTGCGGCAGACACACTGAATCCTAACATCTTAAGGAAATCTCTTCTTCCACTTGGTTTGTTGGTAAGGTCCTGAGCGGCAGAACCTAGAAGAGGTAACGATTCAGGAAATTCTTGATCATTAGATTCAGGTGCATTACTGTTGCCCTGATCCTGAATTCCTTTCCAGTAGGTTTTATTGGCCATTTCTTCAGCTTTCAATTTTGGTAGGAATTAATAGTGGCATTTTTGACACTCAGTACCACCGATGTCTTCTACCGTTACTTTATCGCGCAACTCGTTCATAATGTCCGAGTGATAGCTTTCATAAACTCTGTACTCTGTTGAAGCAAGGGTATCAGAATAGTACCCATTTGCAAAGTTCACTTCAGTCTCTCTGTGACAGTTGATACACCATCCCATTGATAGAGGCGAATATTGGTAAACCTTATCCATTTCCTCAATCGGACCGTGACAGGTTTGACACTCAATATTACCCACGTTCACGTGCTGTGCGTGGTTAAAGTAAACGTGATCAGGCAGGTTGTGAATTCTAACCCACTCGATTGGTTTGTTGATCATTGGCTCGATCGCCGCAAGCTGTCCATCGATCATAGCCGGGATATCGCTTGATTCAGATTTTGTAAGGCTAGCTGTATCGATGTCTTTCTCAAACCACTCGCGGAAAGAAGCTAGAACTGCTTCCTTATCCATATCGCCGTAATCTTCGAAGTAAGCAGAAGCAACCGGGTTGTATCCAATTGATGCGTAGATCTTAGTGATCTCTGATTTCCCGTGCTCTGGTCCTACATTAATATTCTTGTGACAGTTCATACAGATATTCACCGAAGGAATGTTTGAGTGCTTAGACTCAGCTGCTCCATGGTGACAGTACTGACATTCGATTCCCCACTTACCTGCGTGAAGTGCGTGAGAGAATGCGATAGGCTGTGCCGGCTGGTATCCCTGCTGACGACCAAGGCTTACTGCCTGGTCAACAACATTGAATCCAACAAAGACAACAACAGCAAGTACAAGAACTGTGATCAGTTTTTTGTTTTTCCAAAGTGGAACTGGCTCTGCAACAAGCTCACCTTTCTTCTCATTGACCATGCGCTCAAGAACCTTAGAAGTTCTTCCAAGGATAATGGCTACCATAAGAAGTAGCACCGCAAGAATGATCAATAGACTTCTAAGAAGACCGCTGTCAGCCCCGGCAGCTCCTCCTTCACCACCATCAGCAACGATTGGTGCTGGTGGCTCATAATTTTCAACATAAGCAAGGATGTCATCTACATCGCTCTCAGAAAGCTTTCCAGTGAAAACGTTCATTTGAGTTGGCGACCAATCCTTAACCTCAAGAGCTCTTGGGTAGCCTGCATCAACTGCTTCATTCCAGTTGATGATCCAGGTAACCAACCACTCTCGTCCGGTCTTACCCTGATAGTCACCGTAGCCTTCCCAAATGGCTGTTACGCCTTTCAGTTTAGGACCGGTACCATCCTTCAGAGGATTGTGACAGCTTGCACACTGCGCCTTGAATAAGGTCTTACCGTTTTCAATCATGGCTTCTAGATCACCATCAACACCGGCGTCTTCGCCAGCATCTGCAGATGCATCGTCAACCATTGCTAATTCGCCCGTATCTGACCCTGCGGCATTGGCAGAATCTTGCGCAAAACTTACTGTAAACCCGAAAGAAAGTAGGACTAGTAAAATCGTGCGGGGGCTGATCGATTTTCTTAGGAGGGATAAGATGAATTCTCTCCGTATCGGAATTGTCATCAAAAGGTCATTTTAAATCGGTGCAAATCTAGATTAATCTTTGATAAAATCCGCACCAGACTTGTCAAATTGAAAGGCCTGAGGCTTATTTAGATTAAGTCTAATCAAGACTGCATAGCGTTTAAAAATTATCATTTCAAAACATGTGTCCATCAGGCCTTCGCCAAATGCACAGCTCACAATGCTTGTACAAAGTTAACATCAACTAAGCTTTAAAAACATCCTAAGAGATGATACTTATCACTTGATATTTTTTGTACAGTTTCGGGCGAAGGTAATTCCCTTATCTCTAGACATCAAGTGCTGCTTTTTCAACACCTATGGAAACAAAAAAACCGACCAGTGGTCGGCTTTGAAAATCAGTTGATTAAGTCTTATCTCTTCTCGATTGGAACCCACTCTCTTAGAGTCTCTCCTGTGTACACCTGACGTGGACGACCGATTGGTTGACCCTGAGAACGCATTTCTTTCCACTGAGCGATCCAACCCGGTAGACGACCAAGTGAGAAAAGCACAGTGAACATCTCCGTTGGGAATCCAATAGCTCTGTAGATGATACCTGAGTAGAAATCTACGTTTGGATACAACTTACGCTCTGCGAAGTAGTCATCCTGAAGAGCTGCTTCTTCAAGTTCTTTAGCGATCTCAAGAATTGGATCATTGATACCAAGCTTAGCCAATACATCATCAGCAGACTTCTTAATGATTCTCGCACGAGGATCGAAGTTCTTGTAAACACGGTGTCCGAATCCCATCAAACGGAAAGGATCGTCTTTGTCTTTTGCTTTATTGATGTAGCGCTTCACATCTCCTCCATCCTGACGGATAGCTTCAAGCATCTCCAACACTTTTTGGTTAGCACCTCCGTGAAGTGGACCCCATAGAGCAGCAACACCAGCTGCAACTGAGGCATAAAGATTTGCCTGACTTGATCCAACGATTCTTACAGTAGAAGCTGAACAGTTTTGCTCGTGATCAGCGTGAAGGATCAATAGTCTTCGCATTGCATCGTGAACAACAGGATCAACTTCGTAATCATCAGTAACCTGACCAAAGGTCATTGTCAGATAATTTGAAATGTAGTCAAGCTTGTTGTTTGGATATACGATCGGATGCCCTGCTCCTTTCTTAGAGATCATTGCACAAAGGGTTGGCATCTTAGCCAATAGACGAGTGATGGTCATTTGAACATCTTCATCTCCTCTGTGTGGATTTAATGAATCTGGATAGAAGGCCGACATCATGCTACAAAGGATCATTAGCTGACCCATTGGGTGAGCTCCTGTAGGACATGCATCAAACAAATGCTTCACGTCTTCGTGAACCAGACTATGCATGGTGATGTCATTATCGAAACTGCTTAGCTCCTCTTTTGTAGGAAGCTTGCCATTAATAAGAAGGAATGCTACTTCAAGGAAGCTTGCGTGCTCGGCAAGATCTTCAATGGCATATCCTCTGTGGCGAAGAACACCTTCTTCTCCATTAAGAAAAGTGATTCCGCTCGTAGTTGACCCTGTGTTTTTATAACCAACATCAAAAGTGATCAACCCGCTTTGTCCGCGGAGTTTAGATATATCCAGGGCTTTTTCATTTTCTGAGCCCGTAATAACTGGGATTTCAATTTCTTTCCCTTCAAAGTGGAGAATGGCTTTCTCTGACATAAATAAGAACGGTTTTACAGCATTTATTTCGCGGTGCAAATGTATTGATTTTGACCGAGAGTTCTGTGGAATTAACTACTATTCTACCTATTAGTTCAGCAAATCGGGAAATCAGAATGTGAGTCTAGAATGTAGGCTGCTGGAATGGAAAAAGAATGAATGAATCGGGATGGTGCAATTCTCAATGGATCGCTGAACTTTTCTGTGTGATTAAACATTAGCCCTATCGACTCGAATGATTATGCAAATAGTGGGAAAGAATCATTTTCCTTTTCCCAATTTGTCATCATTTTTGTGCGCAAATTCCAGGGGCATTGCTCCTACTCCAAAAAAAACAACAAATGAATACGCATAGAATTCTTAGCGTTATGATCACCCTTATTGCAATGACGCTATTCTCCCAGGTCACAATCGCTCAGGAAGAACAGGATGAAGTGATTGGTGTATGGCTCTCTGAAAATGGAGATGAGAAAATTGAGATCTTCTTAGAAAATGGGAAGTACCAGGGAAAACTGGTTTGGCTATCTGAGCCCACTGATTCAATGGGCAACCCAAAACTCGACCTTAAGAATCCGAATGAAGAATCCAGAACAAATGAATTGATCGGAACCTACATTCTGGTTGACTTTATCAAGAAGGGAAATGGAAACTTCAAGAATGGAAGGATCTATGATGCAGGTCATGGGAAATGGTATGATGGCCTGATCAAGGTTAAAGATGGTGTAGCGAAGATCAGAGGATATGTAGGTATTCCGCTTCTTGGGAAAACCGAGGTCGCAACCAAAGTAGAAAACTAATCCAGGCGAAGCCCAAATCCGCCCGAAGGGCGCATAAACATGAAAGATTTTGACCTTAGTGGCAAAGTTGCCATTGTAACCGGAGCAACAGGACTAATTGGCTCTCACCATTGCAGAGCATTGGCTGATGCCGGTGCTACTGTAATCGCCTGTGATATCAATCAGGAGAAACTCGACACTTTAATAAAGGAGTTGGGAGATGCACATCGTTCTTTTGCTTGTGATATCACCAGTGAGGAAGAGTTGATCGCCTGCAGGGACTTTGTTCTTTCGGCCTTCGGCCGGATTGATGTTCTGGTGAACAATGCTGCTATCAACGATATGTTTGAAGATCCTGCCATGGCTGCCGAGCAGAGCAAATTTGAAAACTACCCGGTGGACATGTTCAAGAAATCGCTCGAGGTGAACGTAACGGGAATGTTCCTTTGCTCTCAAATTCTTGGAACTCCAATGGCCGAACAAGGATCAGGTAGTATTATTAATGTTGCTTCCACTTATGGAGTTGTTGGTCCGGATCAAAGTATCTATCGCAATCGCGAAGGGCAGCAAACATTCTATAAATCTGCCGCCTACCCTACCACTAAAGGTGCGGTGATCAATTTCACCAGATTCCTTTCAGCTTACTGGGGAGCCAAAGGGGTGCGCGTGAATACGCTTTCGCCGGGCGGAGTAGAGAATGGACAGGATGATTGGTTCGTAGAAAATTACAGTGCAAAGACAGCTCTGGGTCGAATGGCCGGAGCAAATGATTACAGAGGTGCGGTGGTTTATCTTGCCAGCGACGCTTCTTCTTATATGACAGGTGCCAACCTAATTGTAGATGGCGGCTGGACAGCAATGTAATATGAGCTCAGAACTAAAATCAGCAGCAGAAAAGATCAAATTACTTCTCACGGATTGTGATGGAGTATTGACTGATACCGGAGTTTATTATTCAGCCGAAGGCGAAGAGCTAAAGCGATTTTCAATCAGAGACGGAATGGGTGTAGAGCGCTTGCGAAAGCTCTGTAATATCGATACCGGTATCATTACGGGTGAACGCTCGGGTTCTGTTGTGAAGAGAGCAGAGAAACTTAAGATCTCAGAATTACACCTGGGAATCAAGGATAAGCCTGCAGTGCTAAAAGATGTTCTTGAAAGAACCGGATTTAAAGCTGAGGAGATCGCCTATATCGGTGACGATACCAATGACCTCGAGACCATTAAACTGGTTGGCCTTTCTGCCTGTCCGGGAGATGCAATGTTCATGGTGAAAGACGTAGTGCAATATTGTTGCAAAAGTCACGGAGGACAAGGGGCTTTCAGAGAATTCGCCGAATTAATCATAAGTTTACGGCAATGAGAAAATCCCTATTGATACTCTCGAATAAATGCCAATAAATAAATTAAAAAAAGCACCGCTTTAAACGTAATATTGCGGAAAGTTCAAACCCAAGAAACCAAAGAGACAAATGCCTCAAGTCGAACTGAATAACGGAAGAATAATTGGTGATAACGCAGAGTGTTACATCATTGCTGAGATCGGTATCAATCATAATGGCTCTTTAGATATTGCCAAGCAATTGATTGATAAAGCAGCAGATTGTGGCGCTGATGCTGTTAAGTTCCAAAAGAGAACACCTGAGATTTGCACTCCGAAGGATCAATGGGAGATCGAGCGTGATACTCCCTGGGGAAGAATGACCTATATCGAATACCGCCATAAAGTAGAATTCAATGAGGATGACTATGGTCAGATCAACGATTACTGTGAGAAGAAGGGTATCGACTGGTTCGCATCTTGCTGGGATGAGCCATCTGTAGATTTCATTGAGCAATTCAATCCAAGACTTTACAAAGCGGCTTCTGCTTCGCTTACCGATATTGATCTACTTAAAAAGAAAGCAGCCACTGGAAAGCCATTGATCATTTCTACGGGAATGTCGACGCAGGATGAGATCGTTGCTGCGATGAACGCCATTGGGAATGAGAATATCCTGATCGCTCACTCAACCTCTTCTTACCCTTGTCCGGTTGAAGAGTTGAACCTCAATATGATTCGCACACTTGGTGACATGTACCCTAAGAATGTCATTGGATACAGCGGACATGAAACAGGTCTTGCTACTACTTTGGGTGCAGTTGCCGTTGGAGCAAAATTCGTTGAGCGTCACTTCACCCTCGATCGAGCAATGTGGGGAACTGATCCTGTCTCTTATACACATCTCAGAGCCCACGAGACAGGCAGAAATCTCGTATG
>CAXDOZ010000030.1:0-22974 GCA_963991145.1 uncultured Chitinophagales bacterium | reverse complement strand
CTGCCTGGCGCGGGGGCGCGGAGATGTGTATAAGAGACAGTCGAAGCTGAGATCATCGAGGTTTTGACAGAGGAGCAGTTAGTAAAGTTTGAAGAGGGGAAAGCGAAGAGAGAAGCTGCCAGTAAACATTAAATTCCGCATGTCCAATAAAGGAAAGCCGTATCATTTGATGCGGCTTTTTTATTTTGCAAAAGCATGAACCCCGAAGTTTACATTTTCGATCTAGAGGAACCCTACAAGCGAATTGTAAGTCAGGTGCATCAATTGCTTCTGACCTTCCCCAATATCCGATGTAAGATCAGGTATGGAATTCCTTTTTACGATTACAGGATCTGGCTTTGTTATTTAAATCTCAGGAAAGATGGCTCGGTCGATCTCACCTTTTTACAGGGAAAGAAGCTCGACGATCCTGCGGGCATGCTGGAAGACCGTGGTAGAAAAATGGTAAGCACTCTAGTGATCCGCGACCTCAGTGATGAAACTATGGAAAAGGTGGTAACAATGATGGCCATCGCAATGGAGCATCAGGATGTGGAGGGGAAAAGTCGATGATTACTTTAGATTACCAATATTAAGCCTAAAGAACTTCCAATCGTCACCAGCTTTGATCTTGCCGATCAAATCCCCGCTGAGCTTGCTTTTGAAGATCTCGTTTGTGTAGTAAAAATATTGGGGAGAGCTAAAGACAGGCTTGAAGTCAGATTCCTCTCCGGTTTCAATATCTATGACCCGATAAACGGCCTGATGCTTAGCTGAAGGATTCTTCCTATTGGTGAAAATCAAAATTCTGGCTCCATCTAAAATAGCTGCATCAAAGCTCTGGCTGGCAGTTTCATAAACCGGTTTTACTTTTGGTGAAGCATGAGACCAGTTCTCTTTTCCATTCTCCAAATTAAAACAAATCAAAAGGCAGCCATTATTCTTTAGGAAGTCTAATGACCTTACAGAGGTTGAAGAAAAACCTTCTTCAATCGCAGAGTAAAATAAAATAACATCCTCTCCATCATTGATCATAAAATGATCCTGTAAGAAAACTCCCTGCCCTTTCCTCTCCAGTCCCTTTGTGCCGTTCAGTTCAAGATCGCCGTACAGGTTATTTGAAAAGGGATAGCTATATAGTTTGGAACTGGCTTTATCAATGAGATCTGCTCTATACAGGTAATAGCCGGCAGGACTCAAACCAGAAATAAAACTTTCCATATAGACTCCGGCAATTAAAATTTGATCGGAATCAAATGAAATGAAATTTGCATCATAAGGGATCTTATCGATTTGAAATGGAATCTTGTAAGTGCTTTTCTCTCCATTCAATCCCAAATAATAAAGGAACATAGAACGCTCCCTAAAGCCGCTGTTACTTTCCTTCTCACTGAGTTCCTGCATTACAAGCACATATGCACCACCCTCTGAGTCTCCTCTTAGATCCAATATCCTGGCATTCTTATTACTGATCAGGGGTTGAAAATTCAGCATGTGGCTTGCCAGTTCATTGAAAGCTTTATCAAAAACCTTTAGCGTGTAAGGGTGCTGAGCCAGACCTTCCTCAGATTTGTGAGAAACAAGGATAAAATTGCTATCGGAACTCAGCACACATTTAGAGGTCGTGTACTGGAAATTGTAAAGTGGGTCGCTATTTACCTCCGCCTGGTAATTTGTATACAATCGCGGATTGGCCACTGCAAAATTGTAGTTGGACATGAATGAAGGGATCTCTGCTCCCGTGTTCATTCTCAATTGCCAGATGTCTTCTGTATCCTGATATCCTCTGATCAGAAAAGACTTTATTGAATCGGGGTAGAAAGAAAGAACAGGAGCATAGCCATATGGTCTGGATTTACTGGCGGTAAAGACCTTTAGCGGGACGGTTCTTTCTGTAATCAGATCGGGCTCTATTACCCTGAGATAACTCTCCTTGACACCCAGCTCAAGCACCGACAATTGACCGGTCCTTGTCTCTTCGAGAAGCACCCCTCCTATTTTGTATTTCTTACTAAATCTCTCCTGAGAAAAAAGATCCTGCGTAGAAATGAGAATCAGAATGAAACTCAAAAATTGCAATGTGCGAACGAACTGCATTGTATAAATATAAGTCGCAATGTTATGATTGACTGAAAAGCTTTTAAACCTAGCTGCTTATCTTGCGTTTGGATACAAATTCCAGTCCATGATCACCATTTTATCTCCAGCCAAAAGACTCAATTTCGAATCTCCTGCAGGAACCGAGACCTATAGTCAGCCCGACTTTGTGGACCGTTCCGAGCTCCTTATCAATAAGCTCAGAAAGACCTCGGGAAAGAAGCTTGGAGAACTAATGAATATCTCAAAGGACCTCGTGAGCTTGAATAAAGAGCGCTACGAAAACTGGAGTCCTGATCATCAACCATCAAATTCAAAACAAGCTCTGCTGGCATTTCAGGGTGACGTATACATTGGCCTACAGGCCGAGGATTTTGGGGAAGAAGATCTGTCCTTTGCTCAGGATCACGTGCGTATTCTCTCTGGCTTATATGGCATTCTAAAGCCTTTAGATCTGATGCAGCCTTATCGTTTGGAGATGGGAACTCAGTTGCCTGTAAGGAGAAAGAAAAACCTGTACGACTTCTGGGGTGATTCAATTGCAGAAGAACTCAATCAGGCCGTTGAGGCCTCCGGTTCAGAGTATCTGATCAATCTCGCTTCAGGAGAATACTTTGGAGCTGTGAACCAAAAGAAGTTGAATGTCCCGGTCATCACTCCAGACTTCCTGGATTGGAAAACCGACCGCTATAAGCCAATACAATTCTTCCTAAAGAAAGCCAGGGGATTTATGACTCGATATATCGTTGAGGAAAGGGTGAATTCGCCCGAAGGGCTAAAAGAGTTCAACCTTGAAGGTTACAGCTTCAATGAGGAATTAAGTACCGATGAAAAACCGGTATTTACCAGAAGACAGGATTAGGGAATATCTATTGCAGCTACTCTGCATGAGCTGCTTTGCTCGCCATAGAGGAACATTTTTCCTCCTGATTGAGCGCAATTTGCCGGGCACAATCTAACCTTGTTACCATCCACAGGATCGATCACCTGCATGTATTTGTTTCCATCAAGGGTTAGCGTTACCATTCGCAATTCGCCATTGGCAACGTTATAGCTATTGCCCTGATATGAGTAACAAAGCCTTACGCCATTGGGTCCAACAGCCATGCTGAATGATTTGTAGTTGTAATTATTGATATACTCCTGGCGACGGTCGATCCAGTGCGACCATGAAACGATTCCTGAACCATCAAATCGGAACACGAAGATCGCCTCGGGCTTCACTTCAAACTCTGCTTTTGAAATGATCTCCATGACCGGAATATTGATACTTCTGGTTGGAATGTACTCTGCGGCAAGAATGTAACCACCATTTGCATCAACGGTGAAGTTCTTGATCTCAAACTTGTGAAGTTGAATTCCTGAGAGGTAATTCAGGTTTGGCATATATCGTCTGAAGAAATTCTGATCGATCGCCATGATGTTCTCTTCTTCAAGCTCTCCCGTCTCCATGTTCATGCGACTGAAGAAAACGCCTTTCACCTCCTGGCCCGGATATCCAACCCCGGCATAAAGACCTGAGCATTCAACTTTGCCATCTCCTCGCGGGATAATTGACAATGTTGATGCTTCGACATTTCCGTAAGGTGGATGTAATTCGAAAAGATGAGTAGCATTGCTGCCGTCATTCTTGAATATGCTCAAATGAAATTCCTGTGCAGGAACTCCAGGGTTTCTTTTGCCCTTTGGCTTGTCTAAACAGCTCATCGCATAGATGGAACCGTAATTGTCAATTGAAAGCTGGCGATAATTTGCGAATCCTGAATTCTTAAGATCTAAGGAAGGACTCTTATCTACCTCAAAATCCGAGTTAAGAACTACAGTTGGGATTGAAGTGTACTTTCCGGTAGGATTTGGGCTGATCAACCAATAGGTGCTATCTGTAGAAGCCTTTACCAGACATGTTGCATCCTTCTTCTTGATGTTTGCAGCATTTAAGATCTGCTCAGGGCTGCTGATCAACTGTCCTTTCGAGTCAAGTTTGATCACATATGCATTCAGACTTAGCTCTGTTTTAGAATATGACTCAGCCAGAATTACAAAACCCTGTGCCGATTCTTCAGCGTAAAGAATTTCAATATTTCCATCTGGCTGCCAATCAACCTTAACGGTAGAATTGGTATTGAAACTGGAATTGTAAAAGCTAAGCTCGATCTGTGAACCACCATTAATGATGGCATATCCTTCATTCCCCTGATCGAGGAAATAAGGCTCGTAACCCGCAGCCTTATTCATGATCGGGCTCCAATCTACCTGAGTTTCAGCATAGGCAGGACTACTACCAGCAGCAGAACCAAGCAATAGAATATTTAGCAAAAATCCCAGCACAGCAAACAGTATTGGTGAAGAGGAGTATACCTCATTCATTCTCATACGCTTAAAAAGACCTTTGGTTACGTTTTTCACTATTGGTCTTTGCGAATTTTGATACTGTAACTGTAACTGCCGGAACCCTGATTCTGTTTAGAATTGGATTGTTTGTTGGAAGACACCTGATAGTTGTAGCTCATCTGGACCGGCTTGGGCAGTGCGAAATTAACGTAAATGGTCTTATGGAAAACCACCCTTAACTTCTTGTTCTTTGTAGGAAGGAATTTAAGCAATTTAGCCACTCTCAGCGCCTCTTCATCGCATCCGTGTCCCAGACCTGACCTGATTTTGGCCTTTTGGACCTTGCCATTCTTATCGATATCTATGTCGACTGCTACCCTGCCCTGAATTTTTGCCTCAAGGGCTCTCGAAGGGTATTTAAGATTTGAGCGAATAAAGGCCGCCATGGCTTTATTCCCTCCGGGATACTGGGTTCTTTCTATGAAGCTCTCAGGCTTAGTTGGCTTGCGTGCCATCTACAGGGTTTGAACTCTCACCTTTCGATCCTCCTTTCCACTTGAGATAAAGACCCAGATTCAAAGAGAATTGCTTAGGAACGGCATTACCGTCTCCGGCTCCAACCGCGAGGTTCATTCCAAACTTATCCTTAATGATCTCAGCAATGATCTTACCTCCGTAAGCAATGTATTCCTGATCATTTAGATAAAGTCCTGTAAGTAGGTTGTTATCGGGATCAACTCGGTTTCCATTTCTCATTGAGATCTTTCCGTCAAGGAAACCAATGATCCATACTCGTCCTTTAATGGCATAACCAAGATTGATACCTGTCATGATGCTGTGCGTATAGCTGTTGGTCATGAAAAGGCCTCCGAAGTACATCTGCACATAGAAGTTCTTAAGTCCTTTACCAAAGGTCATGATCGGATAGAACTGCCATGCATCATAGCCTGTTCGAACACCAAGGCTATCATCATACATTGCGGTTGGGGCGCGTACATGCGCATCTATCGATAGATTGAAAATATCGTCGTATACCAATCCTCTAACTCCAAGACCTACGTTTCCAAGGCCAACCTTAGTACCTGCCTTATTGATCGCTCCGCCTTCATATTCCTCTACGAAATTTCCGATATGCGTTTGCTTAACCGGTAGATCGTAGATCAAAGTCAATCGATCCTTGATCCCATATTCGCCGTAAAACTGAAAGGTCTGTTCCAAAACCGTTCTTGGCATAATGAAGTCATTTCCGCCGCGACGCTTATACTCAGAGTAGTTCGGGAAAACGCTCCAACCCAATTGCATATAGTGGCCATTTTCTTTTTGAGTCCAGGCACTTTGAGCATTGGAAAAGAGAGGGGAAACAATTAGTAGTAGGGCAAGTAGTCTTAAGTAAGCCATTTGGTTGTGTTGTATCAAACAAATATGAACTAAAAGTTTGACAGCACATGGCGATATTCCTTACATGCTTAAACAGTTATTGTCGGCCTGCTTATAATTTGCTACAACTTAAAATCTGAAGCTGGTACTAAAAGTGATTCTTCTGAAAGTGTGTTTCTGGACAGTTTTGTTTACCTGCCCATTCCATGAGAAATCAAAAACTGTAGAAGATTGCTGGTATAAATAACCAATTGAGATTATTCCATTCATGCCACTTGTTTGACCTATTCTTATACCTACGGCAGGATTCAGATACAATCCACCTTTCTCCGTTCTGCTTGGATCCCAATTGCTTTTCTGCCATTGATATGAATAGCCAATATCAATAGCGCCATATGGCGAAACAGTCTTTTTGATTGGCGCTGTAGAAGCCTGAAAGAAGAAGGGTGAAAATGTCCTTGCCACATCTGATTGATGCAAGATTCCCAATCCGGCCGCCAGGCCGAACCAATTCTTAAAGCCATAGCCATGAACTGTAGTTATGGAGAAACCATGAGGGAGTTCAAAGTCAGCTTCTGATTTCTCACCTATGTTGAATTGAGTGCGAATTTCACCGAAGTAGCCCTCCTGTGCATTTAAATCCATCGGGCTGAAAGCCCCGAAAATAGTGGCGAAGAGAAAAAAGTTTAGGGTGCGAGGCAACTGATTTAGAAATGGAAAACGTAATCCCCGTAAATAATCTAAAAACATGAAAAACTGGTTCACCATTTCGAAAATTCTGCCCGTATTTTCCATTTGTTTTCTTTTTGCCAGTTGTGCGAAAGATGACTGCAATACCACATATACCTACACGAATTACACGCCGGTATATATGAGTTACGATGAGCTTCGCAGCAGCGTTGCCTCAGAATCCCCCCGGGCTTTCGAAAATCCCGGAAAAATCTACATCATCGGGAATTACCTCCTGATAAATGAGCTAAATGAAGGGATCCACGTGATCGATAATAGCGATCCGGCGAATCCAAGTTTTGTTTCATTTATCAATGTTCCGGGAAATGTAGACATGGCTGTTCAGGGTAATCACCTTTATGCCGATAGTTACACAGACCTTGTGGTGATCGATATTTCTGATCCTGCAAATGCATCTGAAGCCGGAAGGGAAGAAGATGTCTTTATCGACTGGGGAAGCTATGGATACCTTCCACATAATGATAGCGGTGTGATCATCGACTGGGAAGAAGAATTGATCACTGAGGTTTATGATGGTCCTTGCGACGGAGGTCAGGTTTATTACCCAATGATCGACTTTGGTGGTGGAATCGTTGCTGATGTAACTACCGGAGGAAGACCTGTTACTACAAATGGAGTAACCGGACTCGAAAGCGGATTAACAGCTGTAAACCCAGTCACCGGCCAGGGCGGTTCAATGGCGCGATTCACTTTAGCTTCAGGCAGGCTGTACATTGTTGGGGATCACGACATGTGTGTTTTTGACATCTCCTCACCAACAGATCCTACTAAAGGAAACACTGTTTATCTGGGTTGGGGAATTGAAACCATCTTCCCATACGGACAAAACCTATTCATCGGAGCGATGGACGGAATGCATATCATGGATATTGCCAATCCCGATAACCCAAGTCATATTTCTACTTACGCTCACATTAACAGCTGTGACCCTGTAGTGGTAGACGGCAACTACGCTTATGTTACTCTTCGCTCGGGAACTGAATGTCAGGGCTTCACGAATCAGCTCGACGTAGTTGATATCAGTAATCTCTACAGCCCAAGTCTTGTAAAGTCATTTGATATGTTCAACCCTCATGGTCTGGGTGTCGATTCAGATCTTCTATTCCTCTGCGATGGAACTGATGGTCTAAAGATCTTCGACAATAATGACCCATTAGATGTAGGAAACAATCTTGAGTATCACTACAAGAACCTACAGAGCTATGATGTAATACCATTTAATGATGTCTTGATGATGATTGGAGAGGATGGATTATTCCAATACGACTATTCAGATCCTTCGAACGTCTACAAACTCAGCGAGATACGCGTGCAATAGTGTATTTTGGCTTAGGCAAATGCCTAAGGCAACCAAATCGGGCTCAGGGGCGTATTGCTTTTGAGCTCGATTTGTTTTGGGGAACCTATGGATGATCAACTGATCAAAGACTGTATTAAGGGAAATCGCTTAGCCCAAAAGCACTTCTACCAACATTTCTACGGAAAGATGATGGGAGCATGCCTTCGCTATGCGAGTTGCAGAGATGAAGCCTCGGCAATCCTTAATCAGGGATTCCTAAAGGTTTTCAGGTCGTTGGAGAAGTTCAATGGCAATATGGGTCAGCTCGAGGCCTGGGTATACAGGATCGTTGTCAATACCGCCATAGACCATTACAGAAGAGAGCTCAAACACAAGTATCACGATGATGTAGATGATCACCTTTATCACATCAGCTCGGAAGAGGATGCCCTTGACCAATTGAGTGCTGAGGAGATCATTGCGATGGTGCAGGAGTTGCCACCGGCTTACAGAACCGTGTTCAACTTGTACGTGATAGAAGGATATAATCACCGGGAGATCGGTGAGAAGTTGGGAATAAACGAAGGAACGTCTAAATCAAACCTGGCCAAAGCACGGGCCCGCTTGCAAAAGTGGATCGGAGAGCGTGACCAGGAAATTTATAAGCGCTATGTCAGATAATAATTTAAAAGACAAGCTGCAGGGCTTTAATGCTTCCTACAATCCTCAGGATTGGGAGAACATGAGTGCCTTGCTTGACAAAGAGGAGAAGCGGCGAGGAATTGGCTGGTGGTGGATCGGTGGTGCATTGCTTCTTGCCTTTTTAATGGGTTCAGCAAGTACCTACCTTTTCTTTGAGGGAATTGAGGAAAGCTCTGTTTCAAGGCCTTCGGCCGGATTGGAGCAAGAGGAGGTATATGCATCACTTTTGCCTGTCAATGAAAAAGAGCAATGGGCACAGGCTCATGAAAGTCAGATCAGAATTGTCTCTCGAAATTCTGCTACCATGTCGGGTCAGGAAGCCCCATCTCTAGCAGTTGAATCTGCAAAGTCTAGTTCAATTGCAAATTCAAATACCGGATCAACCTACACAGCTCCGAGCTCAAAGCAGTCTACGCAGACTTATAGCTCTGCACCTACGAATAAAGAATCTGCAAGTACGATTACAGTATCGAATACAAATTCAACTAGCAGTACTCAAAGTAATATCCGCTCGAATTTCCGAGAACTCCCAATGGAAGAGTGGAGCAAGGAGGAGACTTTATTGGCAATGAATCAGGCCAAAGCGGAGGCTCTTGGTCTAGAGATTGAGAATAGTGCTTTAGCATCTAATGAGCTTGAGGAAGAAGCTATTCTAGAAGCGGTAGAATCTCCTGTTGATGACAATAATCTATTAGCATTAAGTGCTGCGGGCGCAGGTTTTGGAGCTTTCTTCGAGTTAGGAGCGGGAATGATGTCGACCTGGCCTAATGCTCATGACGGTGGTAAGGTAAATGGCAAGTATGGATTTAGGTTCGGCTTAGGATACGGCAGATTTTACATCACTTCTGGCCTATTGTACTCGAATTTCAAATATGGCATCGATCAGATCCAATGCGATCCAAACTATCCCTATCAATGTCCAACTGCAATGCAAGGACAAACAGAGATCTTGGAGGTGCCTATTGCCTTTAGGGTAGATGCCTTCAGATCCAATAAGGTGAGCTTTTGGGTTGAGGCTGGAGCGAGCTACAACTACAAGATCAATGAGAATTTCGACTATGACTTCCCTCCCGGATATACAGTTGTAGATGGAATTGGGACAGGTCCAGGTTCTGGTGGTGTAGTGGTTGGCAATCAGTTGCCGCCGCCGCCAAACAATAGCATGGAGACCATCAACCTGAGCGATTTCATGGGTGTCCCTATCGTAGGTGAGACCCGATACCTTGATAACCCAACAGCTCTTTTCGCTCCCGGACAGGGGACAAAATCCTACTGGTCTGGATACGCGGGAATGGGAGTTAACTACTATCCGGTCAAGCGCCTTGGATTAAGCCTTGCTATGCGCTACCACAGATCGTTTAGAGGTCTGGGAGATCAGCCGGATCATCTGAATCAGGTAGAGACGAGCTTTGGAGTGCAATTCCGTATTGGAAGATAAATTCTTGATTTGCAGAAATGCAGGTGTGCAGAATTGCAAAATGATGGGCAAATGATTCTGCATTGTTCAGGCCAATCATCGCATTAGCAAATTGAAGCTCTGCAAATATCAATTCATCGATGGAGTACTAAGCGAAGAGCTTTAGCTTGAGACCGGGGAGGTGGTACAATAGTTCTTTAACCCACCCCTATCGGGAATAGCAGTAAGTGCAGTGGTGGAAAACTATGATTTGCAGAAATGCAGGTGTGCGGAATTGCAAAATGATGTGCAAATGATTCTGCATTTCTGCAGATTTTCACATTTTCAAATCAACTAGTGATGTCCGCCAGAGTGATCCTGGCCTAGAGCTGGTTCGTTTGATTGAGTCCAGAATACGATCCCAACAACGAAAAGAAAGCCGAATAGAAGTGCAGGCAACATCAATCCTGTATCTCCGAAATGAATTGTACCCGCATCAGCTGGGTTGTAAGGTAGATATGCAGAAGTGTTCCAGTAAAGAAATAGAACGGCGAATGAGCCTAAAAAACCGAAAATCGTGAAAATTGCTCCTAGCACTTTAGCCATGGCTTCAAAAATTTAGACCGTAAAATTAAACCTTCATTGGAAAATTGCCCGAAATGCGGCAACTTTTCTGGCATCTAGCTATTTTTTGTTCATGAATCTGCCTCCAATCACCGGATATCCAACTTATGATACCATTGCCTGGATCTCCTATGCCTTCGTATTATCAACTGTTCTCGGGGCATTTGTCATGGATACTCCTTATGGAAGATTTGGGTCGGTCAAATGGGGAATCAGATTAAATCCAAAATGGGGTTGGTTTCTTATGGAACTCCCCGCTACACTCGCTTTCTTCCCAATCTTCTTCCTTGGGAAGAACTGCTTTGAGACCGTTCCGCTCATTCTTTGCTTTATCTGGTTTGTGCATTATGGTAACAGAGGATTCTTGTTCCCACTTTCAATGCGCGTTCACCCAGATGCGAAGAAGACCTTCAATATCCTGGTGGTTTCAATTGGGATGCTGGTAACAGCAATCCATGGCTATTTGAATGCTCGTTACTTCTCTGAGATCAGCACACAGTATACGATCGACTGGCTCTCTGATCCTCGATTTATTATCGGGATTATCATTTACTATTACGGCTTCATCAATAATCTGCGTTCAGATCAAATTCTTAGAAATCTTCGGCCAAAGGATGGAGAAGAGATTGCAGCTGAGGATAGGTATAAGATCCCATACGGTGGCTGGTTCAAGTACGTTAGTTGCCCTCAATACCTTTCTGAATTGATCGCCTGGACAGGCTTTGCGATCTTCACCTGGTCTCCGGGAGGGATTTTTATTCTTGGCATCAGCGCTGCTAACCTTATCCCTCGTGCATTTCAGACTCATAAGTGGTACAAAGAGAAATTTCCAGATTACCCTAAGGAAAGGAAAGCTCTGATTCCCTTTCTTGCTTAATTTCGCGCCATGCTTTTAGTGAATAACCTCAGTCTTGGATTTGGGGGAGCAGATCTTTTCGATCAGGTATCCTTTCAAATCAGTCAGCAGGATCGAATTGGCCTCGTTGGGAAAAACGGTGCCGGTAAGTCGACCTTATTGAAGCTGATCGCAGGAGATTTCAATCCTGACGAAGGGGATATCACTATGCCCAATGAGTACGAGATCGGTTTCCTTAGACAGGATATTGAGACCAAGCTGGATCACAAGGTAAAGGAAGAGGCCTGGGAAGCCTTCCCTGAGATTCTTTCTCTAGAGAAGCGTATGTGGAAGATCCAAAAGGAATTGGATGAGCGAACCGATTACGAATCGGATGACTACATGCAGCTGATCGAGAAGATGAATGACGTATCACATCAACTTGAACTGCAGGGTGCTTATCAGATTGAAGAAAAGATTGAGCGCATTCTAAAAGGATTGGGCTTTCAGCAAGAGGATATGGATCGCCCATTGCGCGAATTCAGTGGTGGCTGGCAAATGAGGGTAGAGCTTGCAAAAATTCTTCTTAGAGAACCCAATCTGGTACTACTGGATGAGCCAACGAACCACCTTGACATCGATTCGATCATCTGGCTGGAAGGCTACTTAAAGAATTATCCAGGCGCGATTGTACTTGTTTCTCACGACCGAACCTTCCTCGATCAGGTAACTACGCGTACAATCGAAATTATTGGCGGTCAGATTGAAGATTATAAAGCACCCTATTCGAGATATCGTGTTCTTCGCCAGGAGCGCAGGGAGCAGCAGGCGAACATGAAAAAGAACCAGGATCGCCAGATCGCTCAAATGGAGCGAAATATTGAAAAGTTCCGGGCAAAAAAGAACAAAGCCAAGTTTGCGCAGACATTGATCCGCAAGCTCGATAAGATGGATCGAATCGAAGTCGACGAGGATGAGATCGCCGCAATGCGGCTCCGATTCCCTGAACCGGATCATTCCGGTAAAGTAGTTTTCAAGGGAAAGGAACTAACTAAGGCTTACGATGATAATCTGGTGATCGATCACGAGGATTTCGAGATCCTCCGTGGTGAGCGGATCGCCTTTGTAGGGAAGAATGGAATGGGTAAGACCACCCTATCGAGAATTCTGGTTGGAGATCTTGAATACGAAGGGGAATGTGAAGAAGGTTACCGTGTCAATATTGGCTACTACGCCCAGCATCAGGCGGAAGCCTTAAATGGAGACAAAACGGTTTTTGAGACTATTGACGAGGCAGCAACCGGAGACATGCGCTTACAGGTTCGAAACCTTCTTGGTGCTTTTCTTTTTTCCGGAGATGATGTACACAAGAAGGTGAAAGTGCTTTCGGGAGGTGAAAAGTCCAGACTTGCTCTTTGTAAGTTGATGCTTGAGCCTTCGAATGTTCTTGTGATGGATGAGCCTACGAATCACCTCGACATGCTTAGCAAGGACCTGCTGAAGCAGGCTTTGATCAATTATGGACAAACACTGATCGTTGTTTCCCACGATAGAGATTTTCTAAAGGGATTAACGAGTAAGACTTTTGAGTTTAAGGAGGATGGGATCAAGGAACACTTGGGTGATATCCAGGATTTTCTAGCGATTCGCGAGGCGGAAAATTTCAGAGAGTTTGAATTGAATAAAAAGCAGAAGGCAGCTGTTCCGAAGCAGAAAAAAGAAAATAAAGTCTCTGCAAATTCAAAAGAATTGAAGCAACAGGAAAGGAAGGTCGATAAGGCTGAGAAGCTTGTTTCAAAGCTTGAAAAAGAGATCTCAGATAAAGAGGCTTTGCTCCAAGATCCGGTAAAGTATCAGGAACTATCATCTGATCCTGAGTTCTTTAGTGCATACGAGAAATTAAAAAAGGATCTTGAAACAGCAATGGAGAACTGGGAGACTGAGATGCAAAAATTGGATGCCCTAAGCAGTTAATTCTTAGCCTCGGGAATATTCTTGATCGCCCACTTTACCAATCCGGTTACATTATTTACCTGCAGCTTTTTGAAAAGATTTTTTCTATGAGTCACCACCGTGTTGTGGGAGATAAAGAGCTCGGCAGCAATTTCCTGACTGGTTTTTTCAGCAAGGATTAGCTCTACTACTTGCTGCTCTCTGTTAGATAGATCTTCCCAGCTAAGACCTTCTTTTTTAGTAACTGTGACTACAGAGCCTAATCTCTCCTTCTTGATGATCGATAGAATTTTTGATGAGATCTCAGAAGTATAAAAGGGCTTTCCTGAGATCACTGAAGAAATTGCCTTTTCTAGTTCTTCGACGCCTGTATTCTTCAAAAGGTAGCCATCAACTCCAATGTCAACCAGATCAGAAATTCTATCTGAATCTGAATGCATGGTAAGCATGATCACTTTTACATCCGTGAAATCTTCTTTAATGATCTTTGCAGCCTCAACTCCATCCATTACCGGCATCGAGATATCCAGAATTACGATATCGACCCTTGAATTTTTAATGGACTGAATGGCTTCCTCTCCATTGTGGGCAGAGCCAATGACCTTCACGCTGTTCAAAGATTGAAGACACTGACTGATCCCGTCAATTACAATTTGATGATCGTCGACGAGAAGAACATTGATCAATTCTGGCTGATCATCGTCTTCTTTCGAGTCATTGTAAATTATCATTCACCGAAAATAGGTAGATGAATGCAGCTTAGCCTAACATGAAAAGGTGATTTTCTTTAATATCTACCGTGATATTGGTACTTCGATAATTGCTGTCATTCCTCTACCCGGCATCGAATCGACGCTCAGATTGAATTTCAGGGTCTCTGCTCTCTCCCTCATATTTTTCCATCCAATTCCTGCAGCAGACTCAACTTCCTGTACGTCAAAGCCTTTACCATCTTCCTCGTACATGATGATCACCTCATCTTCATGTGAGCTGAGTTGGATAGTTATATTTTCCGGCTTTCCGTGCTTCAGGGAGTTTTGTAGAAGCTCCTGAAGGATTCGGTAAATAGCAACCTCTTGCGTACCACTTAAGTCAGATTCGTAAGAAGAAACATCGAGCATCACGTTAGGAGAATTCGGACCTGGAGGAAGACTACCGGCTAATTCTTCAAGGGCATGTACAATTCCAAATTTTACCAGCTTACCGGAAACCATATCATGACTGATCCTTCGTAGCTCTACTACTGCATTATCTAGAAGTCCTTTTGAATTCTCATAATCCTGCAAGTCTCCTGTTTCTAAATAATCCAGTTTTGCCTGTAATGCATCAAAATGAAGCTTCACCGTTGAAAGCATGCTGCCAAGTGAATCGTGGAGATCCTTTGCAATTCTTTGTCGTTCTTCTTCCTGCCCCTGTACCATAGCCTCAATTGATGCAGATTCTTGCTCCTTCAAAAGGTTTAGAATCCTGGTGTTATTTAATTCATTTTCATTTTCCAAACGTTGAACTTCAGCTTCAGCGAGTTCTTCATTCTTTTTATTTCTATACCGCACAAATGCAAGTAATGCAGCTAATGATAGAAGGACGATGATTGAGCTAATCACCCAAACTTTTAATTGTCTGTTTTTTCTTTCTGTTTCAATTCTGGCAGTTTCAGTCTCTTTCTCAGCCCTTAGAATTTTAATTTGAGACTTAAGCTCTACTTCCTGGTTCATAAAGAACCATTGTAAGAAAATATAGTCCTCTGAAATCGAATTCTCCTCAAAGGAATCTTTTGAAGAAATATATAAATAGAGGTAATTATAGGCACTATCATATTGGCCCATATCATGGTACACAAAGGAAAGAGTTTCATATGCCTCTAGCAATTCATCAACATCTCCTAATGGTTTTAATTGACTGATTGCCAGTTTAAACTGATCCGCTGATTCTTGCTTTCCATAATACCAGTACATAGGATAGGCCTTCCTCATGTTCACTTCAGCAACATAACTTTCATTGTTCATTCCCTCTGCAACTCTTATGGCCTCATCCAGATAATAGAGTGCCAGGGAATCTTGCTCCGCTAAAAACAAGTCAATTCCCTTGGAATGGAGGTATTCGTAGTATGCAACTCGGTTAAATGTAGTATCCAGACGCTCATAAGCTCTATCTCTAAATAACAAGGCGGAATCTAATTTATCTTCCTTCCCATATATATTTGCAAGAGTATTGCAAGAGGTAAAATAGAAGGTGGTCAATCCCGATCTTTCAATCAGAGGATCCATTTTTTTAATTTGATCTTTTGCTTGGTGATAAGCGCCCTGTGTCAAAAAAAGATTTGCCTGCCTATTGAGGGACTCCAACATTAAAGCGGTATCTCCCAGGAGAATTGAATTAAGATAGACCTCTTGAGAAAGACTAAGTGCAGAATCTTCTATAATTGAAAAAGTCTCGTAAAAAGTTGAAAACGATAACTGATTTAAGGTTATCCCATAAAGGTCATCTAAATCAGAAAAGAGAGAACCTGCCATTGAAAGATAAACAAATGCAGAGTCCTTTTTTCCCTGGCGCAGGTAACGAGAGCCAAGAAATTGTGTAGAATATGCAAAAAGATCAGTGGATTTAGTGGTATCTCTAATTTGTTGAACCAAATTCATCTGAGAGATTGGCTCAAGCTTATAATTCAACTTCCATTCATCATAAATTTCTTTATAAGATTCACTATTTGATTCTTTAGAAAGAAATAAACAAACTAGAAAAAGGAAGATTCTAAATCGCACTGATCTCTTATTGTGATTTTTTAATCTTCAATATCGTGGTCTTTGACATCTGGGTAGCTGACTTTTACGCGTACCATCTTTTCGCTTTTATCATCGTAGTTATGCACGTCAAGATTGGCCGAACCACCTACAGCGTTGAGGTCAAATGAGGAAGAAGCAACTACCACTGGAGAATTGGGCGATAACCCTGTATCAGTGCTTTCAGAAATCCTGATGTAAAGAATATCTGTATGATTCTGCAGATCTGATTCAATTGGAAATTTTGCCAAAAGAGTAAAATTTGAAATGATGTAGCCATCGGGAATATTCAAACTATCAAAGCTTAGAATATAATTTCCGTTGCCATCAGCTCCTTCTCTTGAGATGGATGGATTTTCCAAAATGTTTTGTAGATCTGAATCACTTACTTGGGTTGACATAGGTGTTTTATTTTAAATTAGTTAATGACCATTTTACAAGCGCAGCGGTATTATGTACACCAACTTTGCGCATGATATTTTTTCGATGTGTATCGACTGTTTGAGAACTAATAAATAATTTTTCTCCAATCTGACTGGAGGTGTTTCCTTCCGCTACCAATTCTAAAATTTCCCTTTCCCTCTTTGTAAGGTCTGGAGATTTATTTCCCTCGGTTTCTTCTTTAGATTGAATTCGCTCTTCTCTAATTGAGGCAATTAATTTATTTGAAACCTCATCAGAATAGAATTGCTTTCCATTGTTTACACTAATGATCGCGTCTTCCAATTCAGCTACCCCGGTATTTTTTAAAAGGTATCCATCCACTCCAATTTCAACTGCCCTTGAGATCCTGCCAATGTCATCAAACATTGTAAGCATTATGATCTTCACATTGGGGCTTTGTCTCTTTAACCTTTATTGCGGTTTCAATACCGTCCATTTCAGGCATTGAGATGTCGAGCAAAATGACATCAACTTCATTCCCATTTAGGAATTCCAGAGCTTTTACACCATTATTCTCTTCTCCAATAACTTTAATAGCTGAGACAGGATTTAAACAGTGTTTCAAACCATCGATCATCAATTGATGATCATCGACTATAAGTACTGAGATGGGGTTTTCATTCATAGCGGGTAATTAAGCTATCAATACTTTAGACAAATTCCATATTTGTTAAAGTGAAAATTGACGTGCTCTCCATTCCAGTGATGAAGCTAAGACTGGAAATACAGTAAGGAAATACCTAGAACTAGGTAGAAATGAGATGATTAGTCTTCCTGAACCTCCCAGGTGTGATCTGCAAGAAGTTTTACGGTGGCGATAAACTTGTACTGATTTTTTGATCTGCCCCACTCTCCCGGACCAATTAGACTTAAGGTATAAGCATTCTCCTCTGTTTCGTAGAGGTGATAGATATGCCCGATCAATGGCTCGAAACCGATATTTGCCCCGTAAATGATCTGAGAAACATTAATTCTCTCCTGAATGGCCTTAGCCTGGTTGGCAATAAGCTCCATCTGCTCTTTGAGCTGCGATAGCTGAGCATTCGTTTGCTCTTCCATGGCAGCAAGGGCTCTCCCCTTGATTTTACCCTTGTCCTCTGGTTTGATTGGAACACCACCAATCGTATGAGAATACGGCAATGTGCTCGGGTTCTTGGTAATCTTATCCTTATCTATTGGATTCTCTTCCATTCTACTGCAAGTTAGCTAAGCCCTTCAAATTCTACATCTATTGTATTCTCCTAAACCAATTTATGCTAAAACTGTTTGGGTGCAAGAAGATAGATGCTATGCATACATTAGA
Organism: uncultured Chitinophagales bacterium; assembly: GCA_963991145.1. Taxonomy (GTDB): domain Bacteria; phylum Bacteroidota; class Bacteroidia; order Chitinophagales; family JABDMM01; genus CAXDOZ01. Next base: position 5,124 of record CAXDOZ010000030.1, on the reverse strand, counting down.
GAGGAAGCAGTTTTTGCCGATGAGTTTGAAGGAGGCCTGGGATTTCTTTTCCAGCCCAAAGAATCTGAAAGAGATCACCCCAGATTATATGGGGTTCAATATAACTTCAGATCCGGAGGATGTGATGTATCAGGGAATGATCATCAGTTATATCGTGAGCCCGGTTTTGAACATTCCAATTACCTGGGTAACTGAGATCAAGCACGTTATTGAACCACATTACTTTGTGGATGAGCAACGATTTGGTCCATATACATTTTGGCATCACAAGCATTACTTCAAAGAAGTAGAAGGCGGTGTTGAAATGAGAGATGTAGTGCATTACGAGCTACCATACGGCATCCTGGGAAATCTTGCCCATTCCTTGTTTGTTAAGTCCCAACTCAATGAAATTTTCGACTACAGACATGAAAAGCTTGAGAAGATCTTCGGTACAATTAAATCTGGAAAGAAAGTCGATTTTCAAACCGCTCAAAGCGCATAGTTCTCCTATTTTAGAGCCATGTCGAGATATGCCATTGGCGACCTTCATGGCTGTTATCACTCCTTTGAAAAGCTCCTATCCAAAATTGGGCTTAACAATGACGATGAACTCTTTCTAATTGGGGATCTCGTTGACAGGGGACCATATTCACGGCAAATCATAGATAAGGTCTTCGACCTTCAGAATAGTGGAATTCGAGTAGAGGTACTGCGAGGCAATCACGAGGAGATCATGATCAAAAGCATGAAATCCAAAGCCTATTTCAACCACTGGAAAAAGTGGGGAGGAAAGGAGACAATGGAATCTTTTGAAGAGAAGAAACCGAAAGACATCTCTAAGAAGTATCGGAAATTCCTGAAATCGCTACCATACTTTATCGAGCTGGATGATTTTGTGCTGGTTCATGCCTCACTCAATTTTGAAATTCCCAACTTCCGCGATGATCTGCACAGCATGCTTTTCTCTCGTACTCATTCACATGACAAAAAGCAGATTGGAAGAAGGATCATCCTTCACGGACATACACCTTTATCAAAAAAAGACATCAAGGCTCAGCTCGATAAATCAAAAGTGAAGGTCATCAACCTGGATGGAGGCTGCGTTTATCAGGGAGTGAAAAATGGTAAAGGCTATTTATTTGCGCTTGACATGGACAATATGCAGTTCTATAGCTGCAAAAAATCCAAGCACGATATTGTTAGCTATAAGCCTTAGAGAAGCTGCTGAAGGATATCATCAATATCCAGTCCCTCTGCTTCAGCTTTGTAATTCTTGAATACTCTGTGCCTTAAAATTGGAAGTGCAACTGCTCTTACATCTTCAATATCAGGAGAGTACTTTCCTTTTGTAGCGGCGTGACACTTTGCTCCCAAAACCAAATATTGCGAAGCTCTTGGTCCGGCTCCCCATGCTAAATAGTTGTTTACCAATTCAGGACTGTTGTCTCTGCCAGGTCTGGTTTTGGAAGCCAGGCCAACAGCATACTCAAGCACATTATCAGTAATTGGGATCTTTCTGATCAATCTTTGGAATTGAATGATCTCAGTTGCAGTCATAACCTTTGAAACAGAAGGCATTTCACTTGAAGTAGTGCTCTTTACTACAGATACCTCCTCCTCATAGCTCGGGTAATCCAAAATGATATTGAACATGAAGCGATCGAGCTGAGCTTCAGGTAATGGATAGGTTCCTTCCTGCTCGATTGGATTCTGCGTAGCCAAAACAAAGAATGGCAGGTCTAACTCATGTCGGTGCCCGGAAGCCGTAATTGCTCTTTCCTGCATTGCTTCCAGCAATGCGGATTGCGTTTTAGGCGGTGTACGGTTGATCTCATCAGCCAGGATGATATTTGAAAAGATCGGTCCGCGATTGAAACGAAAGTTTCTGTTCTCATCCAAAACCTCAGCCCCAACGATATCGGAGGGCATTAGGTCCGGGGTGAACTGAATTCTATTAAAAGAGAGATCAAGACACTGAGCGATCGTATTTACCAGTAAAGTTTTTGCCAATCCTGGCACACCTACAAGCAAACTATGGCCATCACAAAAGATGGAGATACACACTTGCTCTACCACTTCTTTCTGACCTACAATAACTTTTGAAACTTCGCTCTGAAGACCCTCAAATCGGGCTTTAAAGGCGTCGACTGCTTCGACGTCGGAACTGTATTCGCTCATATTGGAATGCCGCTTTTAATTAGCCGGAAGCCACTTCTCAATAGCTTCGCAGTCGCTGAAATCCTCTGCTATAAATATATGCGTTTTGCCCTTTTTATCTTTAACCCAATCGACCAAAAGATCCTGCTTCTTCTGATTAGCGGCAGCACTCATGATCTTCTCATAATCCTTCCCAAGATCTGCCACATGAGGCTCTCTCTCATTCATTAAATGAATAATTCTAAAGCCAGTTTTACCATTTGAAGGGTTCTCAAAGGTCAACACTTCAGTATATCCACTAACTTCAACTTCGCGAAGTGCGACGTTCACTTTCCCTTCAAGTTCCGGGAGTTCATACCATGGAGAACCGGTACTTGGATTCATCATTAATCCACCCGAATTCTTTGAGAATTCGTCTTCAGAGAACCTCTTTACAGCGATTTTAAACTCCATTGAATCCTCAGTCAGAAGAGTTCGAACACTGTCTAAGGTCTTAACTGCGGCCTCCATATCATCCAGGGTTATCTCAGGAGCGATCAGAATATGGGCAATATGGACATTCTCCCCTTGTCTTTCAAGGAGTTTGATAATGTGAAATCCAAACTCAGTTTCTACTACGCCTGAGATCTCACCTTCTTCCAATTTGTAAGCCGCAGCTTCAAACTCAGGAACGGTTTGCCCACGAGAGATAAAACCAAGGTCTCCATTCATTGATGCGGATCCAGGATCCTCTGAGTAGATTCTAGCCTGAATTCCAAAATCGAAGTTCTCTTCTACGATCTTCTTTCTTATTCCTTCTATCTTTTGAAAAGCCGTCTGCTTGGCAGTCTTTGAAACCTTAGGGAAAATAATGATCTCGCCAAGTTCTACTTCGGCATTGAAATATGGTAAACTATCCGTGGGTATGGAGTTAAAAAACTCTTTTACTTCTTTTGGAGTAACTGTTACATTAGAAAGAACCTGTTGCTGCATTCTCTCTGCTAAGAGCTGCTTGCGAATATCATCACGAAAATCATTCTTGATGGCCACAATAGATTTGCCGTAGTAATCTTCCAGGTCCTGAGCTGATCCTAAAAGAGAGATGAAGTAATTCAATCGGCTATCCAGTTCGGCTTCAACCTCATCCTCACTTATAAAAACTGAATCCAGTTTTGCCTGATTCAAGAATAGCTTTTCCAGTAGAAGTTGATCAAAGATCATGCAATGAGCATCTTCAGGCACCTCAACTTCTCCCGCCATCTGCTGGTACTGCATCTCAATGTCTGAGTACAAAATAATATCCCCTCCAACGACGCCTACAACCTTATCAACCAGCTTCATTTGTTGCTGTGAGAAGCTAGCCGAAAAGCTAAGGGCAACCGCTATAAATCCTATTAGAACTCTCATTGATACCTGGTAAATAGTTTCTTGTTCTTTCCTTCTTCAAAAACCTTGTTAAAGGTATTGTTAATGTACTCTCTTTGTTTCTGAGCAATAATTATGCCCTTGATCTCATCCTCCAGATAATCTAAAGGAGCGTAGTCACCCTCGACTTTTCTCTCCAATATCCTGATCAAATAGCTGGCTCCATCTTTCAGGTAAACCTTTACCAAACCCTCTTCGTATGAGTCTAAAGTTTCCTGAGAGGCCGGGACCCAATTGGTCAGGGTGCTATTATTGATCCATAAACTATCGTCAAGCATAGCCTGACCAGAGAAACTTTCAGCTCTGTTTGAGATCTTCAATTTTGCTTCTGAACCCTCTTCACTCAGCCAGTTGTAGATTGAGTCAATTACAGGGCTGGAGCTTGGAATCATAACAAAATTCAATCTGTACAAATTCTCATCAAGTCGGTAATTCTCGATTTGCTCCTCGAAATATGACTTGATCTCTACATTAGAGACATTGGTATCTGCTTTAAACTTCAATTCAGACATATAGGCTTCAAGTACAAGATCATTCTCGTACTTCTGAACCTGTCTATTGAAATCAAGATCTTCCTCAGGCATTATTTCTCTGGCTTTCTGAACCAGTAACTGCTCTTTGATCCATTCCTCAATGTAGAAATTCACCATGGCGATACTGTCTTCCTTATCCAGGCCTCGCCCAATTCCTTCCAGATCTGATTTTGTGAGGTAATTTCCATCAACCTCGGCTACCGGGTCTTCAGGAATCTCAACTTCTCTTTCTGCACCAAAATGACAGCCAAGAGCAATCAGCCCGAAGGGCAAAAAAGAAATGTATCTCCTTAAAGTCACTACTTGATCAATGATTCAAAGACTTCCTGATCAACCATAATGGTGTATTTAGCTCTCAACTCCTTTACCCATTCTTTCTCAAGGTATTCCTGATAATCAGAAACGATGTATCCTTTAGCCTCGTGAAGCTCTTTAGGTTCTGGAGGGACTACTCCAATTACATTTACGAAAGTGGTGCTACCATCAGGATTGCTGACGTTCTGGCTTAATCCTTCAACCCAGTTTATATTGTCGATGAGATCGTATTGTCCTCTCTGATATTTTCCTTCAATGGCTGTCACTTTATTAGAGCCACCTTTGTTCGTTTTCTTAAGGATATCTGCACTACTCTTCCCTTTAGCTGCAAGCTTTCTTGCCAGTATCACACTTTCTTCATCCTTGCAGTGGTAGATCACAACCTGAAGGCGCTCATCCCATAAGTAGTCATTCTTGTTTGCATCGTGGTAAGCTCTCAACCCGGCTGTGTCTTCGATCGCTTTTGACCAAACTTTCTCATCTGTAAGCTCAAAAAGTAGAATACCTGCACGGTACTCATTCATAAGGTTTTTGAAATCCGGATACTTATTTGCCAATTGGCTTTCCTCATAAACCAGACATTGCTCGGCAACAAAATCACTGTAGTATCTGGCTACTGTTGCTTCCTTGCTATCCTGCACTGGTTTGCGGTGGTAGATCTCCATGTAAGTTGCAAATGCAGCCTGATCAACCGACATATCACCAATTGCAAAAAGCTCTTCAGTGAGAATAT
>CAXDOZ010000029.1:0-23195 GCA_963991145.1 uncultured Chitinophagales bacterium | reverse complement strand
GCTGTAAGGACCGCGAAGAAATGGGGGGATCCCCGCTACAAAATCTTTATGCTTTAGGTCAGCTGCATCAGCCTCTGTAAAGACCCTCTTCACTTCGATCTGCTCAGGTGTTTGCCAAACTTTTCCATTAGAGCCAAGTTCAGCTGCGATTGGTCGCAATGTATGTTTACTGAAATCAGGCCTCATGACTAATAGTTTTATTCGCTATCCAATTTTCTGTTCCCTCTTTGGCAATTTCCTGAAATAGGGCCCATGCTTGCTGGGTATATTCAGAGCATAAATGCTCCAGATAATAAGATCCTGCCAGGGGATCTGCTACTTCATCCAGATGCGATTCGTGCTTTAAGAGTAATTGGATGTTATTTTGAATTCGCTGAAAGAAATCTGAGTCATATCCTCGCTCTTCATCCTTATCGTCCATTGCCAGGAGCGAGATTGAGCAACAGCCTCCAAGTACAGCTGAGATTGCCATGGTGGTTGATTGCAGTAGATTCTTGTATGGATCTTCAAGGTCCCTTAGGTGCAATGCATTCGTTGCCTGCATGGCGATCTTTTCGGGCTTCGCCCCGATGCCCATTGCCTCAACGATATTTCCCCATACCTGACGAAGAGATCTGCATTTTGCGATTTCTGAGAAATAGCTCTTCCCGATCTCTGTGTAGAACATGATTCCGTTTGGGTCTGCCGAATCCATTTTTTCATAGTTCTCCAATCCGATTGCGCAGAGTAAAGCAATTTGCTCAATTGGGTTCAGAGTAGAGATCAGTTTGTGATCTATTGATGCAGTAAGGAAATCGATGCAGGGATAATCCTTTCCAAACTCGGCATGGAGTGCCGGGAAATTTTCATTCCAGAAACTGCCCATCAGACTGTCTTTGGCTAGACCGCGGTCAGCTCCAATTTCGAGGTAAGCTCTGAAAGAAGCCTCTGCACCTTCCCCCGACCAATGAATAGTGATCATCTCGATATAGACATCATCGAAGAGTAATTCTACCTGCGACTTTGTGAGCTCATTGGGTAGGTAAAGACAAACGGACTGTAATCCGCCCGTTAGGGCTTTCTTTATTTTGAGATTAGTTGAATCTACATCTGAGACGTAGAATTCCTGACGGATCTCCCATCCTGGAAGGAACTGAGAGCTATTTGCAAAGCTCAGTGGGTAATCCTCTTTGCGGAAAAAGGGCTGAATTTGAAGGCCATCATTTGCATTCCAGACAAGCGCTTCAGTCCAATCCGCCCCTTTGAGATCTTTTACAACCTGGGCTACCCATTCTTCCTTTGTTGAAGTGGGAAACTCAGAAAAGAGATCCTGAAACTGTTGATCCTTTTGCTGCATAAGGCAAAAGTACATTTTCTATTGTCTAGGAAGTGCGACAACATTTGAAATGGATAGTTGTCTAAATATCAATAAGGATTACATTGCTTAAAAATCTTATCCATGACTAAGAAACTCTTACTCTCTGTTATCACTGTTTGTTTTTCTTTTTATGCCTTTTCACAAAATGTTGGGATTGGGGAACCAGCTCCCACTGATAAGCTTACGATAACCAATTATGCAGCTGTATCGAGCTTAAGGATCAATCATATGGACAGTATATCTGGAGCTAATGCGGTATACATTGGTCATGATGGGATAGGTAGAGCAATGGTGATTGAAAATTTGCGAGCCACTCCTTTGAATGAAGCTTTACAGATCATCCAAAACTCTGCCTCGAATACTGCAGAAGGAATTCAGATCGATCAGGGACTAACTGCAGCAGGTGCTGGAATTTTAATTAATCAGGGAGGAACTGGAGCTGGGATCAGAGTTGTGCAGGCTGGATCTAGCCCGGCAGGACTTTTTCAGGTTTCAAGTTTTCCTTCAAGCGGAGCTGTTGAAGCTGATCTAAGTACGACATCGGGGACCGCTTTCCTGGCAAAATTTGATGGAGCAGGAGGAAATGGATACGTAGTTGATACTATTGGAACTGATGGTTATGCCTTCTTAGGAAAAGTTCGAACGACTACCACAGGTGGAGCTAGTGGAGCAGTTTTCAGAGGAACCCAAAGTGGGGTAGGTCAGGCCATGGTTTTATCTCATACAGGACCAGGTGGAAGGGCTTTAGAAGTTACCAAAAGCAACTCCTCCAATTCGGAGTATACTGTGTATTTTGCTTCGAGTGGATCTGGAAGTGTCCTTGATGTTATAAGCTCAACTACTTCACCCCCATTATCCTCCCTGAGATTAGCAAGTTTTGAATATACAGTATCAGATAACTCACTTGACCATATTGGAGTTTTCTCACGCAGTAATCCTGGGCTTACTACTGGTTTTGGAATTGGGGTACAAGGCTTCGGAGGCTATATCGGGGTAAATGGTCAAGAAGCCTCGGGGCTATTAAGTATAGCTGGTGTTTTTGCTACTGGGGATCTAGGAGCCTCAGGAACTAAGCCCTTTATCATTGATCACCCGCTTGATCCAGAGAATAAAATGCTTCGTCATTTTGCCCTAGAGTCAAATGAGGTATTGAATGTCTATCGCAAGCTTTAGCTCTTTACTGTAGAAGTCTATAATGAAATTCCCAATTGGCTTTTGTCTATTGAACCGGATCTTCTCAATTTGTTTTGATTTCAACTCAATCCAAAGCAAGCATTCAGCCTTCGTCATTCTTTTTCTATTAGCCTTAGCCAAAGGTGTTAACCAGTTATTGTATCGTTCAAATCTTCTTGCCATGGATGCAAGAAAGGTCAGGTAAATGAAAATTTAGTCTGTTGATCTGTTTGCGTTTGGAATAAGACCGTAGGTGGTTGAATTGGTTTCATAAATGACGAAGCACCCACCCAGATTTTGTATTGCTCGTTTACTCGCAAACAAAATCACTCCCTCCCAGGAGGGAATTATTGTATTGGTTATTCTTGACTAAGATTTTCTAAGTAAGCTACTTTAATAAAGGCCATTCAGATTTTGTATAGTTCACTAGCTCAGCAACAAAATCACTCTCCCGAAGCTTCGGGAGATTATCAGTCTTGCCGAAGACGGAGTAAAGGCCTAGACTGATTGGCTTGTCCTGATAAGCGAAGCTTCATCTGGGGTGGGTGCTACAATCTTTTCGCTAAGAAAATCCGCCTTCAAGAACTCTTTCGATACTAGCGGGTTTTAAAAGCGATAAGAGGGTATTCAAATACCTATATTTGCGGCAAAATCAGCTAGCCTAATGTCTTTCGAACACATACTTACTGAAGAAAAAGATGGTATTCTTCATATAACCATCAACCGAGAAAAGGCGATGAACGCCTTGAATATTTCACTGCTTAAAGAGATCGGCGAAGCCATCGATGTTCTCTATGACGAGAACAACCTGAAAGGCGCCATTCTAACGGGATCCGGAGATAAAGCTTTTGCTGCCGGGGCCGACATCTCAGAGTTTGCAAATTTCCATTCAAGGAAAGGAGTGAATATGGCCAGAAGTGGTCACAGAGTCTTTACCAAGATCGAGAACTCTCCCAAGCCTATTATCGCTGCGGTAAACGGATTCGCCCTTGGTGGTGGATGTGAGCTCGCTATGGCCTGTCATATGCGAGTAGCTTCAGAGAATGCAAAATTTGGTCAGCCAGAGGTGAACCTTGGAATTATACCGGGATACGGAGGAACTCAGCGCCTGATCCAACTTATTGGCAAAGGGAAAGCGATCGAACTATTAATGACAGGTGATATGATCGATGCTCAGGAAGCGAATAGACTTGGCCTGGCAAATCATGTTGTTCCTCAAGAGACTCTGATCGATAAGGCAACAGAAATTCTAAATAAGATTGGAAAGAAAGCGCCTCTTGCTATTGCGCGAATTACAAAGTGCGTAGAGGCTTATTTCAATACAGAGCGAGATGGTTTTAATGTTGAGATCGAAGAGTTTGGAGCTTCGATGGATACCGAAGATTTCAAAGAAGGAACCAGCGCATTTTTAGAAAAGAGAAAAGCTGAATTCAAAGGAAAATAGACCCTCATGAATACTAGAAAAGAAAAAGATACCCTCGGTTACGTTGAAGTACCTGCTGATGCATATTGGGGCGCACAGACTCAACGCTCAATTCAAAATTTCAAAATCGGTGGTGAGCGTCAGCGCATGCCAATGGAAGTGATCAGAGCTTTTGCAGTTTTGAAGAAAGCGGCTGCAATCACAAATAACCAACTTGGTGTTTTGGATGGTGAGAAATCTGATTTGATCGGAAAAGTTTGTGATGAGATCCTAGAAGGGAAACTGGATGATCAATTCCCATTGGTTGTTTGGCAAACAGGTTCGGGCACCCAATCAAACATGAATTGCAATGAGGTGATCGCCTACCGCGGGCATGTTTTAAATGGTGGTTCTTTGACTGATGAGCAGAAGTTCATCCATCCAAATGACGATGTAAACAAGTCTCAATCATCGAATGACACCTTCCCAACTGCAATGCATATCGCAGCTTATTCCATGTTGATGGAAGTTACAATTCCCGGGATTGTAGAATTGAGAGATACGCTGGCAGCTAAGTCAGAAGAGTTCATGGACGTGGTTAAGATCGGTCGTACGCATTTTATGGATGCTACACCATTGACTCTTGGTCAGGAATTGAGCGGATACGTTTCTCAATTGAATCACGGTCTGATTGCAATTGAAAATTGTCTGGAGCACTTAAGTGAGCTCGCTTTGGGAGGAACAGCAGTTGGAACTGGAATCAACACTCCAGAAGGTTATTCAGAAAAGGTTGCTGAGAATATTGCAGAGATAAGCGGATTGCCTTTTATCACAGCTGAGAACAAATTTGAAGCTCTTGCTGCCCACGATGCTATTGTTGAAGCGCATGGTGCATTAAAGACTGTTGCAGTGAGTTTGATGAAGATCGGTAATGATATCAGGATGCTTGCCTCAGGTCCGAGATGTGGAATTGGGGAAGTGATTATCCCAGCAAATGAGCCGGGTTCCTCAATCATGCCTGGAAAGGTTAATCCTACTCAATCAGAAGCTATTACTATGGTTGCTGCCCAGGTTCTGGGGAATGATGTTGCCATCAATGTGGGTGGAGCTACGGGTCATTTTGAGCTTAATGTCTTTAAGCCGATGATGATCTACAATTTCCTTCATTCAGCAAGACTGATTGGAGATGCATGCATGAGTTTCAATGAGAATTGTGCGGCAGGACTGGAGCCAAATGGCCCGAGAATTAAGCAAAATCTGGATAATAGTCTAATGCTGGTTACTGCGCTAAATCCAAAGATTGGATACTATAAAGCAGCAGAAATAGCACAGAAGGCTCATGAGCAGGGGAAAACACTCAAGGAAGTTGCCCTTGAACTTGGTTATCTTACCTCTGATGAATTTGATGAGTGGGTCGACCCATCTAAGATGGTTGGGGACCTGCCTAAATAAGAAAGATGAAAAAAGTATTGAGCTCCCTATTCATGCTTGGAATGGCAATTAGCCTTCAAGCGCAAGTTTGTACACCTGATACCGCAACATTACCACCGGGATATTTCCCGGCACAGATCACTGATGGAAATGAAACAGTGATCTATAATCATGTTGTTACAGTTGTAGTTCCTCAGGATACCATAGTGCAGATGTTCCCTGTTCCGATCGACTCAATCGTAGTAACGGGAATTGATGGATTACCAGGTGGCTTGTTTTTCAATTGTAGCCCCGGAAGTTGTGGAATTGCTGGAGGAAGCAAAGGGTGTATTCTTCTCGAAGGGAGACCCGACATCGGAACCGCAGGTTCTTATCCTTTAACTGTGGTAGGAACAGTTTATACAACTCTTTTGGGTGCACCATTTTCAGTTCCATTCAGCCAGTTTTACGATACTCTTCAAATTGGGGCTGCGCCGATGGGTCTATCAGCAGCGATCGATGCAGGAACTTCATGTGTAGGTCTTGGAACTCAGTTTCAGGATTATAGCCAGGGTGTTGCAACTTCATGGTCATGGGACTTTGGGGACGGATCTGGTACCTCTAGCATGGAGAAGCCAGTTTATACGTACGCAACAGCGGGTAGCTTTAACGTCAAGCTTGTGGTAAGCAATAGCACTAATACAGATTCTACTACAGAAATGATCACTGTTGGAGTTGTACCTACGGCATCAGCTTCTGCGGATCAGGATACTGCATGTATGGGAACTATGATCAATCTTACTGCGACTGGTGCAGATGGAAATCAGTTTAGATGGAAACCAAGTTCTGACCTTACTAATGTTGTTGGTCCGGTAACTGCATTTATGGTGCCTTCTGATACGACGAAGATGTTTGAGCAACATATAGTTTACCTGAGAAATATCGATACGAATACTGGCTGTAGTTCAGTTGACTCGGTGATCTTAACTGGCGAAAACTGTGCAACAGGAATTCAGGGTTTATTTGATGGCAATGAAGTTTATGCCTTCCCAAATCCTGCACATGATCAGGTAACGGTAGTATTTGAATCCAACCGACGGCGAAAAGTAGAGCTCAGTTTACTCGATCTCTCAGGCAGGATGATCTTCTCCGATAGAAAAGAAGTGGAAATAGGCTCTAATCAGCTTCAGCTTCATCTAGGAGACCTTTCTCCAGGATACTATGTTCTTCGAATGCAAGACGGCAGAGAGAGCTTTCAGCAACCTCTGATAGTGGAGTAGTTTTAATTAATGTGGCTAATGTGGTCAATGTGATTTGGTTGAGTGCATTTGCGTTACAAACGGAATCTAGCATTCCGGCATTCTAGCAATTCAGCATTCTAAATCCGCCCGTAGGGCACTTCTTTCTCAGGCAAAGCCTGAAGAACTACCCAATACTTCCAGGCTATGATCGCCTTGTCGATCTTGCTCAGTCGGTTTAGGTCTTTGCGATACATTTTTGGGAGCACTGCTTTGTTGATAGAAGCGATGATCTGAAAGAGTTTCTGTTTCACTCTCTTAAGGTAGTGAGTATTGGGAAATGGTAGTGGGTACTGAGTAGTGGGTAGAGGGTGTCGTGGACAGCAAGTTTGGGTCTGAGGGCCAATAGGGGTGGGTTAAAGAACAATTGTGCCACCTCCCCTGAAACCAAGTTCGCAGTTCTTTCCCAAATACTTCACCACCAACTTGTATCCGACTAACTATGGATTGCAGATTGCTCATCTGGATTTCTTTCTGAAACCCGAAGTCAAAAATTCCAACCCAAAAAAAAGCTCACTAATCCCGAGGCTTCGGGAGGTGAGCTTTTAGAATTCTTTAATTCAGACCTTAGTCCTGTCCAACCAGATTCTTCTTAGTTGCTGAAGATGCAACAGAAGATGTATTGTTGAACTTGTCGCTTTCTCCAAGACTAACTCCGCCAATGAAACGAGTTCTATCGTAGAAGTTTCTGTTTTTGTAAGCAACGATCTGGTAAGCAGTAGAACTACCCTGAGCAGCGATCTCAACAGACCATGCAAGGAAGATCTGGTACATACGGAATGTGTACTCTCCATACTTTGCAAGAACTTTCTCCTTGTTACTCATCCAGTTGCTGTACCAGTCATCGATTGTCTTTGAGTAGTGGATTCCAATGTTTTCAATACTGTGTACTTCGAATCCTACTTTCTCCATTTTCAAAAGATCCCAGTTCAATGGCATTGAAGCATCTGCTCCAGAGAAGATGTACTCATTCATGAATAGTCCCCAAACAAGGTCTTCCTGTCTTTCCGGGATATCGAAGAATAAGCTGTTTCTCTCGCGAAGACCTGCAATCTGCATGTAGAAGATCCCATCATCTTCAAGCATATCATGGATCTGAGCCATGAATTTTTTGAAGTTTTTCACTCCAACATGCTCTGCCATTTCAAGGCAGGTGATCTTATTGTATTTCTTCTTTGGAATATCACGATAATCCATGCGAAGGATTCTCGCTTTATCCTCAACTCCGTTTTCCTTGATCAGGCCATTTGCCCAATCAGCACCCGCTTGTGCGATAGTTACACCAGTACAATCAACTCCGTAATGTTTAGCGAAGTGAGTAACCAATGTTCCCCATCCACAACCAATATCTAGAAGGGTTTCACCTTCCTTCAATTGCATCTTTTGAGCAATAAGGTCAAGCTTGTTGTCCTGAGCCTGCTCAAGTGTCTCGTTTTCATTTTTGTAGTAGCAGCTCGTGTAGATCATTCTATCTCCAAGGAACCATGAGAACAGGTCGTTCTTATCGTCGTAATGACTTCTGATGATCCTCTCATCCTGCTTTTGAGAGTGAATTACTACTTCAGGAATAAATCTGGAAAGGAAAAACTTCCAGTGATGTCCAACATAGTTATAGGTAAAGATTTCGTCCTTGTGCTTCATAAGGTCTTTAAAATCTCTTTTGAGATCGACCTTCTCATTCATATAATCTTCGATGAAGTGTCCAATTGCAGCCTTTTGTTTTTTATAGTGCTTGGCAACGGACTTATCCCTTACTTCAACAAAATCAGATATTGATAACATGTAGTTTAAGTTTTGGTCTGAGAATTCCCAGAGGGTTTAAGCTTCCTTATCTTTGGCTTATAAGATTCTGAGCGCAAAGTCGCCAAAGATAGGCAAATTTGCGTGTCGTGACGATTCTTAATTATCACTTAATGAATAAGTTGCATTTGTATGATTCTGAGGTATAAAGCGGATTTACGGACACTCTTTTTTGTAGGATTATATTTTGCAAGTGCAATCCTAAGCTGGATATATTTTCCCAGCAGCTGGTATGGGATTTTGTTCGTGATTGCAATCAATTCTGTCCTGTCCTTTATCTGCGCAGTGATCACTCACAATACCATTCATGCTCCAATTTTCAAGAAGCGTTGGATGAACAAGGTTTTCCAGGTGATATTATCCTTCACTTACGGGCATTCAGTTAGTGCTTATGTCCCTGGTCATAATTTTAGCCATCATCGATTTACACAAACTCCTAAGGATCGAATTCGCACCGATAAAATGCGCTTCAGGATCAACTTCTTTAATCAGTTCCTTTTCTTTTTCAGAATGGTTCCGGGTATTATGAAGGATGAGAATGAATTTGCGAAAATGATGCTCAAGGAAAAGCCCAGATGGTTCTACCAGTATGTATTTGAGCTTGCCATCGTTTTAGGCATCAAATTCACATTGTTGATCATCAACCCATGGAAAGCGATCAGCATTCTTTTTGTACCGCATCTATATGCCGCCTGGGGAATTGTAGGAACAAATTTCTGGCAGCATGATGGATGTGACGAAGATGATAAGTACAATCACAGTAGAACATTCACTAATCCTGTATTGAACTTCCTTGCCTTCAATAATGGCTACCATGGTGCACATCACGATAAGCCAAACCTTCACTGGAGCTTACTTCCAGCTTATCACGAAGAACACATTGCTCCTTATATCCACCCAAACCTGAATAGAAACTCTCTAACTGCATTCCTTTGGGAGTCTCACATCTATCCTGGCAAACGCGTTGATTATCTGGGGAATCCGCTTGTTCTTCCTCCTAAAGTAAAAGACGAGAATTGGATGAAGTCCATTAAACCCGATATGGATCCTGAAAATGTCTCTCTCGGTGTGGAATCTTAGTTGAACTAAATACAGGAATAAGGCATTAAAAGATTAAGTGATGCGTGGGCTAGTGGGGAAAATCATCATTTGTCCCTTCTGTTCATGCAAGAAAAACCCCATTTTTGCCCTATAAACCTTATTGTCATGCTTCGCTATAAAGCTGATATCAGAACCCTCACCTTCGTTGGAATCTATTATGCGATTTCAATTTTAAGCTGGATATATTTCCCTGAAAGCTGGTATGGTAGACTATTCGTAGTTGCTATCAATTGTTTCTGGGCCTTTGTAATGTCGGTTATCGTGCACAACACGATCCACTCACCGATTTTTAAGAAACGTGAGCACAACAAGTTCTTTCAGTTTATTCTTAGCTGGTCTTATGGGCACTCTGTTAGTGCATTTGTACCAGGGCATAACTATAGCCATCACAAATACACTCAAACTGAGCGCGACAGAGCGAATTCTCACAATATGCATTACAAGATCAATGCATTGAATCAATTCATGCTATTCTTTCACATCGCTCCATTATTCATGAGAGATGAGAAGGTTTTCGCGGCGAAGATGTTGAGGGAAAAGCCAAAATGGGCTTATCAATACTATGCAGAGATGGCATTAGTGATTGGAGGAAAGCTTATTCTTTTAATCCTGGACTGGCAGAAGACTTTGTTGATCTTCATAATCCCTCACCTATACGCAGTATGGGGAATTGTAGGCACCAACTACTGGCAGCACGATGGTACTGATGAGGAGCATAAATACAATCACTCGAGAACGTTCAAAGGCTGGTTCCTGAATTTCATTACCTGTAACAATGGTTATCACGGTGCTCATCACGATAAGCCAACACTTCATTGGAGCAAGCTTCCTGAGTATCATAAGGAGCATGTACAACCATATCTCCATCCAAACCTTAACAGATACTCTCTTTTCACTTACATCATTGAAGCTTACATATATCCGGCAAAGCGTCTTGATTACCTAGGCAACCCTGTTGTTCCTAAGAAAATGGGTAAGATCGACTGGATCGATGGTCTCGATGTAAAGAAAGAATCCGCTTCTTTTGGTGGAGAGAACAAATACGAGAAGCAGAAAGCTACTGCTTAATTACCCACTGCAGTACCAGCCCAGAAAGGTTGTGACCCCGTCCTGGCTGTACTTTTTCCCATCAATCCAGGCCTCGACATAGAAGTACCAGTGGTCTGGATGATTTGATCTATGTTGTTCTTCTTCGAACAATGCTTCCCCTAGTAAGAATAAAGGATCAATAGAAGCACCAATTTGAGTTCCCCACCTATCGTACAGCGAGAAGTTTATAGAATCGGGTACTGTTTTCCATTCAAAGAATGGATCGAAATGGTCCAGATAACAGATGTGATTTTCCGGAATAATCGGATCGAAACGATTATCGGATTCCTCCTTCAGCTTTTGAGCTGCTATTCCCTGATCCAGGGCAAAGGCTACATATAAGCATAAAAGGTAATCCATATTCTAAAGACGTGGATATGAGCTCTTTAGGTTGCAACTTACTTTTTAGGCAAGCCCATCGACCGGGCAAGGCCTTTATCCAGTAACCTTGGAGGCAGAAGCCGTGGCAAGGTATAGTTCCTGAACTTCTCCTTAACGAAGGCATACCTGGTTTTAGGTTTCCCGGATTCAACAGCATCCATCATTTTTCTTGCCAGATCAGAGGCTGGTTCACCACCTTCGCCAGTATCGGTAAAGATCTTTCTAAAGGCAGCAAATGCCTTAGAGTATGCTGTATTAGCATAGGGATCAAGCTCCTCCGCCTTATCCCAAATTGGAGTTTTTACAGCTCCCGGACCAACCACTATAACATCTATTCCCCAAACCATTAACTCACGTCTGAAGCTATTCGAGATTCCTTCCAAAGCGTGCTTAGATCCAACATAAGGTGCAAGGAAAGGTGCACATACCTGTCCTGCTACTGAGCTTACATTTATGATCTTTCCGGGCTTATTTCCATGGTTCTCTCTTGCTCCTAAAAGCGGGGCGAATGACTGCATCATCTTAATTGCACCAAAGACATTTACCTCAAACTGATACCTGATCTCATCCATCGGAATATGTTGCAGGGGTCCTCCTACAGCGATACCGGCATTATTCACCAAAATATCTAAACCTCTTTCGCCAAGCTTCTCCTCAAGCTGCTTAGCTGCCTCCTCGATAGCATTGTGATCGGTAACATCAAAGATCAGTGCTTTAAAAGAATCACCAAACTCCTTGCTTAGGCGCTCGGCATCGGCCTCTTTTCGAACTGTTCCATAAACGGCATAATTTCTGTTTATCGCCTCTCTGGCCAGAGCTTCGCCAATTCCTGTGCTTGCTCCTGTGATTAGGATTCTAGCTTGTGCAGACATAAATTGTGGATTGTAGATAAATATTTAGAACCTAGGCTCTGTAACTTTCGTAAATAATAATAATGAGAGTAATTGTAATCATAGCTGTCTTGTTTATTCAATTTCTCGCCCTTCGGGCGGATGGGCAGCCTGTATATGTAGATGAGTTTGGCAATGGGGAAGAGGGATACATAGACCCATGGACATTTCAAAACAAGAATTTTGATGTCTACCTAAATGGGACAGGATTGCTGTTTCAAAATTTCAATAAGGACGAAGAAGGGATCAGGACTACCGAGATCTCCATTGATACATCCCGCGATTATGAATTAGTAGTCAAACTGGAATTGAAATCGGGCGGTCATGGATATCCCTATGGTCTAATCTGGGGATTCAGAGATAATAGCAATTACAACGTTTTTGAGATCTCTAATGAAGGTGAATACCAGATCAGGAAAATGATTGATGGAGTGGAGAGAATTACACAATCATGGACGGATCATCCAGGCTTGCATCACGATCAGGCAGGTGATGATGATTTTATCCTCAAAGTTCAGCGCTCCAATGGATTGGTATCATTTCATGCCGGAAGAGAAGATCTTGGAGAAAAGGTAAAAGAGCTCATCTCAGTCCAGGACGATTTTCACCGCGGACGAGACTTTGGCTTTATTGTCAAAGGGCAACAGCAGATGAAGGTGACCTACATGTCGATTGAGTATATCAACTAGAAAAGGTAATCGGCACCCTTACTGATCTGCTTTTGGCAATCGATCAGTTTTTCAGAAACATCTGTAAATAAGACATTGAAGCGCTTGCGCTTTGATTTGATCTGTTCTCTCTGCCCAAGAACACGATCGATCTTATCCTGCAATTGGAAAGGGCGAGGGTCCGAAGGATTTTCCTGAATTCTCTCCTCACAATAGGTCTTGATAGGAGTAAAGAGACTTTCAAAGGTGATCGTCATTTCATTTTGAGGATCTTGTTTGGTGAGCACATACCACTCATTCCTAATCTCAAATAGCTTCAATAAGAAAGAATCAGGCGGATTCTCCTCACTAACATTTGTCGACAGGTCAGAGAAAAAGGTATGAATGAACTCAAGCGTTTCTTTATAATCCTTATTGAAGCGGGCCCACATTTCTGACCATTCCTCGGATGCCAGTTCTCCCTCTGTTTTTACTTGCTCTGATTCCTGAATGGCATCCAGATACTCAAGGTAATGCTCAAATCTTCCATTCATTGAAGCAGTTCCGTTTGGATGAATGATCGGGTCCAGGCTATCTGCACTAAGAGTTTGCAGATAGGACATTGACAGATTAGTTGGAGGATTCGGCGGAAGTGAATCTCCGTTCATCACGGAGTTGGCCATCAGTTTGAAACTTGAAGCGCGATCGCTAACCTGCTGAAGATATTTGCCTGTCCAAACCTTCATCTCATCACTTCTCTTCTTTTTCAGATCAGCTCTTTGCTTCCTTTTCTGACGTCTTAGGATAAACATCCCAATTACAAAAAGAGCGACAGGAACTGCAATTGCGATAATGGTGCTGGGAGGCAAACCCAATAACTGGTTGTCCTGATCCTCTTTAACCATTACGCGCTCAACGTGTCTGATCTCTTTTGGAGTAGAATCGGTGATATCGAGATAAAGCGTATCCATCTTATCCCGATAAAATTATTTAAGGGAAAACCTATCCTGAAAAAAAGTAATGCACGTGATGAGGATATGTATCCGCCCGAAGGGCTGAAGGAAAGGAATTAACCTACAATGAGCTATTTGCCCATTCCTCCGCTCATTTCCATAATCTTATCCAAATCCATTTCAGTATATCCATCTGGAATCTCAGTAGAAAATAAATCATCGGATGGCTTCTCTAAAGAGACAGATATTGCCTTGAATTGAATCATACCTTGAGGTCCTTTCGAGCTAAACTCAAGTGGCATCCCATTAAGACCATCAGGAACATTTGGCGAGCTCGTTTCAGGAACTAATTCTTCAGAAACCCAAATACTAATTTTATCTAGTGATTCCGTTTCGTATTCGTACTCAATGCATTCATAACCAGCAATCTCCTTTGTTGATGTTGTTCTTACTGGTTTAACATCTGAATCGAAGCCCTGATCATCTTTATAATCGCTGGCTGATGAGACCATATAGTTTTTCATACCAAACATGTCCATTAAGACCAAAACCTCGTCATTTCCAGTCTCAACAATAGCCGTAGTGCTCATAAAGCCCATGTCAATATCTATTCTTGATCCTTTTGAAGAGAAGTGATTTGTCATTGTCATGTCCCCAAACATTGATTTTACCATTTGGTATTCCTCCTCATCCATTTCTACCTCAACCTCATAGGTTATGGACCCTTCGGTAACTTGAGCATTTAATGAAAAGCCAATGAATAAAGTCAGGATTGAAATCAAAAAAGTCTTCATCTTTTGTATTTAAGGTATTTGAAAATCGACCGTCACATTCAAACTTGTGGTTCCTTCAGGATCCAGAATCAACTCACGGTCAAACATACTATTCATGTAATCTCCACTGGAGAAGTTACCGTCCCCATTAAGATCGTAAATCACATTGACAAAATAAGGGCCAGGATGCATGTAATCAAAACTAAATCCGCCATTTACAGTTGCTGGAACAAATACATATCTGGATCGGTAGATCAGATTTTGAAGTTGAGGAGTGAAACCATCAAAAAGCTCCTGGGTCATGATCATAATCAATACTCTCTTGGTGGGGTCCACAGGAACTCCCATTCCAAGACTGAAGGTGATGTTAGATACTCCTAACTCCGGTTGCTGGTCGGCAGGATACGGATCATCTCCCAAATCATAAAATACCGCTTCGCTCACAGAGTCAAAGGTTGTTTCAAAGTTTTGAGTAACAGATTTCCCTGGAAAACTATGCTTGCTAATTGCTGCCTGAGCGCTAGTTTGATCGAGCAGTTTGGATCGCCATTCCATGTGTAGAACAGGATCGGCAAGGGTGTTGTATTTATTAGTGAAGCTTCTCAAGATCAGGCTGTCACCTTTAAAGATGAGTTCAGAGTAAACTCTTTTTCCTCCCACTACCGGATCAGAAAACCTGTAGTAACTGGAGTTGACAGACTCAAAGACTGAATCTACTATCATGTATGATGTTCGATCCAATCCGGCGAAGCCTCCTCCATTTCTGAATGCCATTTTGTAACTACACTCAAATTGACAGATAAAAAAGCTTAAATGAATGTCATTCAAGCTATCTAGTTCATTCTTTGCTGAAACCTGGTTGTTAGAAATCGGACGAAGATCAACGGTCCACTCCGGAAATGAGCCAAGGGCTGTTGTCGAACTTACCGGTCCTCTCCATATTCCGGGTAGTTTAACTAGAATTCCATACCCCAGTACATCTGAGTTCTGGTCAATGGGATCAATATTGCCGCAATCATCACATACATTATCCTGCTTGCAAGAGAAAAGAACCAATCCGCAAAAGAGGAAAAGAAAGAGGGGGTAGAACTTCTTCATCTGAACGAAGTTCAAAAATTTAATTCAAGCAGATACAAACTGGAGGGATATTGTCTGGCCTGGAATGCCGAAATGAGACTGGGAGGAGGTGGCGGGTCACCTATGTTAGTAGAACTACTATCCTTAAGTATCAAAGTCCTGCCCACTTCCGGTAAGCCTGTTCCAACTTAACATCGTATTGATTCTTGGCATAACCGGGACCGTTATATCCTCGAGCAAAATCAGCCCATCTTTTCTCTCTCAGTGCATCTGCAAGCTTATTTTCTGTAATGTATCCTAGAAATGCGTCCAAATGGTTTCTCGCCGATTCATATTGGGAGTCAACAAATGCCTCAACGCTGCTATAGCCAATATGCGGACCGTGATATCCCATGATCTGGAATAAGCCCCAACTGGCAGAAGATAGAGCAGCTTCAACATTGATATTCATTGCCTTTTCCAAGCGGTCATATTGTCTCTTCCTGCCGCTGTAATAGAGACTGGACCAATTTGGATATAGGATATCCTGATTGTCCGCAGCATACTTTTGGGGATCGATATCCCTCTTTTTTAATTCTCTCCAGAAAACATGACCCTCAAATAAGATCACCGGTCTGCCATCTTCAATAAATCCAACCCCTTTAGATTCCACCTCATGAACAGCCTGCACAACGGCCACTTCACATCCGATCTTTTCAGCCACCTCTTCAAAATTCCTCCTGGTAATAATGTATTTGGATCCAAGATCATTAAATGCCTCAGGGTACAATTCGATCATTTTTCTCCAGGTTTGCTGACCCGCAACACCATCGACATCAAGTCCATTAGCTGTTTGAAAATCTCTTAAAGCGCGAGCTGTTCCCGGACCAAAATGACCATCGGGTACCAGATAGATATCCGCCACCAAAAGCATTGATTGAAGAAACTGAACTTCACCGCTTACCATTCCCTGCTTTACAATTCCGAGATCAACTGGAGAAGTTGTTCGATTCAGATCCTGATGTACTTCTGTTTTTCTTTCCCGGAATCCTTCCATTCGCGCTACCGCGCGGATTCGATTCCATGTGCGGATATCAACTTTTCCGGTAGGAGGGAGTTCGTATTCCTTTTGAAACTTTTTAACTGATCGGGCTACCTGAGGAGAGTAATATCGATCGTCTTTTAGGCTATATCCAAGATGGCGCAGGGCAGCTTTTAAGCGGTAAACCATCAAATCCTGCATGCCCTCCTTCAGTATCATAATCTTCTTTTACTTCCAGCTAAGAGCGATCTTACCTTTAGATTTTCGAGTCTCTAATCGGGTATGAGCCTCAGCTAATTGGTCTACATGGTAGAGTTCGCCTTTCGGCGGATTAAGAACTCCGGCCTCAACCTGTTCTATCACACCCTGAAGGCATCGCTTCAAAACTTCAGGTCTGTCATCCGCAATTCTAAGCATGTTAATGCCGATCAAAGAAGTAGATGACATCATGAACTGAACCGGATGATAGATTCCAAATCCCAATCCTACTTTGATCTTCTTGAAAACATTCGCTCCGGTCATATCAGCAGCACCGTAAAGAACCAGTCTGCCGCCAGCTGTCAATAATCTCTTTCCCTTTTTAACAGAAGGACCACCAATGGCATCAAAAACTACATCGATCCCATTTGGAGCCAACTTTTTTACCTCCTGCTCAAAGTCCCTGGTTCGGTAATTGATTGGGTGATCAACACCCTGACTTTTAATATACTCGAGCTTTTCCTCTGATCCTGCTGTCCCAAAGATCTCACAGCCTTTCCACTTCGCGATCTGAGTTAGAGCTGTACCAACTCCTCCGGCAGCAGCATGGATCAATACTTTATCACCCGGAAAAAGATTAACGTGATGCACAGCGGCATACCAGGCCGTGATGTACTGAGTGGTAAGAGAGGTTGCCTGTGTTAGATCCAGGCTATCCGGGATCTTTGCTACTGCTCGTGCATCCGTCACCACTAATTCAGCGTAGCCACCAAAGCGGGTCATTGCAGTAACTCGATCTCCTATATTCAGGTCAGTCACACCTTCACCTAATGCTTCAATATGACCAGCTACATCATATCCTATCACCGCGGGAAGTGGAGGGCAATCGGGATAGTTTCCCTCTCGGGCCACCACATCTGCAAAGTTCAGTCCGAAGCCTTCTGTTCTTATCAGAACCTGCCCCGGGGCAGGCTTGGGATCATTTTGTTTTTTGCGCTCAAAAGCCTTTTCGGCAGAACCTGTGCGCATAAGGTAAATTGCATCGTGCTGGCTCATCAGATTAAATATTATTCTCAAATAACGCGATAATTCACTGCTTGACAAAAACCTTCCATTGCTCAATTCCATTTATTTTTCAGCAATTGATATGATAGGGCAGGAGTCAATTTTTCTGGATTATAAAGACGATCAGAAACTTCATATAAGAAGGATCAATCGCGGACCTGGTGGAACACCAATCCTTTTTATGCATGGTTCGATGGAGGATGGGAAGATCTTTTATACCAAAAGCAATAAGGGACTTGCGCCATTCTTAGCCAAAGCTGGCTATGATTGCTTTGTCCTTGATCTGCCCGGAAGGGGCTTGAGTAGTCCAAAGCTCAGCAGAGATTCTACCTATGGCCAACACGATACCATAAATGATGAGATTCCTTTCTTCAAGAAGGCCATTAAGGAGATCACGGGTCAGGATAGGATGCATTGGGTTGCTCATAGCTGGGGCGGTATAACCATGCTCTCAAACATGGTGCGATATGGCTCAGAGGATGTAATAAGCTTGAGCACATTTGGAACCAAGCGTCGAATCACAATATCAGGATTGAAGAAGTTCTACATGATCAATTTCGGCTATAATGGATTGTTAGTCCTCCTGACCAAAATCTTTGGATACCTACCTGCAAAGCTTACGGGCATTGGAGCTGAAAACGAACCACGAAACACTTATCACGAGATCAGACACTGGGCAAGAAAGAATGGGAAATGGATCGACCAGGTCGATGGGTTTAACTATTTAGAGGCAGCAAAAACGCATAGTTTCCCTCCAGGACTCTTTATTGCCGCGGCAAACGACCCTGTTTTGGGTCACCCCAAAGATGTACATCTCACCATGATGGAGACGGTAGGAGAAGCCGGGAAATACGTTCTGCTATCAACAGAGAATGGGAATTTGAATGACTACGGTCACATCAATATGCTCACCCATCCCGATTGCAGAAAAGACGTATTCCCGATTTGCCTCGACTGGATTGAGCAGCATCATTAGCTGTAATGCTTACTATTGGCTAATTTTGGCGTATTATTTGATTCGAGGGTCAGGAATGAGGATACAGCGCATACTTTTTGTCTTTCTGTTTTTACTAATAGGCTCCATGGTGCAGGCACAATGCACTAAGGCTATTAGTGAGTTTGATTTCCAGACCAAGTTCGAAGCGCTTAAGAATACCACAGATAAGTTTGCGATCCTTCAGGAAGCAGTGAATCTCAGTGCAAACAACTGCCTCTCCTCAAAGCAAGTTGCCGAAGTTGCCAGTCTCTTCGACAATGATGCTGATAGATTGGAGTATACTCAAAGAGCATTTAAGAATACCGTAGACAAAGAGAATTACTACGAAGTCTATAACTCATTCTTCTATTTCTCCAATGTCTTTAGACTCCACGAAGCAACAGTTAGTACAGGATCAAACTCAAATTCCGGGGAAGCTCAAAGCCCAAATGCGAACAAATCAAATGGAGAGTACTCTATTCCTGATTACCAGTTTTATTTTGGTCCAAATGGATGTTCAGAGCCTATTACCGGATCTCAACTCGAAAGCTTAAAGCAACAGGTAGAAAGTCTTAGTGGGGAACTAGATAAACTAACCAAGGCAAAGAGCATAGCTCAGAACTCCTGTTTGTCCACTGATCAGGCAATGGAAGTGGCCTTGCTATTGGGCACAGAGCAAACTCGTCTTGAGTACCTGAAATATGCTCACACAAAAGTTTACGACATCAATCACTTTGGATATAGCCTTCAACTTTTAAACTTCGATGCGAGTAAACAAGAACTTGCTCAGGTTCTTGGAGATGAAGACCTAATTGTTTCTGAATCCGGGAGCACATCTACTCCAATCGAGAACAATTGTATTGTTAGTGAGCTAGAGTTCCAGGAAATGTATTCGACCCTTAGTGGCCAGAATTTCAACTCCTCAAAATTGGCGATGGCAAAGCAAATTCTTCAAAAGAATTGCCTGAATTCAAATCAGGTCACAGAGGTAATTAAGCTATTTGAATTTGAGACATCGAGATTGGAAATTGCAAAGTATGCCTACGAGTATGTTTCCGATCCACCCAACTATTACAAGGTCAATGAGGCCTTTGAATACTCCTCATCTATCTCCAAACTCGAGGACTTCCTAAAGACTCAATAAGCAATAAACACTTACTCGAAAGGCGTTTCATAAGAAAGCAACCATCATGAAACGCAAGGGAATCATCAGTCTGTTATTCGTAATTCTAATCTTAGCAGCTAGCTGCGCTACCACCAAAAGAGATTGTCGGGGAAACAAAAAGTACAAGCACCCCAACGGATTTTACATGGAACCTTAGTCTTCCAGTAGTTCTTTGATGGCTAGTTGAACCTCTACCTCTGTCACTTTGGTTTTTGGAGAGAAGTAAGCCGACCAGTTTCCATCTTTATCGATCAGGAATTTTTGAAAGTTCCAGCTTACAGGAGCATTCTCATGACCATTGAGCTCAGCTTTGGTTAACCAGGCATATAGATCCGCCTGATCATATCCTTTCACAGAGATCTTTGAGAACATTGGAAATGAAACGCCGTAGTTCTTTTCACAAAATTCGGCGATTTCCTCATCTGTGCCGGGTTCCTGACCCATGAAGTTGTTTGCGGGAAAACCGAGGATAACAAAGTCCTCATCCTTCATATCCTGATAGAGTTTTTCGAGATCCTCGTACTGAGGTGTTAAGCCGCATTTACTGGCTGTATTAACGACCATGACCACTTTGCCCTCGTAATCGGAAAGGGAAACCTCTTCACCATAGATATTATCCATCGTGAAGCTGTACAGATTTTGAGAATCTTGAGCTGATAGGTTTAAGCAAAGCAGAGTAGTAAAAATTAGGCTTAGGAAGGTTTTCATTTTCTTTTTTTGATAAAAGCGCTGAAAATTGAATTTGTTCAGGATGATTGAGAATTGACCTTCTCTTATTAGCTTTTTCAAACGAATTGATTTCATTTGATTAAAATTGAACTGATGCTTAAGAAACACCTTCCCTTGTTACTGCTGCCTCTTGCTATAGCCTGTTCTGCCCCCGGAGGCGGCTATAATCCATTCTTTACTATTGAAGATGATAAACTTCTAGGCCAGCAGTTAGAAGGGCAAATTGCATCCGATCCGCAGAATTATCCAATACTCGATAAAGCTCAATACCCTCAGGCTTACGCTTATCTGGAGGCTATGCGCGATGAGATCCTCGCCAGCGGAGAGGTTCACCACGCTCAGAACTTTGAATGGAAACTCTACATCATTCACGACGACAATACCCTCAATGCATTTGCTGCACCGGGAGGATATATGTACATCTATACCGGTTTATTTAAATACCTTCCAGATGCCTCCTCTCTCGCTGGAGTGGTAGGACACGAGATGGCTCACGCCGATGAAAGACATTCTGTAAATCAAATGAGCAAAATGGTGGGTTTTGAAGTGCTATGTCAGATTGCTACGGGAACTGATGCAGAAGATCTGGTTGCAATAACCGCTCAACTATCAAGCTTAAAATTTTCTAGATCAGATGAGAAGGAAGCAGACTCTCGCTCTGTTCACTACCTCTGCAAGACTAGCTTTCAGGAAGATGGAGCAGCTAATTTCTTTGAGATGATGTTGCAAGATGGCGGTGAACAACCACCTGAGTTTCTAAGCACACATCCTTCACATCAAAATCGTGTAGCAGATATTAATAAGCTTGCTGATGAGATGACAGGATGCAGCCCAAAAAAGACTCCCCAGCAAGATGTTGATGGTTATAAGGCATTTCTCGCCTCATTGCCTAAATAAGCGGGGTCCAGCTAACATTTACTTAATCTGGTCACTCACACGAACATCCCTTATTTCCTTAATTTCGAGCTATGCTGAAGCTCCTCACATTGATCTTACTTCTTTCGGCAAATCCATCTGATCCCGAATTTCAATGGGTAGAAGATTGGTCAAAGGCCCAGCAGGTATCCTCTGAGCAACAAAAGCCAATTCTACTTGTGTTTACAGGATCCGATTGGTGTAGGAATTGCATGAAACTTGAAGCTTCAGTGCTCGAAAGCAGCACTTTTCAGGGCTATCTCTCTGAGGCTGTGATTCCCTTTCGTGTTGATTTCCCCAGGAGCAAAAAGAATCAACCTGAAGAGAGCATCGTGCTTATGCGAGCAGAGATAGCAGAAAAGTACAATCCTGAAGGCTCCTTTCCCAAAATGGTATTGATTGACGCGGAGGGTGAAATTCTCTTTCAATCCTCTTACCTTGGAGAAGATCCTCAGCTTTATATACCCCCATTGCAAGAGGCTATACAGAATCCCTAGTATGCGTTTGCTTTTTCTGGTTCTAATTCTACTATCCTTTGCCACCATTCAGGCTCAGGAAAAGGCCGGTATCCCGGATATTGAGTTTTACGGTGGTTTTGATGGTGGATGGTGGATCTATAATGTTGGTAGCACCGACCCCAACTACTACAATACCGAAGGCTGGGAGCGATCTTATGCAAGTCCAACCTTTGTGCTTGGGATGAATCTTGCCTGGCAAATTAAAAAACTGCGAATAGGAGCGGGGTTTGATCGGGCCTGGTTCATTGAAGATGAAATGATCGGTGCAGATCACTCAGATGGTAATCGGGACCTCTACGATATCTCAGATGGAAACATTCCTTACTGGTCGGTCTATGGATTGATTGGATTTCGATTGGCAGAGTCGAAGCATTTCTCGATGACTCCAAATCTGAGACTTGGATACTTCACTATTGAATCACTTCACCCTGATCAGGGCAATTTTACGAATAAATGGTACTTCCAGGCGGCGGTGGATATGGCCTGGGAGCAAACAAAATGGGCACTGGTCTTCAGACCCTTTTATCGCTCCCGACATATGAAACCCATAGATGGGAATCAAAATGAAAGCCATACCATTTTTGGTTTTGGTGGTGAATTAGCATGGAGGTGGAAATGGTGAAATTCATTTCAATTTTTCTTCTGGGCCTCATCGGCCCGATAGGGCTTTCCCAAACCATAAGCAGAGACACAACGCTTATGGGTTCCTACTTCTCTGTTGCAGTGAGATCAGATGATCCTGAGGATGCACACGCTGCAATAACCGCCTCATTCAAATTAATATCTGAAGCGGAAGCCGCAATTTCGAGCTGGTTGCCAAACTCTTTTACCTCAAGAATTAATGACTCAGCCGGAATTCATCCTGTAGAGGTTCCTCAATGGTATTTCAATTTTGTCAAGCGTTCCGGTACGATCACTAAAGGAACCGGAGGTGCTTTTGATATCACCTTTGCCGCACTCGATAACTGGATATTTGATGGATCTGAAATTATAATTCCCGATAGTAGTGAAATCGAAGAGAAACTTTCACTGGTAGGCTTTGATCAAATTGAATTTAATAAGGAAGAGCTGACCATCTATTTACCAAAGAAGGGAATGAAGATTGGCTTTGGAGGAATAGGTAAAGGGCTAGCTGCAGACCTGGTGGAGGAGAACCTTAGGAAAACAGGATTTGAAAGCGGAATGGTCAATGCCGGTGGGGATCTGGTATTGTGGGGGATGCCTAATGACACAGGTCTATGGCAAATTGCGATCGCT
>CAXDOZ010000028.1:0-24651 GCA_963991145.1 uncultured Chitinophagales bacterium | reverse complement strand
AGGACACTAGCTCTTTTTTGCCTCTTCAATCTTTTTGAGGATCTCTTCTGATTCTTCAATCAGCTTTGCATATGCCTTGAGATCACCAGAGCGCTGAACAGTGGTTGCCTTTTCCATGATTCTCTGATATTCTTTCTCCAGAGACTTGGTATTGTCTTTCTTGAATAGTCCAAACATGTAGCTTGAACGTATGGCTTGCCGTAAGGTTTAGCCAGATTTCTGAATGAAGAAATTGGCTGGAGTTAAGCAGCAGATTCTACGAGCTTTGGCTGCTCGGTTTCATTCTCAAATCGCATTTGCTTAGAGCGGTATTTTGAGATGAAGATGCTTAGGACATAAGTCTTTAGAAGCCACCAACCGAAGTCGTTCTCGATCAGATCAGGGTGGATCTTATCCTCAATTTCCTTGTGCTTCTTTGGCAGATCAGCCCAGTGAACCTTTGGATAAAGGTGGTGAGCCATGTGGTATCCATTATTGATCAAAAGGAAGTTCAATAACCAGCCAGTCATGTTTCTAGAGTTATTGTACTTCGTATTCTCATCAGCATGTACATGCTGAACATAATTGAAGATCAACACACTGTAAAGTGAAACTTGCTGAGGGATGAACACAAAGAGCAAAGCCTTTTTCCAGTCAAGAATGAAGGCAACCAGTACAAAAGCAACAAGACTCAGGATCTGGAATAACTGAGTATAGAAGCGAGATTTGTTTCTCTTGTAAGTATCTATGAAGAACCTTACAACAGCTGATTGCTGCCACATTCCGCTTAAACTAGGGTAAGTGATAAGTGTAAGGAGGTTATTCTTCTTAGAGATCCTGTAGGTTCTGGTATAATCCTCTTCTGTATTAATATTCACGTGATGGTTAGTCATGTGCGTTGGGATCCAGGCAAAAATTGGGAAGCCGTAGAACATCGTTAACCATGTGTCAGTGAAATAATTCATGATCTTATTGGTCCACATTGGAAGGTGTTGATGGTTGTGAACCATAACAGCAACTGATACTGCAGACTGTAACTGGATGATATATAGAGGAATAAAGGCATACCATGGCAAGTCAAGGCCATAATTCCACATAATGATCAGTATGGCTGTAGCCACAAGCATGAATCCTATTGATCGAATGTCGGCTTTGTTTCTTAGCATAATTAGGGCATTAATCCGGTAATAGCTATAAAGGTACTATTGATTGTCCGAGAAAGGAAGAGTTAAACTGTTGATATTGCTCACCAGTGCCTTTCAACCTTTAATTTCTTTTAGTTGTGCCCGTTCGTTGAACTCTTCTTAGGTCTATTCATAAAGAACCTGAAACCAGCGTAGAATTCTCTTCCTCTGGTGGGACCCCATGCCGAACTAGTATCGAAGTATTGGCCAAATGGGTCTTCCCAGGATATAATTGGCTTCTTCTGGCGGAAATCGAAGATGTTTTCACCACCAAAGTATAGCTCAAACTTGCTGAAGAAATAGCTGAACTGGGCATCCAGTGTAGCAAAAGACTCTGAAAAATCAGGTCTTTGATACTCAGGTGGATTTGAGCTGGTGTTTGGAAGTTTTCTCTTTCCGTACCAGTGCATATTAGCGTCAATTGACCATTTATTACTCATTGGAGAGAAGGAGAAAGCTGCTAGAACTCTGTGTTTAGGGTTGAATGGCAGTGTGTAACTCGCTCCATTCATTACTCTGTAAACATCCAGGAAGTTGTACGATGTTCTGATCTCTACCAATCCCATAATGTCAAAGTTCAGATCGGCCTGATAACTATGACTCACAGATTTATCTTCAAAATTCTGAACGTGGATCTCAAGCGGCTCAACATCGTAATCAGGAAAGATCTGATTCAGGAATCTTGTATAGTAGTAATCAGTAGAGAAGGTAATGTTTACAGGATCGGTGTAAAAGGTCTGTGCGAAGCTAACTCCGGTATTAATAGCTCTTTCGGGCTTTAAGTCATTTGCAATGATAATATCTCTGTTACTCGCTAGAATCCCCGAATTCTCTGGGAATAGGTTCATTACTCTCCAGCCGTATCCTACAGATCCTCTGATTGACATGTTCTTAACCGGACTATAGCGAAGTAATGTTCTAGGGGTGAAGTTTGTACCAAACTGATTGTGGATGTCCAGGCGTCCACCCAGGATCCAATCACCTTTTCCTTCGTTGAATTTGAGGTTATTCTCCGCATAAATTCCTAGACTGTGCTGAGTGTTTACATAATCACCAGCATAGCTAAGGTTGTATGGATTTGTGGTAAACATGATCGTCTCACGCAGATCGAGGTATTTATAATTCACTCCAGCCTTTAAGCTGCTTTCAGCAAATCCCCCTTTCCCGTAGGTAAAATCATTTTGAAGGCTGGCATTGACCATGCCTTGCTTTGATTTGTAGGATTTATTTCCGTACCAGCTTGTTTGATGGTGAAACTGTGCAGATGCCATAAGGCGAATGCGATACTTATCGTGGAATTTATACGCTCCCTGAAGCCACACTTCAGGTTGGTTAAACTCTATATCCTGACCAAAAACTTCGTTTCCACCAAGATCAGTTTTAGGATCAAAATCCATTTGGCCACCAACTCTGTCTTCGTGGACATACCTAAGTCCCATCCAACCTGACCATCCAAAATCCTCAGGCTTCCCAAACTTTATCTTGTTTAATAATTCATATAGACGGGTCAATGGAAAATCCATGAAATTATCTCCATCTCTATCCATTCTTACACCGGGCTGAGCCATATGAAAGGCTGTCATATTACTCCACCTTTTCTTTCCTACAGTGAAGTAACCATTGAGTTGTGACTCAAGGAAAGAGTTAACGTATCCATTCACAAAAAGCGACTTGGCTTGATCAGGCTGCTTAAGAATAACATTGATCTGACCGCTGATGCTTTCATGTCCCTGAAGGACAGAATTTGCTCCCTTGGAAATAAAGATATTGCTGATCAAGGGACCGGGGATAGAGCTGATCCCATAGGTATAGGATGCTCCCTGCAGGAATGGCAAGCCTTCAAGTAAGACCTGATTATATACGCCACTCAGACCAAGAACTCTGAGTTCTTTGGCATTGGTAACTACATCAGTCGTGTTAGACTGTACTGAAGCTGTAGTGTTAAAACAACCGGCAAGATCACAACAGGCAGCCTTCTTTAACTCGGTATCGGTAAGCTGCTCGGTTTGAAATGTTGAATTATGAAGAAACATGGTTCCTTTCCTTCTCTCCTCAATAACAATTTCGTCTTCAGGTCCAGCTGCAGCCATATGAACATGAAGCGTGGTTTGATTTCCCACCTCAATTGTATCACTTGCAAAACCAAGGGCCCTTACAATTAGATTTTGATCTCCTTCAGCCTTTTCAATGCTGAATGAACCATTCTCATCGGTTGTAGTAAAACTTTGGGATTCTAACCAGTATACGGTAGCTCCGAAGATCATTTCGTGATCTTCATTCATTACCCCTCCTGTAATTGTTTGGCTATTTGCACTAAAGAATGCCAGTGAAACTAATATGGCAGAGAAAGCAAGTCTCAATCTGCTTTCTTTTTAGTCTTAACCTTGAAAGGGTAGGTGTCGGGGATATCACAAGATTCTGTGGCGGCAACACCAGCAATGATCTGCTCCATTCCCACTACAGCAGGGTCGTAAGTAATATCGAATTTTGAAACAGCCGCTGCCGGACCTGCTGCTGCGCAACTTTTAATTCCATCGATACCTGACAGTTTCTTACTGATCTCAACCAGATTTCCGGCGCATGTAATTCCGCCTACCTTAATTGTGATAGTCGTATCAGTTTCTGAAATGGTGGGATTGTCCTGGGCTATGGCTTCTGAGTTAAAACCAATCAGAAGCACTGCGATTATTGTAACTATTAATACTCTCATTATGGATGCAAATTTAAAATAGGATTTTCGCAAACTAGTTGCAGAAGGTAATTAGTTTTAATGAGTGTAAACAACTCGTTACCAATAACTTATGGTGTATTTTGAAGAATTTTGCTAACAAAAACCCTAATTCTATAAACTCTGTTAAAAGCACTTAAAATGATGGTAAAAGCAAGTAAATTAAGCATCTCAAATTAAAAGAATATGCGACGTGGAGTGTTGAATTTGGCCTTGGCAGGCGTAGTGCTATTTTTTTCTTCCTGTAATAGAGATGTAGCTTCTGAAGCAGAAACTACGGGCAATTCAGCCATTGGAGATGAGCCGGTAAATGAAACTGGATATACAGATATGAATGGGACCAAGTATAGTCAGGGTATTGATTTTTGGGGAGTTGGGAATGAGCCTTCCTGGGCGATTGATATAGATTTTGACAGTGAATTCACATTAAAGCGACTGGGCCAGGCCGATGTAGCAATACCAACTCAAAAGGCGGAGATCCTCGAAAATGGAGTTGAGTACAGCGGTTCTTCAATGAGCTTCGATATGGTGATTCTTATTACTGATGGTCCGTGCTCGGATAATATGAGTGGTATGGAATACCAGAAAAATGTTGAAGTCAAGATAAGAGATAGGGGAGCAGCAGAGTTCACCAGCTATATAGGCTGTGGCAATTACGTTATTGATCCGAAACTCCATGACGTTTGGGTCTTAACAGAGATTAACGGAAAAGAGATCAAAGCACAGTTCTATCCAAAGGGTGCTCCAACTCTGGAACTTAATACCACGAAATTAATGGCGATGGGTCACGATGGATGTAACAACTACTCTGGTAGTTTCCTGGTGATTGAAGATAAGATCACCTTTGGCCCAATGATGAGCACTCTTATGGCTTGTCAGGGAGCAGAGGAGTACGGCTACATCTCGAGCATTCTCTCAGATTCTACCTTCACCTTCAAATACAAAGACAATCAGCTCCAACTCATGAAGGATCTGGAGCTGGTGGCGAAATTCAAACACGTGGATTGAGAAGCACTCAGCTAAATGGTTAAACTGGAAGCTCTTTGATAAGGACCAAACCCATGTAGATACTGGCTACTAATGTCCAAACCATTTGTGGGATCAAAAGCAAAGACAGTTTCTTAGAGAATCGGGTTAGAATTATTGCTACACCTGCTGTTAGAAGCAAAGTGAAAATGTTACCGATCTCGGCTATAGTCAACCACTGAAAGAAACCGGTGTAGAGCGGATATGCATAAACTGCTCCAATCAAAACATACATCCATTTCATGTATGGGTTCTCCCAACCAAGATCGATATAGATCCTGATCATAATAAAGAACATGATGAAGGTGAGTCCAATCCAAACAGGACCTGCGGCGGCATCTATCCAGGAAAGGTTACTAAGCACTTCGTTAACTGTCATGCTTTAGAAACCCTTAAGCTGAGGATAGGTTCTATCTGCGTCTTCCTTTTCGGCCTTTGCCGCCTTTGTTCCAATCCTCTTTGCCTTTTCCACGACGTTTTCTTCCACCGTATGATGAGCCGGAACTGGAATCAGAGCCCTTTCTGTAAGACTTTGACTTTTTCTCCCTTACGGGAGGATTATGAGATTCTTTATGATGAGAAACCTCAATTTCAACCGGAATTCTTTCAAAAATTGAACCTTCAAGTCCTTTGATAAGAGGTTGAGCAAATTTGTCTTCGATCTCAAAGAATGACAGGTTCCTCATGATCTCGATCTTACCTACAGGTGCATCACCTGAGTCAAGACCTTCATTGATCAAACCAATTAATCGGGCAGGAGAAAGCTTGTTCTTGGAACCTACATTGATATACATTCGAGTGAACTGGGTTCTTTCCCTTTTTTCACGAACTGTAGCCCTTTCCTTTCTGTCCTTTTCCTTCTTGGCCGGACGATTATCGTTTAAGTCTCTACTTCCTTTATAGTAGGATAGGAAGCGATTGAATTCAACAGATACAAAGTGCTTGATAAGATCTTCTCTGCTTAACCATTCCAGTTTAGCGTAGATCTCCGGCATGAACTGATCGATCTGAGTTTTATCAACCTCAACTTTTTCAACCTTGTCGATCAGGTTGTAAAGCTGCTTTCTGCAGATATCCTGGCCTGTTGGCACTTTCTCATGCTTGAATTTGATTCCAGCATGCTTTTCAATATCTCTGATCTTGCGCTGCTCTCTGCTGTGAATGATCGCCATGGAAACACCTGATTTCCCTGCACGACCGGTTCGTCCGCTTCGGTGAACGTAGCTTTCAATATCATCCGGGAGATGATAGTTGATGACGTGACTTAGGTCATTTACATCCAGGCCTCTTGCAGCAACATCAGTAGCTACCAGTAACTGAAGGACTCTGTTTCTGAAAGTGCCCATCACTTCATCGCGCTGAGCCTGTGATAGATCTCCGTGGAGCGCATCGGCATTATAGCCGTCGGACATCAATTTATTTGCGATCTCTTTTGTTTCTCTTCTGGTACGACAGAATACAATTCCATAGATGTTAGGATTCATATCTGCTACTCTCTTAAGGACTTCATACTTATCCTTAGCATGCACCTGAAAGTAAACGTGGCTAACATTCTTTGACGCAGAGTTGGTCTTTGAGATCTGGATCTCAAGAGGATTGGTCATGTATCTCTTAGCAATCCTGGAAACCTCTTTTGAGATCGTTGCTGAGAATAAGAGAGTTTGCTTGTGATCAGGAGTTTGATCAAGAATGAAATCCAGGTCTTCCTGAAAACCCATGCTCAACATTTCATCAGCCTCATCCAAAATGACTCTTTCGATATTGCCGAGCTTCAGCTTCTTTCTTTTGATCAGATCCACCGTTCGACCGGGAGTTCCCACAACGATCTGGGCACCTGAATTCAGAGCTTTTATCTGCCTGTCAATACTTGCTCCACCATAGACTGAGACTATTCTTAGTCCTTTGAGGAACTTAGAGTACTCTGCGAGATCTTTAGCGATCTGAATACAAAGCTCACGGGTAGGACAAAGAATGATTGTTTGGGTGTTCTTATTCCCAATATCGGTCAGGTGAATGGTAGGCAGACCAAAGGCGGCAGTCTTGCCTGTACCGGTTTGCGCCAATGCGGTCAAATCTTCTTCAGACGAGAGCAAATGCGGGATAGCTTCAGCTTGAATGGGGGTGGGTTGTTCAAAACCCATTTCGGTTACCGCGCGTACAAGCTCGTCGCGAAGGCCGATTTCGGCAAATGTGTTCATAGTAAGTTGTAAGGCGCAAAGGTCGCCTTTTAAATTGGAAATGAGCAGTATATCTCTGGGCCTAATCGGCCCGAAGGGCTTAATACTTCTGGATAAGATGAGAATCATTGCCAACGGAGATGATATACATTCCCATTGGTAAGCTTCCCATGTCGATTTCAATGTTTTGATCAGTAGATGATGAAGTCATCAGTACCTCACCCATCATATTGGCTACTTTGACAATAGTGTTTGATGGCACTGATCTAAGGTAAACCTGTCCGAATGTTGGATTTGGGTAGATTCCTACCGCTGTAGACTCAACCGTAACCGACTTAGCGGGGAAGTACTCAAATCTTCCATCGTAATCGATCTGCTTCAAACGATAATAAGATACTCCAAAGATCGGATCCTCATCAATGATCGAGTAGTATTTATCTTCTGTTGAATTACCTGCACCAAATTCCTCAGCGACCCTTTCCCAGTTCTCTCCGTCAATACTTCTTTCGATCTCGAATAGATAGTTATTGATCTCAAGCTCAGTTACCCAGCTAATCGTAACGGCATTGTTTACAGCTTCGCAATCAAAGCTCAGAAGTTCAATCGGAAGTGAAAGGGCGTTTCCTTCTACGCTAAATCCGCAGATCACAGTACTGTCAATATCAACCTTCATCTCAGCTGTATCAGCTAAAATGTAGGCATCTTGTTTATCGGCATATGTCGTTCCATCAACATCAAAGACAGGATCGAAACCATTGTTCTGACACATTCTAATACAGTTGAACTCACCTGGTCTTCCCTGGTTTTCATCTATATCTAGTAGAGGTGTTTCGATGTAACCACATTCATTGATAAATCCACCATGTACTTTGAATTTTACTTCTGCATACATGGTGTCAAAATTGAATAGAACTCCATCAATATGAAGTTCTGCTGTTGTTGTTGTAACTGAGCCAATCTCATTGTAATAAGTACCAACTCCCTCACCGTTGCCAATATTTAGTTTTTCAGCAACAACAGTATCAAAGTTGTGCATTACTGGATATGGGTCTGATGTTGAAGCGCCATTATCCGGCTCTACTTTTAGATCCTTAGCCTGAATGTAACCGTAGTTATAGATCACACCACTGTTGGTGGTCCCTTTTCCTACGTCGATATTCTGACTACCATCCTCAACTAGTGAAGCATCTGCATTTACGATCAGAACTCCTCTGATAGTAAGCTTTGCATCAAAGGTCACATCATGGTTGATAATGACACTATCACCTGCATCGAGAGTGTTTCCCGGAGCAGAGATATCCCAGGTTCCATTATTGTCATAGGCGCCATCACTAGTAGAAGTGTAGGTAGTAGCACCTAACTCACCAGCAATAAGGCATAGGCATATAGCCAAACCGACAAAGACTTTAGTGTGCGTTGTTGCTCTCATCACTAAAAGTTTTTTGTTACGCTAATTGAATGTTAGTTAATTACAATTAGCAAAATTTAACCATGTGTACGTTTCTCCTCCATTGATGTTACAAATGAGAAGAGCGTATCTCGGTGATTTTTAATGATTTGCAATCTAAATCCTGACAATCAACTTGTCAATAGAGCAAATCTTTAATCCAATATTTAAGGGTGTAATCAGGTTTTGCGTTGTCGCTGCAAAGGTAGTGACAATTCACTACTTGAGCTTTAAATATCCAGAGTCTTTCTTTCGATAAAGTACTTTGCTAACTGCTCAGACCATACCTGATAGGTGAGTTTCGAAGGATGAACTCCATCGCTAAAGAAATCTGAGTACTGGGAGTTCTCAGGTGCAAAAGCCATCCATTTTTTCAGGGTAATACGATCTGCGTAGTAATAAACCCGATCTTTTTTCTGAACGAGCTTATTGAGCTCTGTCCCAAGAATCTCCACCAAATTTCCAATTGTGCTTTTGATAGCAAGAGTAAAGGCTGGAAACTCTTTAATTGGAGGCATATTGGCAAAGAGGATTTCTGCATTTGGGAAGCGATCTTGAAGCTCCTGAATGATCTTATCGATCTCCTCTATCCACTTAGCCGGGCTGTTAAAAGTAAAGGCATCATTTCCTCCCAAACCAATTACGATGAGATCAGGAGACTCTTCAGTGATCTTTGGTAAAAGAATCTTCCTGACCTTTCGAGCGGTATAGCCGCTTTTGGCGTAGACATGCCATTTTACACTGTAACCTGTTTCTTTCGAATAGGTCTTGGCGAAGGTTCCGCAAAAGCCTTCTTCATGAGTATCGGCTCCAACACCAGCAATCGTGCTTTCACCAACAAAGAGAATTGACTTTTCTTCCGGTCCATTGGTAACAAAACCGCTAGTTCCTTTTGCTTCAGGCAATTTCGGAACGCTAGCACGAATACGCTTCCCCTGATAGTAAAGGAGAGGTAAAAGAGGCGCTGAGTAAGTTAAAAGTGCTAAGTGTTTCAGATTCACATTTAGGAAATGCCGGGAAACACAGAAAGTTTAAGACTAAGCCATCTTATTGCTGGTATGCATGTGGGCTATCTGCCAATCATCCCCTTCCATTATGAGCATCAAAGATTCTATGGCTTCTACCGTCATTTCCTGATCCTTATGCTTTCCGGTGAAGCTGGTCTTATAAGATGCAAATCCAATACTAGAATTTTGATCTGTTCTGATCTTGAGATCCTGAATGGAGTAAGAGATGCCAATCCAAACGTCATTTCGCAAGAAGTTTATGAAATCAGCCTTTGACTGAATGATGCAATTGTCGGTGAAATACTGAAAATCATCGGTCAGGTAAGTCCCAAATTGCTCCCAATCCTTTTCGTGGAATGCTTTATAGAAGGATTCAATTGTAGTCTGGATGTCCTGTATCTTCTTCATTTCTTTTGACTTAACTGATATTGGGCTTTCCCTCATTTCCGGATAAGCTCCTGATTCCAGTCCAGAGACCAGATAGACGAGGAGGTTTTTGCAGCAATTTTTGAGCGGCCTGCTTTACAAAGGGATCGATTTGGGATTCGCCCAGGTAATCCTTCGAAAACTCAAGGATGAGTGAGGCAAGCTCAGGTCTCAATCTACAGCAACTCCCAACTACTCCTTCATACATCTTGTCAAAGTAGTAGTACTCATCTGATACTCTGTTGATCCATTTGGGATTGATAAGCGGTTTTAACATCCGCCCGAAGGGCGCCATGGTAATGATCAAGTCATTTAATCTTTGTTGCTCCATTGCCATGGGAGGGAAGGTGTCGTAGTAATATGTCTTATCTGCACGGTAGGCAAGATTTCTCAAAGATGGATGATAGCCGATATCGCCCCTGGAGCCTTGCATCAGTCCATAGAGAATGACCTGGTCATAAGCTTTGCTGCATAGGGTCATTAATTCACTTTCTCCGGCACTTTGGATCTTGTTCCGCAGGAGCTCATCTGATTTGAATGCCTCCTGAATGATAATGATCTGAGTTTTTGTCCCGGCAGGAATCTGAACCATTCTGGTCGATGGGATCAAGACTCCCATTTCTTTCAGCCTTTGGATGTAAAGACTGTGATTCTCCAGAATGAAGTTGAGGATTTGCGGATCTTTTATCGGCAGGTATTGCTTTACAACAAGTGATTCGCCATGGTAGTCTACGAGAAAGGGTTTTGAAAAGAAACCCAGATTCGAATCCTTGGTCCTGGATCGAATACTGCTTAAGATCTCTTCAATATCTGACTCTGATAGGTGCTGCATAGACTCCAATCCTTGATGGAACCTAAGGTACCAAATATCGAAATGCTAAGATTTTTTAGATCTCTTTCTATCGTTTTCGTCAAGAAGGATTTTCCTCAAACGAATGGAGTTCGGTGTTACCTCGACGTACTCATCTTCGCGCAGGTATTCCATTGCTTCTTCCAGAGAGAATTTGATAGCAGGAGCAATTGAAGCCTTGTCATCGGAGCCGGAAGCACGCACATTGGTGAGCTTTTTAGTCTTGGTTACATTAACCACAAGATCATCTGGTCTTGCACTTTCACCAATTACCATCCCGGTATAAACCTCTTCATTTGGGTCTATGAAGAATTTACCTCGATCCTGAAGTTTATCGATAGAGTAGGAGATTGCAGTTCCGGTATCCATGGCGATCAATGCACCATTTCTCTTGCCCGGAAGATCACCTTTCCATGGCTCGTAGCCATTGAATCGATGAGAAATGATCGCTTCTCCCTGAGTAGCAGTTAGCATTGGATTGGTCAAACCGATCAATCCACGAGCTGGGATCTTGAACTCCAGATTCACACGATCATCCTTCTTTTCAATATTCAGGATGTCACCTTTTCGCTGGGTAACCATTTCGATCACTTTTCCAGAAAGCTCATCGGGAACATTCACATTTAGAAGCTCTACCGGTTCGTGTTTGAATCCATCGATCTCTCTGATCACAACCTGAGGTTGTCCAAGCTGCAGCTCGTAACCCTCTCTTCTCATGGTTTCGATTAGAATAGAAAGGTGTAGGATTCCACGTCCGTAGACAATGAATCTATCTGGAGAATCGGTGTCCTCAACCTTTAAGGCAAGGTTCATCTCCGTTTCCTTGATCAGCCTGTCTCTAATATGTCTTGAGGTTACAAACTTCCCTTCCTTACCAAAGAAAGGAGAGTTGTTGATCGTGAATAGCATACTCATTGATGGCTCATCCACGGCGATTGGCTTGAGACCTTCTGGCTCATTTGCATCAGCAACTGTATCGCCAATATCAAAATTCTCCAGACCAAGCATTGCTACGATCTCTCCGGCATGAACTTCTTCTTTGGTCTTTTCTTTACCAAGGCCTTCAAAAGTGAAAAGTTCCTTCACCTGCGATTTCACTATCGAGCCATCTCTTTTTACAATGCTCACCTGGTTGGTGGCTTTTATTGAGCCGCGGTGAACGCGGCCGATGGCGATCCTACCCGCATAACTAGAGTAGTCCATTGATGTGATTCTTAGTTGAAGTGATCCCGGGTTTTCTTTCGGAGCAGGTACCTGCTCAAGGATCGTATCCAGAAGGTAGGTCATGTCAGTCGTTGGATTTTTCCAATCCGGACCCATCCAGCCCATTTTCGATGAACCAAAGACTACTTCCTACTCCACCTGCTCCTCGGTAGCATCCAAATTGAACATCAGCTCAAATACCGCCTCGTTCACCTCATCTGGAGTACAGTTTGGCTTGTCGACCTTGTTAATTACAACAATTGGTTTCAGACCTAGCTCAAGAGCTTTTTGAAGAACAAATCTCGTTTGAGGCATAGGTCCTTCAAATGCATCGACAAGAAGGATCACTCCATCTGCCATGTTCAGCACTCGCTCTACCTCGCCTCCAAAATCAGAGTGACCCGGAGTGTCGATAATATTGATCTTGGTGTCTTTATATCGAACCGCAACATTCTTTGATAGAATGGTGATTCCCCTTTCTCTTTCAAGGTCATTTGAATCAAGGATCAACTCTCCCATGTCCTGATTATCCCTAAAGAGTTTAACCTGTTGAAGGATCTTATCGACAAGGGTTGTTTTACCGTGATCGACGTGAGCAATGATGGCAATGTTGCGAAGGTTCATTTCTGCTTTTTAAATGAGGCTGCAAAGGTAGGGGTTTAATTAATGGGATAATAGGGTAATGGGATAATAGGATAATGGGGAGATAGGATAATTGGTTTCGGATATTGCCTCAAAGAAATCAATGTTTGTACCTTAATAGAATGAAAGGGATGAGAGGTTTTTCAGCATTGATCTTGGGTTTGATTTTTTCAGTTTCTGCATTTAGTCAGGAAGGATTCATGCAGCTAGCTTCTGATAGCTGGCCTCCATTTACCAGTGATTACGGTGGAAAGGCATACTCAACTGAGTTGGTGTCTGAAGCTCTTAAGAGAATTGATTATTCCGATGAGACTACCTACATCAATTTTGAATCTGTAATTCCGGGAATACAGGATGGCATGTTTGATGGTAGTGCTGCCCTTTGGAGGACTGAGGAAAGAGAGGAGTTCATTCTGTTTTCAGATCCCTATCTCCAGAATAAGCTTCTTTTAGTAGGTCAAAAAGGTGCAGATGTTTCAGCCACCTCACTTTCAGAATTAAGTGAAAAGAGAATTGGGGTGGTTGGTACTTATGCCTATGGTGAGGAAGTAGATTATGCCACTGAAGTAGTTTTCATTTCTGGCAGAAGTGACCAGGAGAACCTTGAGAAACTCTTAGCAGGGGAGTTGGATTATATTCTAATTGATGAGTTGATCATTCAGTATGAGTTAACCTATCACAGCGAAGAAGTTGAAGAAAACCTGGAGGTTGGAGAGCTCCCATTGTTTACCAAGAGTCTTCACTTTGGGTTGAGCAAAAGCTACCCTAATGCTGAGGAGATCATGAAGCAATTCAATAATGCAATTTTCGAAATGATCTCTGATGGTACCTACAATGAAATCCTTGAGCTTAATTGGATCACTGCAGATGTAGATGGTGATGGAATTGAAGAGTACATTCACGGTAGTGGGGCTGCTGGAGTAGAAAGACCTAAGAGCAGTTACGATATTCTTTTTGAAGAATCAAGAAAGAATCCTACCAGTGCTTCAGATCGATACTATATCAATGGTCAAATGTATAATGGCTGGCAAAGTGTTCCAGCTGAATATAGAGCACCAGTGAACACGGATCCAAATGCCGGCCAACACGGATTTGGCTTGCATTTCAAGTTTTAAGCAAAGCTTACATAGTACATCTGCATCAT
This sequence comes from uncultured Chitinophagales bacterium, assembly GCA_963991145.1. Lineage (GTDB taxonomy): Bacteria > Bacteroidota > Bacteroidia > Chitinophagales > JABDMM01 > CAXDOZ01. The sequence goes on along the minus strand of CAXDOZ010000028.1, from coordinate 10,838 downwards.
CCCTTTCCCCTTAACTTCTACCTGACCTCGTTTTTCAAATTCGAATGGAGAGTTTTCGGAGATGAGCTCGTAAGTAGCAGAAGAAATATTCACCTTCCCTACCTCACAGTTGGTTTCCATTCTACTGGCAATATTCACTGTGTCTCCCCAAATATCGTATTGGAATTTCTTAACACCTGCAATTCCGGCGATCACCGGACCTGTATGAATACCAACTCTGATCTCAAAAAAGGCTTTGTCCTTTTTTTGATTTTCAATTTTTCGATCAGCGATGAATTTCTGCATTTCTAAAGCTGCTTTTACCATATCTGTAGCAGTGGCAAGATCTGGGTTTGGCAAACCTGCTGCTGCCATATATGCATCACCGATCGTCTTTATTTTTTCAATTTCAAATTTTGAAATGATCTGATCAAAAGCTTTAAAGCAGGTGTCGATTTCTGCTACCAGTTCAGCAGCGGTTAGATTCGAGCTCTTTTCTGTAAAGCCTTTAATGTCGGCAAAGAGAATGCTTGCTTTTTCAAATTCCTTTGCATCGGCAAAACCTTTCTCTTTTAGCTCAGTAGCTGTTTCAGCAGGCAGAATGTTCAATAGAAGTTCTTCAGATCGATCTCTTTCTTTTGTGATCTCAGAGTTTGCCTGGCGTAAGTCTTCTGTAGCAATGGCTATCTGATATTCCAGTTCCTTTTGACGTTCCTTAAACTTTGAAACCCGCCATCTGATGTAAAGGAGAATGATTGAAAGACCAATTAGCAGATATGATAACCTCGCCCACCAGGTATGATACCAGGGTGGAAGAATAGTAAAGGTGTATGTAAGCGATTCGGTCCAAACCTGGGCTTCACTAATTGCTTTTACCTCAAATGTATGAGTGCCATATGGTAGGTTCCTGTAATCCGCTTTTGCATCACTATTTAAAGGGCTCCATCTGGCATCCAGGTCTTTTATCCTGTAGGTGTATAAAACCTTATGAGGAGCAGCCCAGTCACTCGCAGAAAAATTGAATGTCAGGTGATTGTATTTAAATGGTAATTCAAGTTCTGAAGGAAATGAGCTTTTTGAAAGTGAATCAGAATTCGACACATAACTCGAGAATTCCTCGTCCTGGAAATTTACTGAGTGACCATTTACAGATAGATTTCTAAACTGAAGCTCGGGAGGATTTTCCTGCACCTTGAATTTATTCAGGTTCAAGCTTGTGATTCCATTATTCGTCCCCCAACGAATTGTGTTTGACCTGTCAATATTCACAGCGTTTCCTGCGAATGTCAATCCAGCTAAACCGTTTCCTTTTCCGAAAGGAATGACCCTATAATTGATTTTATCCTCATTGCTCGCTCTATTATCTGCATAGAGAAGAGTCAATCCCTGATCAGTTCCAACCCATATATTGTCATTATAATCCTCAATAATGGAGGTGACAAAATTGTTACTCAGGCCATTGGCACTTGTATAATATGTGAAGCTCTCTCCATCAAACCTATTCAAACCTCCATCTTCAGTTCCTATCCAAATGTTCCCATCGCAATCTTCCAATAAACAATTGACATCATTATCTGATAAGCCTTCCCTTTCAGTGATATTCAGGAATGAATCACTTTCAATTAGAGTAATGCCATTTGAGGTGGTTCCTACCCATAATCGGCCTTTTGAATCCTCAATGATCGATTTGATGTAATTGGATGTGAAGTTGTTTTCTATAGCTAGCTGATAGAGATTATTCCCATCATATTTTAATAAGCCAAGCTTGTTGGTAGCTATCCAATAATCACCTTTATAATCCTGGGTGACCTCGAATACTCTTATCCCCGGCATTTCAATATTGTAGATCGTATTTTGATCAATTACTGAAATGCCCGAGTTTGTTCCTGCCCATAGTTTTCCGCTGCGATCCACATATAGGGAGTTTACAAAATTATCAAGGAGGCCATTCTTTAAGTCGAGATGGAATAGTTGATCATTTTTCAATAAGCTGATTCCTTCCCCAAAGTGACCGATCCACTTGTTGCCTTCAAAATCTTCCTCAAGTGCTTTTACAGAATTAGAAATCAGTCCATTGCTCTTACTGATATTTTCAAAGCTCTTTTCTTTGATTTTTATCAAACCGCCGCCTCCGGTTCCAATCCAAATATTTTCTCGTTCAGAAATGAAAATTGAAAAAATAGGATTGTCAGGCATTCCATTAGCCGGTGATATACTTATGATCTCATCTCCCTCATACACAACCATACCCTGGTTGAAAGTTTCCATGTAGATATTTCCCTTTGGGTCTGTTGCCATAGAATAGATCTCTATGTCCCTGAGGCCTGATTCTTCGGAGAAAAATGAAAACTCAATGCCATCGAATTTTATCAATCCAAACTCCAGGGAGCTAAACCAGATATTGCCATAAGAGTCTTCCAGGATTGATTCCGCTTCAGTGCCCGGCACACCAGACGAGTCTGTGAAGACTGAGAAGCTGTTACAATCGTACATTGTGATTCCATCACCTACGACCCATATGTTATCATCAGAATCTTCAACCAGATCATAAACTGAATTTCCTGGCAGTCCTTCATTCTGGGTGAAGTAGGTCACATATTCACCATCGATCTTGGCTAAGCCGCAATTATTGGTTCCCAGCCAGATCGCACCAGATTTATCTTCAATAATTGACCAGACCGAACGAGCATTAAAGCCATGCTTGCTGTTGTAATGGGTGAATTTGTTTCCATCGAATTTTATAGCTCCACCGCCCCAGGTTCCAAACCAAATGTTACCTCTGGAATCTTCGAGAATGCAAAAGATGATATTACTGGACAAGCCATTTTCCGTGGTGTAATTATAATAGCGTTCCCCATCGTACATACTTACTCCTGTACCCTCCATTCCAATCCATAGATTTCCTTTTTGGTCCACAAGACTCGACCAAACGAATGTCCCTGGAAGGCCCTCATCTGTGCTATACTGAATTAAATTAAATTGATTGTCTGCTCTGAATCTGGGTGGTATAGATTCAATTGGATCCGGAGCTTCTGCTACCACTTGGTAAGGAGAATATGGAACTGAAATTCCTGTAGGAACGGTATCCCCATCCGGAGTGATAAAGAAGGAGTTTTTATCGAAGACCGGGAAGGTCTTTTTAATTCCATCTGGAAGAAATAAACTAGTCTCAATTGAGCTCTCAGAAATAGGGCTCTTATAATCTTCGAAAGAGTGGATCGTAAACTGGAACTCTTGTGTTTGCCCAATGGAGTAAGAGCTTGAATCCAGTAATTGAAATTTTAACTCTGATTTCTTAAAATCCGGATTTGGGTTGTGAATGGAGTCACCGGTAATTTGATTTAGTGAATAACCAGCCGGGTTAAATGCTACGACTTCAGGTTCAGAGAATACCGCCTGAGGAAACTTGTCAGATTCTTTTTCTTTTTCCTGACAGGCAGAAATGAAAATCAACAAAAGAATGAGTAGTGCAGAACTAAGATTTGAATCCTTTCTCTTCATCAGGCAATAAAAAAGGGTCAAATTCTGACCCTTTAACTCTTAGGAATGAATGGCTTAATAATCGGTATGCTCTACCTGTTCACCGTAAAAATTAAAATACCTGCCAGCCTCACCATCGGTAACAAGAAAATCGGAAGGATAAACCTCACCTACTTCACATTTTGAGCAGGCATTTACTTTGTTTCCTGTATATCCTCCATTGCCGTCGTAGATCTTAATACGATGAGCTTCCATCATCAGAACATAGCTTTGGTTATTTCCTTCGAATGTGCACTCTGGGCAGATATAAATGTTACCTGTCATGTTTCCTTCAGCATCATAGATCTGAGCATGGTTTTCTACTACTTTGACTTCTGAAATTGTGGCAGATCCTTCGTCTGCCTGAGAAAAAGCTCCAAATGAAAATGAGAGCATAAGAATAGTAATGAATAGGGGTTTCATGGGTTTGGTTTTAGCAATGGGGACTCATATTGAGCCTTTTGAAATTGCAAAAATTATGAATCTGTTACTTTCAACTCCTTATTTGAGAGTACTTTCGCCCCTTAAATCGAGATCTCTATGAACAAGTTATTTGTATCCTTTGCCCTTATCCTTCCGCTTTTTGTACAAAGCCTTGAAGCTCAGGATGATGATGTATCCATTTTAGCAGAAATGATGATTGGGGACTTCTCTTCTGAGAAGCAATCAGCCAATGACACAAATTACTTTCATATCGACCTTCATATGGGTAGAATTTGGGAGGACGATAGTGAAATCATTTGGCTTTACGTTGAACAGGCTTTGGGCAGTAAGCCCGAGAAGCCTTACCGCCAGCGAGTTTATAGAGTTTCTTATGAGGGCGATGGTGTATTTGCTTCTGCAGTTTATGAATTGCAAAATCCGGAGCGCTTCATCAATTCCTGGGAATCTGATTACAATCAGTTTGCTGAATTTGGTCCTGATTCGCTTATAAGCAGAGAGGGATGCACTGTGTACCTGAAATGGGAAGGTGATCACTATGCGGGTTCTACTCCCGGGAAAGAATGCCTAAGTACATTATACGGTGCCAGTTACGCCACTTCTATCGTCGAGATCTGGCCAGAGGGCATTACCTCCTGGGATCGCGGTTTTGATGAGAATGACGAACATATTTGGGGCGCAGAGCACGGGCCTTACATGTTTGACAGGAAAGATTAATCGTACATACCAATTAGGCCAAAATCGAATGGTGTCCAAAGACAGGACCTGATTCCACTCTTTCTAAAGGCGCTGTTTACCCATGTGTTGCAGGTAAAGAAAAAGGAATAGCTTCTATTGGCTACAAAGAACTGATCCGTTGAAGAATAGCCAGAACCTTTGAGCTCCTGGGCTTTGTTCTCGATATCAAGATCAAAACTTGCCTTTATAAATTGATTCAGTAGATCGATCTGTGCAGAATTTATGGGAACAGGATACCAGTATTTCTGCCTTTTCTTGAATCTGTCGGTATGCATCAGGCTTTCACTTTTTAGGAAAAGAGCATTGAAAGCCACAGATGGAGTTAAATCTCCCCAGGTCGGGGTATTGAGGTAGAATTCTTTATCACCCCATCCAAAAGCCATAAATGAGTCTGAATCATTACAAGCTACGATCTCCTTAAGATCATCTGATATCAGTTCATTTGGAATGATAATATCCATGTGAACACCATTTGTTCTGAGATAGATGACCTGATCTTTATCGGCTTGTTTCGGGCCAATTGGTATTAAGGTGCATGCAAGGGATACAATGAAATAGGTCAATACTATTGCGACCATTCCAAGAATGGTTTTTAGGATGACACCAAGGATCTTTTTGAGGCTCATTTCAATTTTCTTCTTCAATCGAAGCCCTCATTTTTTCATTGTGTTACTGCTCCTTCTGGATGGATGAAAACAGCTTTTTTAGCTCTAAGTCGGTAAGATCTCGATATTTCCCCATTGGAAGTTTCCCAAGATCAATATGCATGATCCGAACTCTCTTAAGGTTTAGAACCTTGTAGCCCAGGTATTCACACATTCTCCTGATCTGCCTGTTCAGTCCCTGAGTTAAGATGATCTTGAAGGTTCTATCGCCAAGCTTTTCAACTCTGCACCTCTTTGTGACCGTCCCAAGAATTGGTACTCCGGATCTCATTCTGCTGAGAAAATCTGTAGTGACCTCCTGATCAACCTGCACTATATATTCCTTCTCATGCTCATTCTCTTCCCTCAGGATCTCATTTACAATGTCTCCGTTGTTTGTTAAGAGAATTAATCCTGAAGATGCTTTGTCAAGCCTTCCGATTGGGAAGATCCGTTCAGGGAATTTTAAAAAGTCAATGATGTTATCTCTGTCTTTTCTATCTGTTGTGCTGGTAACTCCGGGTGGTTTATTCAATGCTATATAAACCTCTCTTGGCTTTTGTTTTAGAGGTTTTCCATTGACAGTGACCTTATCTCCAGGCTCAACTCTATTTCCTTTCCTGGCAACATTACCATTGATTTTGACTTTGCCGGCCTCGATCCATTTATCTGCTTCTCTTCTCGAGCAAATGCCAGTGGAACTAATGAATTTGTTAAGTGAAATAGAGCTCATCAAGGACAAAGAAACTAATTCAGGCGTGAATGTTTCTAAGCATCTTAAAATGCTGTGAAGCCTGAGTGATCAATTAGTTAGATATTCTGGATTTTCATCAGAATGCCAGTAAGGAAGTCGTACCTTTGCAGCTTCATTTTTTGAGGGTAAAGATTAGGGATGAAGTACACATTATTTGACAAGTCTCAGGGGAGTATTAAAGACGAGGTTTTAGCGGGTTTAACTGTGGCAATTGCCCTGGTTCCAGAAGCTATTGCCTTTGCCATCATTGCTGGAGTGGATGTTCGAATTGGACTCTTTTCGGCCTTTATGATGGGAATTATCACAGCTTTGATCGGAGGTCGGCCGGGAATGATCACTGGAGCGACTGGTGCAATTGCAGTTGTTGTAGCTCCTTTGGTGGCCAAGTTTGGGGTAGTTTATCTCTTCCCAACGATCATGTTGGCAGGATTGATCCAGATAGGAGTAGGAGCCTTGAAGCTTGGGAAATTCATTCGTATGGTGCCCCATTCTGTGATGCTGGGATTTGTGAATGGATTAGCTATCGTGATCTTCCTGGCGCAATTCAGCCAGTTTACAGACAAATCAGGCGGTAGCCTTGATAATCAAGGGATGATGATCTTCATTGGCCTTATTGCTATCACAATGGCGATCATGTATTTCCTGCCTAAGGTCACTAAAGTTGTACCCTCTGCATTGGTTGCAATTGTAGTTGCGACAGTGATTGCGATGTTCTTCTTCCCGGATACGATCAGGATCGGCGACAAAGCTGATATGTCAAGCATGGCTTCTGGTCTATTCACTCCATTTTACGCTTTAGATCCAACCGGGATCTCTTACAATTTGGGCACCCTGATGATCATCTTACCATTTGCCTTGAAGGTGGCAGGAGTGGGGCTGATTGAGAGTCTTCTGACCCTGACACTCGTAGATGAGATCACTGACACAAGAGGAAGTGGAAATCAGGAATCAGTTGGACAGGGAGTTGCGAATCTCGTTACTGGTTTCTTTGGCGGAATGGGAGGTTGCGCCATGATCGGTCAAACGATGATCAATATCAATTCAGGTGCAAGGAACAGACTGAGCTCTCTCACGGCTGCTCTATTCCTATTATCCTTCATGCTGATTCTTGGCTTTGTCATTGGGATGATCCCAATTGCAGTTCTGGTTGGAGTTATGTTCATGGTCGCAATTGGAACCTTCGAGTGGTCGAGTTTCAGAGTTTGGAACAAGGTTCCAAGGTTGGATGTGATCGTGATTGTTGTGGTTTCAGTTATTACCGTGGTGGAGGATCTTGCAATTGCAGTATTGGCTGGAGTTATCATTTCTGCACTGGCTTTTGCCTGGGAGAATGCTTTGAGGATTCGTGCCAGGAAGTCAATTGATGATCATGGAGTAAAACACTATGAGATCTACGGGCCATTGTTCTTTGCCAGTGCCACTACCTTTCTTACCAAGTTTGATGCAAAGAACGACCCCGATCACGTGATCATTGATTTCGCTGAATCTAAGGTGATGGATCAGTCGGCTATTGAAGCGATCAATAAAGTCACTGAGAAGTATCTAAGCCAGGGAAAAACCATTCACCTTCGCCACTTAAGTAAGGACTGCGTTCGGTTGATCAAAAGGGCACAGCAGATCTGTCAGGTGAATGTGTTAGAGGACCCGGATTACTTTGTTGCGATCAATGACTATGAGGCGGAGCTTCAAAAGAAGAGGGATGCCAAGCTCAATAAAACACTAAAGCCCGTCTAGTGCGGGCTTCAGATCACTCGAGCTTTACGAGTCAGCATTTATTGTTGAAATGGTTCTAAGAACCAGTGCTTTCGCTTGTTTGAACAAATATACTCGTATTTAGATAAATTCTAAATTGTTTTTTTGTCATCTTTTCATCAGTCAGGGCTAGATCACCCATTTCTGGAAATCTATACAGCCTCAATATCGAAACCAAAGCGCTCAACGGTAGAGATCACATCATCACTTGTTAGGTCATCTCCAGAGACTGAAAGCAATTTGTTGGGATTGTCAAGATCTACTTCCCAGTCCTTGATCTTAGGATTTTCATCTAATCCTTTTCTAACTCTTGCTACACAGGAATTGCAGTTAAGGTTTGTTTTAAATTGAAGTGTGCTCATTATTTGATTTGAATTTTTCTTAGTCTCAGCGAATTTAGAACAACTGAGATTGAACTCAATGCCATTGCTGCACTTGCCATCATGGGATTAAGCATGAATCCCCAGACAGGGAACAGGAGTCCTGCAGCAATTGGAATGCCTATTAGGTTGTAGATAAATGCCCAGAAGAGATTTTGCTTAATTACTCTTAATGTCGCCTTAGATAATTTTAAAGCTACTGGCAGCGTAGCCAGATCTGAGTTGATCAGGGTGATTTTAGAAACCTCATTTGTTATTGCTGCTCCATGACCCATTGCAATACCAAGATCTGAAATGGTTAATGCCTCGGAGTCATTTACTCCATCTCCAACCATTGCGACTTTACGTCCCTCCAATTGAAGGTTTCTAATCACTTCTGCTTTCTGATCAGGAAGAATTCCCGCCTGAAAGGTGTTTATGCTTAATGTGTCTGCAACAGATTTTACGGTATCAATATGGTCACCGCTTAAAATACTGATCTCATAACCATCATTCTGTAGGGTTTTCACCGCATCATAAGAACTGCCTTTGATTGGATCATTTACAGCCAGGATGGATAGAATTTTATCTGGGCTGAAGAAAAAGATCACGGTATTAGCTCTTTCTCTCCATTTTCTTACCCTTTCTAATTGCTCTGGGTTAAGGCTAAGATCATAGCTATTCAGTAGATCCTCATTGCCTACAATGAAAGTGTCTCCGGTAGGATCTAGAGCAATCATTCCCTTTCCTGCCAGGTTTTCTACGTTTGATACCTCGGCCCTTTTAATCCCTTTGTTTTGCAGATAAAGATTGACTGCAAAAGAAAGAGGGTGCTCGCTCTTTAATTCGATACCATAGAGTGTAGGACCATGTTTTTCAATTTCATCGTACCAGGTAGAATCTACAACTGATGGCCTGCCTTCGGTGATCGTCCCTGTTTTATCTAGTACGATGTGATCGATCTCATTCGCTATCTCGAAACTCGCAGCCTCTCTTATCAGGATATTCATTTCTGCTCCGCGTCCTAAAGCAGTGCTTACAGCGGTTGGGGTGGCCAGACCAAGAGCACATGGACAGGCAATTACTAATACAGAAACAGCACTTAGGATTCCCTGAGCCAGAAATTCACTGCCTCCAATGATCAACCATAACCCAAGGCTTAGAGCAGCAAGAATTAAAACAATCGGTACAAAAATGCCAGCTACCTTATCCGCGTATCGTTGCACTGGAGCCTTTGAGGCCTGCGCGATCTTTACCGATTCTATAATTCGGGAAAGGACAGTATCAGAGCCAGATACAGTTGATTGAATCGTGAAACTTCCATTTTGATTCAGGGTTCCTGCAAAAACCTTATCTCCAATAGTTTTTCTTAATGGGAGGGCTTCGCCCGATAAAAGACTTTCATCCAGAAATGCCTCGCCTTGAGTAATGAGACCATCCACAGGAACTCTGGCTCCAGGATTAACCTGAATCGTATCTCCTTTCTGAATCTCCTGAAAACCAATCATTTTTTCACCCTTCTCATCAATTCTTAGGGCAGATTCAGGTTGTAGTTTAACCAGGTGTTCAATCGCTTTTGAAGAGTTATTCTTTGCTTTTTCTTCGATCCATTTTCCAAGAAGAACAAAGAATATAATGACAGCCGCAGCTTCAAAATAAACGTAAGCTTCAAAGCCTCTGCTTTCAAGAACCTCAGGGAAGAAAGTGTTCCAACTGCTGAAGATGAATGCCACACCTGTACTTAGAGATACAAGTGTGTCCATATTGACAAGGCCTTTGCTAAGTCCTTTGTATGACCTAATAAAGAAGCTTCTTCCAAAGTAGAATAGAACTGGAATTGTAAGCGCAAATGAGATATATCTCCCAGTGATCCAGTCAGGAAAGAACATTCCAATAATAAGGATCGGAATACTAAAGACACCGGCCCCAATGAAATTTCGATATCGCTCATGCTGGAGTTGGTTCCGTGCTTCCTCGGCATCGGCTTTAGCCGAAGAATCCTTGATCAATAGATCAAATCCGATCTCCTGTAAAGCTGTTTTTAGATCTACTGAGCTAGTGCTCTCTGTGATCTTCAAATGAACTTCATTGCTTGCAAGATTGACATCTGCCAATACAACTCCATCCTGATTCTTTAGTACCTTCTCCACGCTTGATGCGCAGGCAGCACAAGACATACCCGTTACAGGGTAAGTTTTATCGATGATATGTTCATTCCTTAAAGCCAATACTCAAATGTTAGCCTTGCAAAGGTCTGGTTTCTCTAATCTGATTGCTTTCAAAATTTAATACTACTCTTCCACAATTCCATGTATGCTTAGTCACAAACAAAGCGGAGATTATGAGGTTAATTTGCAATATGAAGTACTTCTTTGTTACGCTTACCTTGATTTCCACTCTAAGCTTTTCTGCTATTGCAGGGGGACCCTGGACTCCGGTAAAAGGAGCTGGAACCTTTATTCCTTCTGTAAGTCCGAATATCTACAGCACGATCTCGGGCCGGAATCAAAGAATTGATCTCAACAGGAGAGTCTCTGATGTGAGCTTTCAGTTTTATACGGAATACGGGATCACAGATAATTTTGCTCTGGTAGCTAATGTCCCTTTTAAATATGTGCGCACCAGCAAGAAGATCTTGCAAAGTGATTTCTT
>CAXDOZ010000027.1:0-24787 GCA_963991145.1 uncultured Chitinophagales bacterium | reverse complement strand
GCGCTGATGTATCCAATTGGCGCATCGAACCAAACGTACATCACCTTTCCATCTGCATCTTCCAAAGGCACCGAAACTCCCCAGTCAAGATCGCGTGTCATCGCTCTGGGCTGTAGTCCCTGATCAAGCCAGCTAAGGCACTGACCGTAGACATTCCGCTTCCATGGCTCTACTTTTTGTGATTCTTCACGCCCCCATTTATCCAACCAATTCTTTTGAATTGAATCAAGCGGCAAGAACCAATGCCTGGTCTTCCTTTTCACCGGTACATTTCCACTAAGTGTACTATGTGGATTGATCAGATCTGAAGGACTTAATGACTTACCGCAGTTTTCGCATTGGTCTCCATAAGCTTCTTCAAAACCGCAATTGGGGCAGGTCCCCATAATGTACCTGTCGGCGAGAAATTGATTGTACTCTTCATCATAGTACTGCTCGCTTTCTTTCTCAATAAAGAGCCCCTTTTCATAAAGCTTCAGGAAAAACTCCTGTGCGGTTTTCTTATGAAGATCTGCGCTTGTTCTATGGTAGATATTAAAACTAACTCCAAGCTCCTCAAAGCTCTTCTTGATGATGCAGTGGTAATGATCTACAATTGCCTGAGGAGATTTCTCTTCTTTACGAGCGCGCATTGTAATTGGCATCCCGTGCTCATCAGAACCGCAGATAAAAAGGACATTGTCATCGCCTCGCTTTAAGCGCTGGTAGCGTGCGTAAACATCTGCTGGAATATATGCTCCGGCCAGCTGGCCGATATGAACAGGACCATTTGCGTATGGTAGCGCAGAGGTGATTGTAACTCGGGAATATGCTTTATTGCTCATGCTTGGAATCTGCGGCAAATTTCGATAATATTTTAGAAGTTTGAGAGCATATGAGGAAACCGGCAAATCTGGCATCTGGAGATAGAGTTGCACTTCTTAGTACAGCAAGAGCAATAGACCTAAGTGAACTGGAAAATGCTATTGGAGTTTTGGAGAGTTGGGGCCTGAAAGTTGAGCCCGGAAAATCCATCGGAGCGCGGGATAATCAGTTTGCTGGAAGCGATGAGCTTAGGGCGCAAGACCTCCAGGCTGCACTTGACGATCCTGAAATTAAAGCCATCTTTTGTGCGCGTGGCGGATACGGCAGCATTCGGATCATCGATAAGATCGATTTTACAAGATTTACTCAGGAACCTAAGTGGTTCATTGGTTATAGTGATGTAACGGTATTCCACACAGTGATCAATCAGTACCTGGGAATTCAAAGTCTTCATGCCAGCATGCCTATCAGCTATTCAGAAAATACTGAGCGAGCAATTGAAAGTATCAGAAAGGCAGTTTTCGGGGAGCCTCTATTCTATGAGATTGATGCACATAAATACAATCGCCAGGGAGTTTTTACCGGTGAATTTGGTGGTGGGAATATGTCTATCCTATATGCGCTATTAGGCACAAAATATGGTTGGAATGCCTCCGGTAAAGGGCTCTTCATTGAGGATCTTGACGAGTACCTATATCACGTTGACCGCATGGCCCAGAGTTTTGAAAAAGGGAATCGTTGGAAGGAGTTAGGTGCACTAATCGTAGGCGGCATGACCGATATGAATGACAATAGCATCCCATTTGGAAAAGACGCTGAGGAAATAATTTGGGAGCATGTTAAGGATTTTGAATTTCCTGTTTGCTTCAATTTCCCTGCGGGACATATAAAGGATAATTGCGCCATTCCATTTGGCGCAAAAGCGGAATTAAACGTTGGGGAGGAAGGGAGTATTATTCGATTTTCTTAGCCTTACTGGACTCAAGATCTGGAGCGGAGTCTAAGATCTCGCAGCACTGGATATAAGACCTCTTTGGATCAACTGATTTCCAGATCACTCTTTGTAAACAGGCCCCATCAAAACCAGCTTTTCTTACATAAGGGAGTGTTTCAGAGCTCAGACCACCCAATGCTAAAATTGGAATTTTTGACTTTGCAAGATGAGCCTTTACTTCAGAAATTGACTTCTGAAACATGATCTCAGGGTTGGGTTGAACACCATAAGCGGGACCAAGCAATACGTGACTTAAATTATAAGGAATGCTCTTAAGAATCCTGGGCTTGGCATAAGTTGAAGATAGTTGCAGTTCCGGGTGTTTCTTTCTTAGAAGAGGAATCAGGATCTTCATCACCCAGAGGCTATTTCTATCACCGGGGCTTAAATGAACACCCCTAAGCTGATAATCGGCAGCAAGGCCAAAGTCATGGTGAAGAATAAGTCTATTATGGTATTTCTTATCGATGGATTCGATAAATGCCCGCATATCTGCTTTGCTATATTTGGGCTTTCGAACATGCAACAATTCCAAACCTTCTCCAAAAAGGGCATTTGTTTTCTCGCCTTCATTCATCAAGGCGTATGGATTGGTCATTGCTGCTTTAATCATTAAATCGGCTTCTACTAAATGTTAATTTAACTTTAGCTCACTTTGAAGTGCAATCATATAAATTTTTCCGATAATAACCACCTTGAAATTATCCTCTTAAAGGCATGGAACTAACAGATATAGCGCAATGGTCAGCCACATTTCTGGGGGTAATTTATGTTTTGGGTGCCGCTTTCAAAAAACTTTGGTGTTGGCCGTTTGGAATTCTGGGCAGTTTCATTTTTGCATGGATAAGCTTTTCAGCGAATTACTATCAAGATGCAATATTGCAGCTATACTATGTAGCGATGGGCATTTATGGATGGGTTAACTGGAGAAACAGTAGTCAGAAATCACATCAAATAAATATTCAAACCAGGTCTTCCTTATTCCATTTTCTGTTCATCACAATTGGGATTGTACTAAGCCTAGCTTCTGGACTCTACTTCAAAAGCATTGGGAATGACCTGCCTTTTGTAGATGCCTTTACCACTGTCTTCTCAGTAATGGTTACCTGGATGGTTGCAAAAAGGATCCTTGAAAACTGGATCTATTGGATACTCATCGACATGGTTGGGATATACATGTACTACGTTAAAGGACTCAATGTGATCTCAGGTCTTTTTGTCTTTTATACCCTTTTTGCCATAGCCGGATTGTACCTATGGACCATGCAATACAATCGTCAAACTGAGAGCACATAGGATGTCCAAAAGAAAAATACAGCTCGCAGTAACTGGCCCTGAATCAAGCGGCAAAACAGTCTTATCAATCCAACTGGCAGAATTACTTTCCTTTCATTTAGTTGAGGAATATTCTCGCATATACCTTAAAGAATTAAACAAGCCCTACGGGCTGATGGATATCGTAGCCATATCAAAAGGGCAGCAAAAATTGGAGAGATCGGCAATGAGATCATTTGTTGCAGACACTGAGCAAACCGTGCTCAAGATCTGGGCAGAAGAGAAGTTTGGTGAATGTCCGGCAGAAATTGAAACAGCCTGGGAAAGACAATCTTACGATCATATCTTCCTTTGCAAGCCTGATCTTCCATGGGAACCGGATCCTTTAAGAGAGAATCCGGAAGACAGAGATCGTTTGTTTGATATCTATTTAAAATCACTTCAAAGTTCGGGTCAAAGCTTTTCCATTATAGAAGGCCAGGGCGATGTTCGTATCCAAAAAGCACTGGAAAAGCTAAAAAGTCTACATTTGCTCTAATTCTGGGGTGCTCCACATAGGAGCTGAGATCATACCCATTGAACCTGATACGGCTAATACCGGCGAAGGGAGAACGGACTCTTTAGATCTCTGCACGTTCTGTGCGCGGGCACCCTGTAACCAAAAACAATACAGATGACCCGTTTTTACCTTCTAGCCATTTTGCTGGCTTCTGCCTTGTTCTCAAGTGCTCAAATTCAAAACAAAAAAATCCTCGTCGTTGATGAGAACGGTGAAACCGTAGCAGGTGCTACTGTTTACATTAAAGGTGACACCGAAAAGAAATCAACTAACTATAATGGTGGAGTTGAAATCAATAGCGAAAGCTCCTCTGGCGAACTGGTTGTGGAATCGCTGGGCTACAGTGATGCTGTAGTTAACTTTTCCGGGCAGTTACCTGATACTGTGGTTCTAAGTCTTGAGCCATTCATGAGTGATGGAGTTTCAATTCAGGCTGTTCGCGTTACCGAGAACTCACCATTTACTCACCAGGATATCTCCCGTGAAGAAATTAGAAAAGAAAATATCGGACAGGACCTTCCTTTCCTCCTTGAGCATACACCTTCTGCCGTTGTGACTTCTGATGCCGGGGCCGGTGTTGGATATACAGGGATTCGAATAAGAGGAACAGATGCTACCAGAGTAAATATTACCATCAATGGAATTCCCTATAACGATGCGGAGTCGCAGGGTACATTCTGGGTGAATCTACCTGACATTGCTTCTTCTACAGACAACATCCAAATTCAAAGAGGTGTAGGTACTTCAACCAATGGAGCAGCCGCATTTGGTGCCTCAGTTAGTTTGCAAACCAATGAGTTAAAGAGAAAACCATATGCTGAGATCAATAACTCAATTGGGTCGTTCAAGACTATCAAGAATACCGTTATGGTAGGAACCGGTTTGATCAACAATCGCTTTACCATTGACGGTCGTTTCTCCAATATTCAGTCTGATGGCTATATCGACAGAGCCACCTCTGATCTTAGGTCGATTTATGTTTCAGCCGGCTACCACGATAAAGAAACCAATATCACTTTCAATTACTTCACAGGTAAGGAGAAGACCTATCAGGCATGGTATGGTGTTTTCGAAGATGATCTTGAGGACAACAGAACTATAAACTACGCTGGTACTGAAAAGGAAGGCGACCCTTATGATAATGAGGTCGACAATTATCAGCAAGACCACTATCAGTTGCATATCACTCAAGGTTTTGGAGAGAAAGTAGATTTCAACCTTTCTGGACATTACACTAGAGGCCAGGGATATTTTGAGCAGTACAAAGCAGATCAATCTCTTGAGGCATACGGAATCGACCCAATTATTTCAGGAGGAGACACTATCACTACTACTGATCTTATAAGAAGGAGATGGTTGGATAATTACTTCTATGGATTTGTTGCTTCTATTCAATACAGGCACACGAATGGGAACTTCATGCTTGGTGGAGGTTGGAACCAGTACGACGGAGATCACTATGGCGAGATCATTTGGGCTCGTAATGCGGGTGACTCAGAAATCAGAGATAGATTCTACGATAACAATGGATTGAAGACAGATCTGCATGTTTATGCGAAAGAGGAGTACAATATTGGTGATTGGACTCTTTTAGCTGATCTCCAGTATAGATACATTGGATACAACACGGATGGAATTGATATCGACGGAAGAGACATTTTTGGAAATCACACTTTCCATTTCTTCAATCCTAAAGTTGGATTTAGCTTAGATCTTGGAGCCGGAAGCAGCATCTACAGTTCATTTGCTCTTGCTAACCGTGAGCCCACCAGAAATGACTTCATCGATGCGCCTTTAGCGGATACTCCACAAGCAGAAGTGCTCAGAAACCTTGAATTGGGATACCGATTCAGGAGAGGAAATATGGAGTTTTTGGTGAATTACTACCTGATGCACTACAAGAACCAATTAGTTCTTACCGGCGCACTTAATGACGTTGGAACTCCGATCAGAACAAACGTGGACAAGAGTTACAGAACAGGGATTGAATTCGCTGCTGCGATCAATATCCTACCTTCTTTGAAGCTGAGTGGTAATGTGACATTCAGTATGAATAGGATCAAATCATTTGATGAGACAGTTTACACCTTCGATGAGAACTATACCAGAATTGACTCCCTGACAATTACGAATAGTTACGAAGACACCGATATCTCATTCTCTCCAAGTTGGATAGGTGCGATTGAGTTAGCCTGGTTGCCCATTAATGGTCTTGAGCTGGCTTCGATCAACAAATTTGTAGGAAAGCAATTCCTGGATAATACCTCGAGCCCGGATCGCCAATTGGATAGATATTATCAAAGTGATATTCGCGTGAGCTACTCGATCTTTACAGATGTCTTAAAGGAGATCAGATTTGTGGTTCTCTTAAATAATATCACTGACAGACTTTACGAGTCAAACGGCTACACTTTCAGAGAGAACTACGTAGATGGATTAGGAGACCAATCTGGGATCGTAGACTACAATTATTACTATCCACAGGCTGGATTCAACCTGATGTTTGGTATTGATCTGCGCTTTTAGATCTTGCTGAGAGCATTAAGAATGAACCTGCAATTGCAGGCAAAACAAGATTGATCAGCCAGATCGTAAGTGCTGCAGCCAGAGCTAATATGGGCTCAGAACAGAAAGGAGAAAGAAACCAAACGGCAAGGTTTCCTCTTATCCCAAGGTCAACCAAAGCAAGACCTGGAGAAAGCGTTTGGTAAAAGAATATCATGGGGATGGAACAGTAGATCGCAGATTGAAAGTCCATCCCCATTCCTTTGCAGATCAGCAAATACTGAGTACAGTATACCAGATACCTAATCATTGACAAGCCGATCAAATTGATTTGATCAGAAAAGCGAAGTTCGCCACCTGATGTGGATGTTAATTCCCCCCATTTAGTCTTTAGGAGTCGTTTAGGAAGTTTTTCAATGAGTCTTTGCCAGAACAAAAACAGGCTTAGAAAGCCGAGCAATCCAAATGATCCAAGGATAAGAGATGGTGGAACGATCCAGTCAGGAAGAATCAGCTGGTTTTGATCTAATAAGAAAAACAGTCCGATCAATCCAAAGAGCATCGTAACGATGACCTGAGCAAAGCTTCCCCTAACATTATTGCTAAAGGCAGCCAGGCGTAAATCGGCCCGTAAGGGCCAAATTCTTCCAAAGTGCTCACCAATACGATTTGGGCTGATAAAGCCAGCTGTAACGCCTGTAAGCACCTGAAACAAGGAGTTTTTGAAGTTTACCCTGGCCAAAGGCTTGAGCAGGATCTGCCATTTAAGACTCTCAATTCCCCAGTTTACCGGGACTAGCAATAATGCGAGTAAAAAGAAGAGGCCATTATAAGGATCTGAGAGTTTTGACAGGAGAGCATTCCACTGTCGGCTTTGCTGGTCTGTTGCAAATCCCTGTTTAAAAATGAAAAAAGCCAGCAGGCTGAAAATCCCTAGATTTAATAGCATTCGCCACGCTTTGAGGGCTTTTCTTTTTGGCAATTGAGACGTGGGCATGAATTAAAGATAGCAAATGGTAATCTTGGGATTGGACCCCGGTACGGTGGTCATGGGATATGGAATAATTGAGGTGGAAGAATCGAAGATCAAGTTAATTTCGATGGGTGCCATTCAGCTGGATAAATACGAAAATCAGCAGCTTAAACTGATCACGATCTTCAAGAAAGTCTCCGGCTTGATCAATCAATACAAGCCTGATATTTGCTCTGTGGAAGCCCCATTTTACGGCAAGAACGTTCAATCAATGCTCAAGCTTGGCCGTGCTCAGGGAGTATGCATGGTTGCTGCTTTGAACTATGATATCCCTGTAGCGGAGTACTCTCCAAAGAAGATCAAGCAGGCAATAACCGGCAGTGGAAGTGCATCCAAGGAACAGGTTGCTGCTATGTTGAAGAGCATTTGCAAATACGAAGAAGATCCAAAGTTCTTTGATGCCACTGATGGACTCGCTGCAGCGGTTTGTCACTACTTCAATAAGGATAATAGCAATAGTCAGAACAGTCAGAAAACAAAAAAGACCAGCTCTTCAAGCTGGTCCGATTTCATTAAGGATAATCCCGACAGGGTTAAGTAGTCTCAAATCGTGTGTTGACACGATCTGCGAGTGCCTGAAATTCTTCCTGTGACATTTCTACTCTTGGATTTGAGAAACTCAAATCATGGATATCGTTCATTGGAACGAGATGCACATGCGCATGAGGAACCTCTAAACCTGCCACCATAACTCCTACTCGAAGGCATTCGACCTCGGCCCGAAGGGCTTCAGCTACTTTCTTTGAAAAGAGATGCAGGCCTGAAAGCGTATCATCATCGAGATCAAAAACATAATCAACTTCTTTCTTTGGAATCACAAGAGTGTGTCCTAGAGCGATGGGATTAATGTCCAGAAAGGCATAGTAATCTTCACTCTCCGCGATCTTATAACTCGGGATCTCCTTATTGATGATCTTGGTGAAGATGCTTCCCATTTATCGTGTGATTTCGAGGACTTCGAATTCCATCTTTCCACCTGGAGTTTGGATCTCAGCCACTTCTCCAACAGCCTTACCTAAGAGACCTTTACCAATTGGGCTTGTAATAGAAATTTTGCCTGCTTTAAGATCTGCTTCACTTTCTGAAACAAGCATGTAAGAGAACTCCTTGTTCATCTTTAGATTCTTGATCTTAACCGTAGTAAGGACCATTGCCTTACTGGTATCGAGGTTAGAATCGTCTAGTAATCTGGCTTTGCTAAGTGCTTCTTCTAGCTTTGAGATCTTTAGCTCGAGGAGACCCTGAGCTTCTTTTGCTGCATCGTACTCTGCATTCTCAGATAGGTCACCTTTCTCTCTTGCTTCTGCAATAGCGTTTGCAGCTTCTTTTCTCCCGCGTGTCTTTAGATCTGTGAGTTCAGCTCTAATCTTCTCAAGACCTTCTTTACTCATGTATACGTGATCAGCCATAGAAAAATGTTTGTGGGTGCTGAAAAAGAAAGCGTCCCTATCTGGATAGGAACGCTTAATAAATTTACAAAAATGTTAATTCTTAGAGGTTGAAGCGCAAGCCGATGCTGTGCGTTCCATTCCAAGGGTTTGTTGGACGGTAGGCGTAATCGATACCCATTCTTGTTCTTCCATTGTTTGCCAATGGAATCTCAACAGTAGCTCCACCTGCGAAACCTAGCTCTGCTCTAGTGTTTTCAGTATCTGAGAACATTCCGTTCTCGAAGCGATAACCGAATCTCAAGGCAAAGGCTCCACGGTAGCTATACTCGATACCGAAACCGTAGTTATCCTTACCGAATGAGTTTGAAGTAAAGTTTGCAGAGATAGTGATCTTATTGAAAGGATTTGCTTCTTCTTCCTCTTCTTCACCTTCTTCCTCTTCTCCTTCTTCTGTTTCATTCTGGATCGACTTCTTGCTCGAGTTTGCACCGAAATAGATGTCGTAAGCAGCACCAATATGAAGCACTGAAGGCAATTCAAACTTCTGTGAACGCTGTGAAACAGTGATGTTATACTCACCTGTTGCGGGATCCGGAGCACGGAAAGTAAGACCGTCACCTCCGAATTTCATCGCAGTACCAATATTTCTGATAGAAACTCCAAAGTGGATGTTCTCTCTTGGACCGGTAACGTACTGAATACCTGCGTCAAGTGCGAAACCACTTGAGTTTACGTCATCAACACGCTCGTTTACCAATCTGATCACAACTCCACCGTGAATACTGTTTGAAAATGATCTCGCAAAGGATAATCCGATATTCAGGAATGACGGGTTGAAAGTACCCAGACCACCTTCAGGGTTAGTGGTAGTGGTTCTCATGATCGCCCCAAAAGAGGTATTCATGATCGATACACCAATCACATTGCTTTCGCCTAGTTTTTGGGCGATACCACCTTTTACGATGTTAGTCCCGGTTCCCTGTAACCAATTTGTATAGGATACATGGATCTCGGTTTTTTCTACAAAGGCCAGACCACCCACATTGAAGCGCATGGCTTCAAGGCCTGTAATACTTGCTGTATTCATTCCCATTTGTCCGGCTGAGCGCGCCCAACCGTTAATGAGTAACTCATATGCACCAGCTTCACCGGCACGATCGGGGTTTCCTGCCTGAGCTTGTGTAAGTGCCATTAAGAAGGCACATGATATCAATAGAAGTCTTTTCATAAAGCTGCTTTCAGAATTATTCTACTTCAATTGGCCTCATGGCCGCGAAGAATTTAACGGTCTGCTCACCAATTCCTGGGGCTTCCACGTGTATATAATAAATACCGCTTGAGATAGGAACATTTGCCTGGTTCCTTAGATCCCAATCAATACTGTTATCAAGGTTTGTCTTATCAATTGAAGTACCATCGGAGATATCGGTATTCGAACCAATAGCTCTTCTAAACTGACGAATTAAAACACCGTCGATAGAGAAGATCGATACGGTACATTCATTTGGAAGGTTCGTGATCTTAATACGATTATCCTGAGCATTGATCTCATAAGAAGAGTAAGCGTAATAAGGGTTTGGAACCACATTGATAAGGTCAAGTGCTGTTACTGCCACAGTATCTACATTATCCTCTGGAGCAAGTCCTTGAGTAGAGAAGAAGTAATGCGGTAAGCTATCTCCAACAGAACTTGCCGTTGGGAATTTCGCATATGGCTTCTCAACTCTGATCGAGATTGTAAGATCATCAGGGATCAATCCATCTTCAGGAGAGAGCAAGCTATATCCTGGAGCCAGATAAGGAATACATGTATACATCAATTCCTCGTAGATCGCTCTGTGTGAAACAGGAGTCAATACCTCATTCACACCAGTAAAGCGATTGTAATTCTCAAGCATTCTCTCCTGGAAGGAACTACAAGAATCATAAGGAGTATTGAATACGTAAATGAAATGCTTACCTCCGAAAAGAACAGCATTAAGTGGAGTGAAGAGGTTTGCAGTTGGATTCCAAACCATATCATTTCCATTTTCAGCAGATAGGTTTGAAGCCTCACCAAATGCAATGTTCAAACGTTCTCCTGTCTCTACATTAATAGCATAACCAGGGAACCAGCTTCTTCCGGTATCGGCATCAAGAAGTGAAACATTGTTTCCATTCTTGTCAACTGAAAGAGCCATTCTGATCTGACCCTTTCTTGCGTTACCCGCTACGAAAGCGTTTCCACCATTATCTCTTGCATCGAAGAAGTCACCACCCTCATTAAGAGCGTCATCTTCTCCAGTTTCAAAAACAATACACTTAGACCAAAGTGAACGATCGCTGGTAAGCACAATGTCTACTGAGGCAATTGTATTAAGGTTATTAACCTGCGGACGAGTAGATTCTTTAACTGCGAACCATTTAAAGCCAGGTCCATGAACGAATGGTACATTCGTGGAGTTAGGATCTGCATACTGTGCTGCCAGACAGTAAGGAGCAATTCTACCTCCAGGACCGATTGAACCCATAGTCTCAAACTCAGATTCCGGATCGTGGTATAGTGGTTCAATATTAGGTGGATTCGACGAAATGTTTCGGAAGTTATCGTTGAATACCAGATATAGATTATTAGACGGATCTGTCACACCGAAATCACCACAACGGATCCAGTTGAAAGTGCTATTCTGGAACTGATCTTCAAGGAATAGTAACCAAGGATCTACTGTTGTGTCAGTGAATGTAATGCTCGTGTTTATGTGTCCGTAAACGTCGAAATCATCATTAGAAGCAAAGCGATCATCATCTGTAGGATTTGCCGGATAAACCGGTACTGGTTGCCCAATGGTAACTGAAATACCATAATCCTCAATGATTTGCTCATTGACTCTTGAAATGTCTCTTTCTGCAAATATCGTTACTGGTGTTGCAGGATCTGTGATATCTGTAAGTCTCCAGTAAGCTGTTGGAGATAGAACATCAACTGAGTTAACCGTATCAATAAATACTAATTCAAAATTCGCATTCTGAACCTTCATTGGATCGATAACCTTAACATTGATTGGTCCAAGACCCGGCTTGTAAACCAGCGTATCGTAACGGTGATTAGGGCTGTTTAGAATCTTTTGAACGGTCTCATCAGTAAGATCTACTTCGAATCCACCATTTCCTGATCCTTCAACTCTAATTATTTGAACACCGTCACCGTAAGCAGAATTCAATTCTGTACCTGCGTTACGTGGATCTGGAATATGTGGGATAGCGCTATAAACAGAGAAGTTTCTACGTCCCTGAAGATATGGTTGATCCTGAGTTATATCCTCTGTAGGAATTGGAACAGGATTTCCAGATCCCGGGTCAAGGAATGTATCAACTACAGTATATGTATACTCATTGTGAGCATAGGATACCACAGCAAAATAATAAGTTCTATGATTTACAAGCTGTGGGTTCCCATCAGCGAAAGCGTCTTCTGTAATTCTAAAAGAGTGAATGATACCATTATCATTTCCATCAACTTTAACTACAGGGATGTTATCTAGTACATCCTGATTGAATTCCTGATTGATGATCTTATCGATTCCATCATTAATGTCTACCTGAAGGATCTCTCTTGCTTTGTTACGATCATCTAGTTCAGCAGCTGAAACAGACTGATTGGCAAGTTGGTAAACTCTGTATCCCTGGAATGTGAAAGTAGAATCTACTGATCCGCCAAGAGATCTGATTCTTGCATGATCAGAACGATCTAGAGGGTTAACCTGATCATAGCTTTCACCAATGTTATTTGAGCCCGCTTCATTTACCAAATAAATGATAAGCTCATTCTTCAATTCACGAATTCTCAGTGTTGGAGCATCCGGACCATCAATAAGTTTGAAACAGTTATCAAATAGATCCTGAGCTTTATCATCTGCACGTCCGATTGTACCTGTGAAACTTGGACAAGGGTAAGTACCCGGAGGCGTTTGTACCCAAACAGCTCCTACAGTAATGTTATTCTCTGCTCCTGGTAGAAGAACGAAAGGACCAGAATTCTGAAGGAAACGTCTATCAGCAGGCTGAATTCCTTCACTACACTCAGACCAAACACCAGGACCAGCAGGCTCATCAGGAGAACTCGGGAACATGAATTCAAATGGGAAGGTTCCTTCATTGTAACCATCACCACCGAATTCGATATTCGTTCCATCAATCCATCTACCAGTTTGATAGTTTCTGAACTGTGCTGCTGTACGTGGGTTACCACGAACTGAGAAGTCATTGTTGTAATAAACGAAAGAAGACATTCCTAATTGACGTCCTGAAGTATCCAATGGACCTTCGAAGTAGTCAATTCCGAGAATTGGAATATTAGTTTCTCCATAACCAATTGATGAACCACAACCGTTTACGTCGTCATTCGGATCACCATTATATACAATACCCAGGTCACGAGAAGTATCACAACCAACGAAGTCATCATTGAAACATCCAAGATCAGGATCAACCCACTGTCCCATATACGTTTGAGAAAGTGAATTACCACTCTTGTTAACCAGAGTGTAACGATAGAATGTCATATCGTTGATCTCATCTGATGTTTGGAATGCAAATGCCAAAGCATTTACTTGAAGACCAATCTCAAGTCCACCGGTTTCAGTGTGAATGTTTCCAACATCATTATAAACCCAGAATACCATTTGATCAGCGTAGGTAAAGCTTTCTCCACCACACTGGCTAGGATCTGGATTCGCATCGATAACAGGATAATCTCCATTTGCAGGATCGTAGATTCCGTCACCGTCAAAGTCAAAGAACGGAGCCATATTCTCTACAACCTCAATTCCTTCAGCAAGCAGATATGGATTCCCTTTACCTGGCCACTGCTGAACGTTTTGTGGAATCCCTGAAAGTGGAATTGGATATCCGTTAGCAGTACCAAGAGCGATTACCTGGTCAATTTCAGTACCGAATACATTAAAGTGCTCATCCCAAAGGCGACAAGTCGCTCGGTCAGTAGATCCTCCATCATTGATAGGGCCAGGCCAAAAGTCATCTCCACCCTGACGATAAGTCTGAGCAGCTATCTTAAGGTTTCCACCTCCATCAATACCAGAGATCCAAAGAGCTCCGGCAAAAAGTGAGTGCACTGAAGGTGCGGATCCAGGTGGATCAATTTTTGGAACCTCGTACTGAGCGTTAGAAAGGTTCCACCAAACATCTCCACCATTCAGTAGACGTGCTCTAACATTGTTGATCTCAAGGTCGAATTGAGATTCTGCAGCCTCACAGTCAGCTGCTGTAGTCTTATTACTTCCCACAGCTACTTTCCCAGATTCTCCAACATTCTCAGCCGCAAAAGTGACGTTGAATGCAAGTATCAGACCTGCCAGGGCAAACATTTTAAACGTGCGATAATTCATATCCATTCGTCTATTTAAAATTTAGAAACCGATGATTGCGCCGAAACGCATAGTAGTTGGGATACTGTAGTTATCGGGGCGGTTTATGTAAGCGTTATACATGTCAACAAATGACTCTGAATCAAAAGAGGCATCTGAGGTTGCCTGACCATCAGCTGATGTCAGATAACCATCGTCGTCAGGGTTACCAGTGTAGCGGAACACGCTGACTACGTTATCACTGTTAAACAGGTTCTGAACAATGAAGTAAAGCTGTAAACGCATCTGGTTTGGATCTTTTCCTTCTTTCTTCCCACCTGTGTTCCAGTAGAAATTCTTATAAACTCGAAGATTAGCTCTAAATGTCCATGGTAGTCTTGAACCATTTAGTGAACCCTCAGTAATTGGACGACCAGCAACACCTACAAGTCCGTTTGGAGTTGCATTTGCCTGAGCGGTGTATGGTGTACCTGAACGAGCAACAAGAGTTAGGTTCACCCCTGAGTTCGCCAGGATCTGAGCATCCTTGATAGTAGGACCATTATAATCTCTTCCTCCTCCGTAGCTATAATCAAGTGTAACGTTGATTGTGTGTCTTGCATCAAAATCAAGAGGCTGAATTGTTCTAAGGTTTGGCTGATTTGCAGTTACAATAGAAGCCTGAGAGGTAGCGCTTGAACCTGTACCCTCAGCAAACTGAATAGTATAGTTAAGCTTCATTCTTACGTTTCCTGTTCTTCTCAGGTCGTAGATGAATGAGAAACCTTTTGTTGTTCCAAAATCGACATTACCAAATGTGAGATAATCACGAGGGTAAGCGTTGAAGATATTCACCAACTGGATCATATCTCTGAACTCTCTATAGTAAGCAGAGAATGTAATTGCCGAAGTAGGACTTACTTTCTGCTGGAACCCTAACTGGAAATCAATTGTCTTTTCTGGCTTCAATCCTGCAAATGGGAATGCAGAACCAATTCTGTTTGTAAAGTAGAACCAATCGTTAGGAGTTGAAACCAAACCAGCACCAGGGCGCTGTGTAAGGATGTCATAGTGAGCGAAGAATAGTGCCTTATCTGTCAGGTTGAAACTGAACTGAAGACGTGGCATAACAGTAACCTGAGTTTGATAATCTTCGAAAGATTGATCAGGGTTGTAATCAGGGTCTTTGATATTGCTCTCAGGATCTACAAGATAAGGGCTAATAACACCGGTAGCAGAACCACCTGCAATAGTAGCACCTGAGCTTAGCTGGTTACCCTCTTCATCATACCACTGATCACCATCGCGATAACCAAGTATCTGAGTTGGGTTGCTGATGTCGTCTACATAAACTGCATAGTCATCTCCAATAGTAGCTGGGTGAGTTACAGGGTTACCATTGATCTCGGCAACTTCGCTTGCAGTTCTGATATCGTATAATGAATACTGATCTCTAAGTACCTTCTGGTTTGCATCGAATGCATCTACACGAAGACCAACATTAAAGGTTAAATCTCTGAAGTGGAACTTATCCTGAATATAACCTGCATAATAGATCGGGCGGAAGGCGTCGATGTTTCTTACATAGGTACCATCTGGATTCTGCTGAGAGAAGTAGTCATTGAATGAAACCTTTCCTGTTTTGTTACCCAGGTAGTCATATCCACGATAGTTCACCAGGCCATTTTCAAGAAGCTCATCTGCTGAGAACATTGAAAGCTCAAGAAAATCTGGAGTAAGTCTATCTACATCGATGAAAGTAAGATCTGTAGCATCACCATAGATCTTGGTACGAAGTCTTGTATCAAATGTGGTCTGAAGCTCTGGGTTATAATCTCTCAAATAGATGATCGTATCCTGAGCTGTGAACTCTGGTCTGTTTGGATCACTATAAAGGAATGTATCACCATTAATAAGAAGCAATGGATCGCTTGTCTCATTGTCAAAGGTCAGGATGTGACGGTTTGCAGATTGACGAGCAATCGTCCAAAGCTCAATAGGATTCAGGTTGTAAGTTCTATTGATACGTTGCTGGAACTCAAATCCAAATTCAATAGAGTGTTTGTTTCTGCTGGATGCACCTCTTTTAAGGATATCAAACGAAGCATTGAAAGTCAAACGATACTGATCATTATCTCTATTCACTCCGAGGCCGTTGAACTGGCGACCTGTATTAAACCAGATCGAGTGTGCAAGCTGCGAACGCTGACCGTTGATCAAAGCTCCCTGTTGCTCAAACTGGAAGATGTTCTCATTGAAATCTTCAACCCGGTCGGTACCGATAAGCTCCAGGTAATGCTCGGTGTATCTTGTAGCAAGAGGGTTAAGAGTTCCTGCAGTAAACTGAACTAGAGTATCAGCATAACCAACTAGTCTTTGACCGGTAAGTGTCTGAACTACATCTCCATTCTCATCTGTGATCTCATGCTCACCGAATGAATAGATCGGTTGACGAAGAGTTTCGAAGTCTCCGATGTAACCGTAATCAAATACATTCTCTCTTCCGTGGTTTTCATCCGCTACAGTTGTTCTAACTTTCTCGTAGTCAAACTGGATAGAGTAGTATACGTTTTGGAATACTGAGTTTGATGATTCAGCATCATCAGCTGAAAGACGCTGACCCAGGTTCTGAGTAAATCTCACAAAACCACGATAGGTGTAATCATTATAGATCGGGTTGTTTTGAGAGTTAAGTAGTGAGTATCTCTCAATCCAATCATTGAATTGGTTATAGATAATACCACCACCAAGTGTAATATTAATGTTGTCCGTAGGCTTAACATCGATCTTACCTTGAAGTCTGAAGTTTTGAGAAAGAGCATTTGGCTTAGCCTTCACTTTGCTCAATTCATCAAGCTTGATTGTTTCAGAATTAAGGAAGAAACCGTCTCCTGAAGGAGTTCTAACAAGCGGGAATTGCTGAACCTCTGCAAGACGATCCTCGTCTAGTTTCCAAATTTTAACCGCTGAAGGGTCATTATCTTTTTCTCTTAGGTACTCACCAGAAAGGAAGAAACCAAATACAGGCTTTCCATTTTTGTTTCTTGCTAATGGACCAGATACCTGACCACTTACAAGATGGTAACCGTAACCATCCACAGAAGAACTCCACTCGATCTCTCCACTGTACTGGCGAGAAGGACCTTTAGTTGTAATAGATACAATACCACCGGTAGCATCACCATACTTTGCTGGGATACCTCCCGAGATCACTGTGATCTGCTCTACCGCTGTTGCAGGTACCGCAGATGAACCTCTTACACGAATACCATCTACGAAGTACTCAGTTGCATCTGAACGACCACCTCTAATACTAAGAGAACCACCTTCGTCTGATTGGAATACACCAGCTGAGGTGGCAGCAATTGTGTTCAGGTTACGAGTTGGCATCAACTCGATCTCTTCTTTAGTAAGTGTGTTTTTAGAGGAAGTCTCTCCCGGATCGATCAATGGAACCTTATACTCGATGATTTTTACCTCATCGATAATTTCAGTTTGTGGCTCCAATGCAACATCCAGATAGGTCGTCTTATCAAGACCGACCACAACACCAGTTCTTAGGATAGAACCGTATCCCAGGTACGAAAACTTCACATCGTATTTTCCTGGATCAAGAGGCTTTATTGAATAGTTACCGTCAAAGTCGGTGACGGTTCCTTTTATAACGATATCACCGTCAACAACGGCTACGTTTGAGAAGGGTATCCCCTCTCCATTTTCATCAGTAACCTTACCAGAGATCTCACTGCTCTGGGCGTAGGTGGTATATGACACTAGTATCCCCGCGAGGACGCAGAGTAATATTTTCCGCATATCAATGATTTACGTTCCTCAAAAACTCTTTTCAGAGTGTGCCCAAATATAAAATTATTTGTGAAGAAGGCATTAAGAGATAAAGATTCCTGACAGTAATAACACGCCCAACTGACAAGGCATTGACATTAAATAAATCTCATAATTTTTGCATATAAGACTCGTGCAAGACGTTCCTTCGACTCAACTGTCCATCCAGCGACATGGGGACTCAATATCACATTGTCTTTATTGAGCAATTGTTTGTTCCACTGATTCAAGAAAAAGGATTCCTCCCCTTCTGATTCAAAAACGTCTAAACAAGCACCTCTTATTAAGGTTTGGTCTAAACAAGTTAAGATCTCCTCCGTATTTATAATTGCTCCTCGGCTAGAATTGATCAAAAAGATTGGACGTTCGAATTTTTCTATAAACTTCTTATTGACCAAATGATGTGTCTCAGCTGTATAGGGTAAATGCAAACTCACAACTTCTGCTCGCTCAAAAATTTCTTCAAGTCCAGCTTCTCTAATTCCCTCGGCTCCAAAATTCGATCGGTATTTATCATAAGCCAGAACATTCATTCCCAGGGCGGCAAATCTCTTTGCTGTTTCCGAACCGGTATTTCCAAAGCCAATGATCGCAATCGTCTTTTCTGAGATCTCCCAACCTCTGTTTGACTCGCGATTCCAGATCCCATTCTCAAGTTCATTGCCAGACTTCTTTAGATTACAAGCTAGACTCAATAGCATTCCAACACAATGCTCTGCTACAGCATCTCTGTTTCCCTCTGGAGAATTGAGGCAAACGATCCCTCTCTTGCGCGCTTCATCCTGATCAATGATCTCCATTCCCGATCCCAGTCTTCCTACAATTTTCAGATCCGGAGCGAGGTCCATCAGGTCTTTATCAACCGAGATTTTACTGTTTACTATTAATATGGTGTAAGGAGCAATAATTTCTCTTACCTCAGCATCGCTTATTTTCGGATGATAATCAACCTCGATACCGGCCTGCTTAAGGCCATTAATAATTATCTCGTGCACTCCATCAGTAATCAGTGCTTTCATTTTTCAAGACTTTTTGCGATCTCAACAAATTGAATTGGCTCCAGTTGCTCAGGCCTTTTATCTGAATAGGGGAACTCCTCTCCTTCTGAAATGCTTTTCAATGAATTTCTCAATGTCTTTCTTCTCTGATTAAAACCTAGCTTAACCAATTGAGCTATCCTCTTATATGGTATATCCGGATCTAAGGATTCATCTCTTTCCATCCATGCAATAGCTGAGTCAACCTTTGGTGGGGGATTAAAAGCCTCCGGAGGTATTTCAAAAAGCAGCTCTCTTTTAAAGTATAGTGCAGCCAGGACAGATGGGATTCCATACGCTTTTGTACCCGGTCCTGCACACAATCTCTCAGCTACTTCTTTTTGGAACATTCCTAACATAGCTGATACCTTATCCCTATTCTCAATGATTCTAAAAATGATCTGAGTTGAAATGTTGTAAGGGAAGTTTCCGGCAATTGCAGCTTTCCCATTTAAAACCTCGTCGAGATTCAGGCTAAGGAAATCCTGGTGGTATAATTTATTATCAGGGTAGCGCTCGGCCATTTCAGATGCAAAGCGATTATCCAATTCTACCAGATTTAGTCTTTGGCCAAGTTTAGGTTGTAAGATATCCGTAAGTGCTCCCATTCCAGGCCCCACCTCCAACACCATTTCATAATCTACAAGTCGATTTGATGCCTCCTCGATTTTCTTGAGATAGTGGGGATCAACTAATAAATGTTGACCGAGTGTCTTCTTTAGTTTGACTTTTTTCACTTTGTCTGTTTGGTCAGTTTACTCAGGGGTTCTCTCTGCGCTAAGTTTAATACTTTTACCGCCTTCTAAATGAAACCAATGAAAACAAGCTTAATACAATCATCAGATGCAAAGGACGCGGCATTAGTCCTTCTAATTTCTAAAGATGCGATTAATGATCATCAAGACCTTTCACCAGAGAGTAAAGATTCTATTAAGCGTGATTTTGATAGCGACCTGCCAATTTCAGTTTCATACTCTGATGGCTGGGTGATCGCCGTTAAAACCCCTGAGGCAAAATCTGATCAGACTCTAAAAGAGAAGATCAGAAGAGGTGGTGCTCAGGTTAGTGCTGCAGCAAAAGCAAGAAAGATCAAAACGATTCTTGTATCAGGTGCACATGCCGCAAATCTGGCCGAAGGCCTTTTCCTTGCAAGCTATAAGTTTGGAAAGTACTTCAAGAAGGATGAAAAATCGACCTATGATGGCATTGAAGAGATCCGCGTAAATGACCCAAATCTTAGCGAAGCTGATTTCTCAATTTACCAGTCTACCTTATATGGTACAGTTGCCGCAAGAGATCTGGTAAATGAACCAGTTTCATTTCTAACCGCTACAGAGTTAAGTAATCAAATTAAATCGCTGGGTCAGGAAGCAGGTTTTTCGGTAGAGGTTTTCGAAAAGAAAAAGATTGAAGAATTAAAGATGGGTGGATTGCTTGCCGTGAACTATGGTAGTCCGGAGCCCCCAACTTTCAGCATTATGGAATGGAAGCCTGATAATGCGAAGAACGAAAAGCCAATAGTGTTGGTTGGAAAAGGTGTAGTCTATGATACGGGTGGACTATCTCTAAAACCAACTCCAAATTCTATGGACCTGATGAAGTCAGATATGGCTGGTTCAGCAGCTGTTATCGGAACCATGTATGGGATTTCAAGAGCGAAGCTTCCGCTTCACATCATCGCCCTGGTTCCCGCTACGGATAATCGTCCGGGAGGAAACGCATATGCGCCGGGAGATGTGATTCATATGTATGATGGCACAACTGTAGAAGTCTTGAACACAGATGCCGAAGGAAGAATGATCCTTGCTGATGCCTTGAGCTATGCCAAGCAATACGATCCCGAGTTAGTAATGGACTTTGCTACGCTTACTGGCGCTGCTGCAAGAGCAATCGGCCCGCAGGGCTTAGTTTACATGGGTACTACAGAGGGCTCAGTGAAAACTGAGGTTGAAACAGCAGGAATGGAAGTTCACGAGAGACTGGTAGAATTCCCATTCTGGGAAGAATACGGTGACCTCCTAAAATCAAATGTTGCTGACCTTAAGAATATTGGTGGACCATATGCCGGGGCAATCACCGCTGGTAAATTCCTCGCTCATTTCACCGATTACCCTTACCTGCATTTTGATATTGCCGGACCGGCATTTCTTGGTGCAGCAGACGGGTATAAACCAAAAGGCGGCACAGGAGTTGGAGTAAGAATGCTAATGGAATTCTTTAGCAAACGAGCATCGAATGCATAAAGTCAATATCGGAATAAGCATTGGGGACATTAATGGAATTGGTCCTGAGGTAGTTATAAAAACACTAGCTGACGATAGATTACTTAAGTATTGTAATCCGGTCATTTTTGCCTCATCAGGCATCATCAACTTTTATAAGAATCCCTCGGGAAAACCACAATTTAAGTTCAATCAGACTCAGTCAGCTGAGAAGCTTAACAACAAGACTGTGAATTTGGTAAACATCCTTGATGGCAAGGCAAAAATTGAACCGGGTCAGGTAACTGAAGAAGCGGGAGAAATTGCATTAAAGTCATTAGACGCAACTCTTTCAGCTTTAAAAGAAGGACATATAGATGCAATGGTAACTGCGCCATTGAACAAGCACAATGTAAATACAGAGGATCACCATTTTACTGGTCACACCGAGTATATCACCAAATTCTTTGAGGCTGAAGAAAGCCTAATGTTTTTGGTTAGTGAAAAGATCAGGGTAGGACTAGCTACAAATCACCTTCCACTTCAGGAGGTAGCTGCAAAGCTCAACTCAGACGTCATTTATGAGAAGCTTAAGATCATGAATGAGTCATTGAAGAGAGACTTTCTGATCCATAAACCTAAAATTGCCGTTCTCGGATTGAATCCACATGCTGGAGACAATCAATTATTAGGAAATGAAGAGACTGAGATCATTATGCCGGCTATCAGTAAGGCCAAAGAGGATGGTATGTTCATAGTTGGTCCTTTTGCGGCAGATGGATTCTTTGGGTCCGGAGCTTTTGCAAAGTTTGATGCGATACTTGCTATGTATCACGATCAGGGCCTGATTCCATTTAAGTCCTTCTCATTTTCAAAGGGAGTGAATTTCACTGCCGGCTTGCCAATTGTGCGCACTTCTCCAGATCATGGAACCGCTTATGATATTGCAACCAGGAACCAGGCTAATGAGAGCAGCTTCAGAGAAGCTATTTTCAGCGCCATGGATATTGTTCGCAATAGAAGAGCCTATGATGAGATGACGGCAAATCCACTTCAACCGAGCTCTAAAAAGGGCAAGTAATTCAATCGGTTCAACTAGGTGTAAATTCCTCTATTTTATGTACCTTTGCGCTCCTTAACTGGTAAAACGGTGGACGTACTTCGACAATTTAAGGTTCCTTTTGTGGGGCTAAAAGAGGGGAAACACGAGTTTCAATTCAATATTGACAAGGATTTCTTCCAGGTTTTCGAAGCCTCACCAATCAGTGAAGGGGATGTTCTGATCAAGCTGATCTTTGAGAAAAACAGCAGTTTTTTTGAGCTGCATTTCGAGGTTGACGGAACAGTGAATACTGAATGTGATCGCTGTGCTGAAGACTTTGCTCTCGAGATTTTTGCCGATTATGACTTCTTTGTCAAGTTCCGGGATGAGGAAAAGACATTGAAGGAGTCTGAAGCAGAAGTCATCTGGATCAATCGAAATGACACTCATTTGGATTTGGGACAATTGATCTATGAAATGATCGTCTTAAGCATTCCAATGAGCAGAAACTGCGGTGAGCCGGGTCCACAAAACCCCAAATGCGTTCTTAAAGATCTAAGTGTTCTTTCCTCCTTGGTGAATGATAAAGAGGAGAAAGAAGAGCAGAACGACAAAGTTGACCCACGATGGGAAGCTTTGAAGAAGTTGAAAGAGAATAAAAATTAGAAATCGGCCGGTAGGCCAGCAAATTAAATCAATAAGCCATGGCACATCCAAAGCGGAAACAGTCCAAAACAAGACGTGATAAAAGGCGCACACACTACAAGGCAACTGCTCCTACCGTAGCAATTTGCAAGGAAACCGGTGAAGCGCACAAATACCACCGTGCTTATTACGATGCTGAAGGAAACCTTTACTATCGTGGAAAGCTAGTAGTTCCTGTTGCTATCGAAGAATAGTTATAGCTACCTAAAAAGAAACCAACACTGTGACTAGGGCGAAAGCCTCTGCGCAGTGTTTTTTTTTGTAGCCTTGCATACACTATCAAACAGAGGAATGTCTAAGATCAGAGCTAAAATCAGTGGAGTACATGGCTTCGTACCGGAAGATGTACTATCGAACTTCGATCTCGAGAAAATGGTCGACACCACCGATGAGTGGATCAGAACCAGAACCGGAATCGAGGAGAGAAGAATTCTAAGAGGACATAAGGCAACCAGCGACATGGCGGTTGAGGCTGTAAAAGGCCTTCTCGAAAAGACCAATACCTCTGTTGATGAGATCGACTTTGTAGTTTGCTCTACGATCACTCCCGACTTCCCTTTTCCAGCAACAGCTAATATCATCTCGTATAAGCTTGGAATCAAAAATGCTTTCAGCTACGATTTAAGTGCTGCCTGCTCTGGTTTTCTTTATGCATTGGAAACAGGCAGGAGATTCGTAGAGTCGGGCGACTATAAAAAGGTGCTTGTAATCTCTGGAGATAAGATGTCGAGTATAATCGATTATCAGAATCGCGAAACCTGTATCATTTTCGGAGACGGTGTTGGGGCGGTTCTACTCGAGCCATCTGAGGATGAGAATGGAATCATTGATAGCATCCTTTTCTCCGATGGATATGGGGCGCAATTCCTTCACACCAAAGCCGGTGGATCTCTAAATGGTACAACACATGCAAGTGTAGAAGCAAGAGAGCACTTTGTTTATCAGGAGGGAAAGCAGGTCTTCAAGCACGCTGTTAAGAATATGGCTGATGTGAGTATGGAGATCATGGAGCGGAATAATCTTACCGCAGAGGATATCAGATATCTTGTTCCGCATCAGGCTAACAAGCGAATTATTGATGCGACTGCAAATAGAGTGGGTCTTGGTGAAGACCGTGTAATGGTAAACATCACACGCTACGGAAACACCACAAACGGGACCATTCCTCTTTGCTTGTGGGATTACGAATCAGAGTTAAATAAGGGCGACAATATCATTATCTCCACTTTTGGTGGCGGGTTCACCTGGGGTTCTATCTATCTGAAGTGGGCTATCTAGCCTTTGAAGGTGGATTATGTCTCCAAATGATTAACTTTGGCGTCCATTAGAAAAAATTATACATAAAGCTTCATGGCATCTACCGCAGATATACGCAATGGATTGTGTATTGAAATGAATAACGACCTCTTTACGGTTGTTGAATTCCAGCATGTTAAACCGGGCAAAGGCGCGGCTTTTGTTCGTACAAGGCTTAAGAGCTTGAACACCGGAAAGGTGCTTGATCACACATTCCCATCGGGACATAAGATCACTACGGCACGAGTTGAAAGAAGAAACTATCAGTATCTATATAAAGACGACTCAGGATTTCACTTCATGAATCTTGAGACCTTCGAACAGATCCAGCTTCCTGAGAGCCTTGTAAATGCTCCTCAGTTTTTGAAAGAAGAGCAGGAGGTAGAGATTCTGTTCCATGCAGAAAAAGAAATTCCTCTTATCTGCGAGCTTCCTCAATATGTGATCATGGAAGTAACCTACACCGAACCAGGTGTTCGTGGCGATACGGCTACAAATGTTACCAAGCCAGCCACAGTTGAAACTGGAGCCGAGGTTAAGGTTCCGCTTTTTGTTAACGAAGGAGAAAAAATCAAAATCGATACCGCTACCGGATCCTATATGGAGCGGGTTAAATAAAATCCCATGGACTTTAAACAGATCAAAGAATTAATCAAGCTAGTTGATAGCTCAAACATCAGTGAAGTAAAGATCAAGGAAGGAGAATTCAATATCTCTATCCGTACTTCAAACTACGCTCAGGTTGTTGCTGCTCCTGTTC
>CAXDOZ010000026.1:0-25334 GCA_963991145.1 uncultured Chitinophagales bacterium | reverse complement strand
GGTACGGATCCTTCTCCTTCAGTCTCAATAATGGCAACGGCTTGTCCAACTGGAACAACATCACCCTCACTGAAAAGTACCTTTGTTACTACACCAGCAACATGAGAAGGTACTTCTGAGTCCACTTTATCGGTAGCGATCTCCAATACCGGTTCATCAATTTCAACTGTATCGCCCTCGTTCTTTAACCAGGTAAGAACGGTAGCTTCCATTATACTCTCGCCCATTTTGGGCATGATTAGTTCTACTGCAGCCATGCTGTGATTGAATTTTAGATGCGCAAAATTAGCCGTTTTTTTAGCCTATTCCAATTGACCACGCTCCCTAAGAATGAAGCGACGAAGCATTTCTAAACCTGTAATGGACGTAAACTCTATATGTTCAAGCCTACCAAGGGGAAAATGAAACTTTCTTGCGTGAATCTTTTCTCTGTTTCCAACGGCTACCCAAACTGTTCCCACAGGTTTCTCCTCTGTTCCTCCTCCAGGACCTGCAATCCCTGAACTGGCAATGGCAAAGTCTACATCCAATAAGTCTATAACTCCCCTTACCATTGATTCGATCGTAGCTTCAGAAACAGCTCCGTGCTCTTTAAGGGTCT
This sequence comes from uncultured Chitinophagales bacterium, assembly GCA_963991145.1. Lineage (GTDB taxonomy): Bacteria > Bacteroidota > Bacteroidia > Chitinophagales > JABDMM01 > CAXDOZ01. The sequence continues at coordinate 24,733 of CAXDOZ010000026.1, read as the reverse complement.
CAGCAGGAACCTTAAGAATTTCTTCCTTTATCCGGTTATCGTAAGCTACTACTGATCCCATGAAATAGCTTGATGAGCCCGGTGTACTTGTTAGAAGATGGGCAATGTTTCCTCCTGTACAGGATTCCGCTGTAGCCAGAGTTTCATTCTTTTCATTAAGAAGGTCTCCAACTACAGATTGAAGTGTGTCTCCATCTTTCCCGAAATAATACTTCCCAATCCTTTCCTTAAATAGAACTTCTAGTTTATCTATCTCATCGGCAAGAAAAGACATGTTGTCCCCTCTGGCACTGAGACGGAGCTTAACCTGTCCAATACTTGGCAGATAAGCTAGTTTGATGTAGTCCGGTAGGTCGTCTTCCAGATCCCCAATCATCTCAGCAATTGTGGATTCACCAATTCCAGCTGTAAGAAGATGCCGGTGGATGATCGTTGGGATATCGAACTCCTCAGTAAGTCGTGGAATAACTTCAAACTCTACCATATGCCTCATCTCATTAGGAACCCCTGGCATTGAAACCAAAATTCTTCCGGCTTCCTTAAACCACATTCCTGCTGCAGTTCCCTTAGGATTATGAAGCAATTGAGCGTTAGATGGAATATCAGCTACTGATTCGTTTAGCTCATTAAGTATCCTGCCTCTGCTTTCAAAGTAGGATCTGATATGGTCCAATTGTTCCTGACTTCTTACAAGATCGGCACCAAAGAAGTCAGCCAGAACTTGCTTTGTAATATCATCTTTTGTTGGTCCAAGGCCTCCCGTCATTATGGTGATCTCTGAGGAAATAAATGCCCGTTCAATAGCGCTTTTTATCGCATCACCCTCATCGTGCACAGTAATGACTTCATGCACTTCGATTCCCAGCAACTCAAGTTTATCTCCTATGAATGCTGCATTCGTGTTTATCGTTTTCCCGATAAGAATTTCATCTCCAATACTGATAATGCTGGCTTTCATAAAGAAGATTTAATACATGTAATTAGCTGGCAAGATTATTGAAATGTAGTAATATCAATAAGCATTACTAATTGAATCAAAACACATGAGCATGAAAAGGTTTTTGCCACTTTTATTTTGTTCTCTATTTCTCTTTGGTTGTGAAGCTACAAGTCAGATCCTCGACGGTATGGATGATGTAGTTGGAGGTATAAACGGAGACGCTGCACCTACAAATTCAGAAATCGCTAGCGGCTTAAAAGGAGCGCTTGAACAGGGAATTGGAAAAGGGGCTGATGCCTTAGCAGTTACAGACGGTTATTTTGGAAATGAGCTATTAAAAATCCTATGGCCACCAGAGGCGGTTAAGGTTGAAAAAACACTTCGAGATGTTGGTATGGGAAGTGTTTGCGATGATGTTATCCTATCCTTCAATCGAGCTGCTGAAGCCGCGGCAAAAGAAGCGAAGCCAATTTTTGTCAATGCGATTAAGGAAATGACATTTCAGGATGCGATGGGGATTCTTACCGGAGGTGATAATGCAGCTACTGAATACCTCAAAGGAAAGACCTATGATCAAATTGAGACCGCTTTTATGCCGGTGATTGATGGTAAACTTGATGAAGTTGGTGCAACAAAGTATTGGGAATCGGCCGCCACGGCCTACAACAATATCCCTTTCACCAAAAAGGTCGAGACTGATATCACTAAGTATGTTACTGATATGGCGATGGATGGTCTATTTAAGGTAGTTGCTGATGAAGAAGCCAAAATCCGAGAGGACCCGATCAACCGTACTACAGATATCATGAAGAAGGTCTTTGGCTTCGCCGATGACCAGAAATAGAATCTAGAAGAATCCATCATTGACCTGACTCTTCCTGGATAATCGCATGTCCTGAAGAACTGAGCTCTTCACATTGATCTGCATTGAATAACTCTGTCGCTCAAGCGGCCAGGCTGTCCAGTTGAAAGTCATCTGCCAACAGTGAAGATCCCTAACTACAGAAATGTTTGTAAGGGTAGGTTCCAGTGCAGTGAAGTCAAAGCCAGTGGAAATATTGAATTTCCATTTTTGGGTAAGATTGAAATCACCAGTGATTCTCAAACCTTGAGTTATAAGGAAGGTATCTACTACTCTGTTGGTTCCCGTTTCAACGAATTTGTTTCTGTTAACTCTTATATCGTATCCGAAGGTCAGTGACCATGGTACATTGAAATTGTAATAGTTAGCAGGGTTGTTTAGGACCACTGTTCTTTCCCAGGGATCTCCCCGTCCGTCCTGAGCCATTTCCTTGCCCTTCTTCGATTGAATCGAACCTGATACTCCAAAGAATGCTGATGTCAATCTGAAGAATCTCTTCTCAGCTGCCCATCGATATGTATTGACCCTTCTGTTTGAGCTATCTGCCGTGATAAATGGGTCCAGGGTAAACCCAAACTGCATTCTGATCAGCCTTGTAATGTTGGTGTTCCCGGTGATATTTATCGGATCCATTCTCAGGGAATCCTTTGCAAAATCATATCGGAAGGAGATATTGAATCGGTCAAGGATCGGCACTTTCTTGTACTGATTCGCTGTATCCTTTTTTGCAAGGACTTTCGCTTCTATCCGCTGCAGGAGATTAAAGCTAATTGCAGCTGTTAATCCGGGTCCCGGCACTCCATAAAGTCTGGATACAATCTGATAAGGCGTATAGAAGGTGGAATCGCCATCATTTGAACTTTGGACATAATCCCAATAGCCAAATCGATCTTTCCCGAAATCAGGTGAATATGAGAAGCTAAGACTTGGAGTGATCTCATGTCTTATTCCTTTCACCTTGTTTCCTTTAAAGGTGTACATCCCAAAGAACTTGGTAGAAGTGGTAAGACTAAAACTGTAGTTCCGAACTGAGTAAAATCCATAAGTAGTATCGCGCAGCTCCTGCCCATAAAGGGTTTCTGTAGTTGAATCAGGATTGGTGATCACAACGGTATCCGAATCCCAGAACCTATTCTCCTTTTGGAAATACCAGCGATCTGTATAGTTGAAGCTCGGGGTAAGGGTAAAGTACTTGAAGACAGTACTTGGAATGTTTACCGTAACATTTTGCCTGATCCCGGTTCTGAAATTCTTAAATGCCTCTGCGGTTAGAAGCAAAGAGTCAATTGTGTTTAGCTCATTCTTTAACTGAACATTATATCCAATCCGGATATACTCATAGAACTTCTTTCTCTCACTTTGAATTTTGGGTTTGAAAGGGCTAACCTGACTTATAGCAAAGTTGATGGTTGGGAGTTTCAGAGTAACATCTCCTGTTAGGATATTCTGGAAGTAATCGATCGTAGCATCAAAGCTGTAAGGCTTGCCTGACCAGGTTCGAGTGAACTTGATATTCGATAGTAGCTGCGTCTCTAGGTTGTCGTAAGTATTCTCAAGATTATTCTGATTGTAAGTTCTGGTAGCGGCTTCTAAACGGGCTGTAAATGTCCGGTTTGGTCTTGCTTTTGGGTCCTGGTTATGCGTCCAAATTACCTTGAAGTCATTTGAAGCTTTCGAGTCAGGATCTTCAGGCCTGGTAGGAGCAAAGTGATTAAAACGGAGATATACATTCCCTGCCCCTTTGTACATGACTTTGTACTGAGCATTTGTCTGCAAGGCATAGCTCCCGCGCGTATAGATATCGCCCGTAAGGGCAACTCCCACATACGGACTCTTACCAAAGTAGTATCCTCCATTCTTGAAGAAGAAACCCAGTTGAGGAGAATCCCCCCATTCGGGAATTATGACCCCGGATCTTCTTCCTTTTTTATTTGGGAAGATTCCAAATGGAAGAACTAATGGAGTTGGCACATCATTTATAACAAGCTTAGTAGGACCGGAAACAATGACCTCCTCAGGAACCACTTTTATCTTTTTCGATTCAAAGAAGAAGTGCGGATGCTCCAGGTCACAGGTTGTATACCGTGCATTTAGTGCGAAATAATCATTGTCAGGATTCCGCTTAACCGCTTCTGAGTGAATATATCCTTCACCTTCCTGAGTGATCACATTGTAGATCTTTCCCTTTTCTGACCTAAAGGAATATTCAATTTTCTCTGCGTCAAAGGTTCCCTGGGATTCAGAGAAATTTGGTTTGCCCAGCAGGCCACCGCTGCTATCCATTCTACTTGATGCACTGAGTATATAGGTGTCAAAACTAAAATCTACCCTGTCAGCTTTAAGATTGATTGACTGGAAATTCATGGTTGAAGTCGAGTACAATCTTATCTGCCTGGTATTGATATCGTATACGATGGAGTCCTGCGCTTTATACTTTATAGGAGCAGTAATTCCTCCATCATCTGCGTATGGGACAGGGAGAGAATCAATCACCTCTTGAGCCGAGTCGGAAATAAAAAGAGAGTCTAAACCCGTTAATTCTAAGAGACTATCGATGTTTAGCGTGCTATCTGAGAGCAGTTGAAGTGGCAAAACTTCTGCACTATTCACAGTCGAATCTGAGCTTTGTCCTGCCGGCAATACAAAACTGGCAGCGTTTTTGGCCGAAATTGTCAGAAACAAGCTTGAAACAAGCAAAAGTCGAATGTAGGAGAAAGATGTCAAGCGCTAAATGCCGTACTTTTAATTTGCTTGAGGGCTGGATTGTTAGCTGTCAAAAATACAGGGAAAACGTGAAACAAGTAGCCAAATTATTAATGATTGCAAGCCTTTTCGTTGTGATTGGTTTTAATGGTGCTTTACAAGCCCAGGAAAAGGACCTCCGCATCCATAAAGTTGTGATCGATGCAGGACATGGTGGAAAGGATCCCGGCGCTATTGGTACGACGGGTTATTACGAGAAGACGGTTGCTTTGAACGTGACCTTATTGGTAGGGAAATACATTGAGGAAAACTTTCCTGACGTGGAGGTGATCTATACCAGAACTACCGATGTTTTCCTTGAGCTTCATGAGCGAGCATCCATCGCGAATGATAATAATGCGGATTTCTTCATCTCTATTCATGCAAATGCTGCTGCAAATACCTCTGCTTATGGTACTGAAACCTGGGTCCTGGGTACGAACAGAAATGCGGCGAATCTCGAAGTTCTAAAAAGAGAGAATGCTGTTATTGAGCTTGAGGAGAATCCGGAAGAGAACTATATAGATCTGTCATCTCCCGAGGCCCAGATCATGATTGCACAAAAGCAGACCGCCAATCTTGACAACTCGATTTCCTTTGCGAGAAAGGTTGAGGATCAGTTCCAGTACAGGGTAAAGAGAAGAAGTCGTGGAATAAAGCAGGGTGGTCTTTATGTGATCTATAAAACCAAAATGCCAAGCGCTCTGATTGAGCTAGGATTCCTTTCTAATGCAAATGAAGAGGCGTATCTGAAGTCAGAAGATGGTCAGGTTTATCTGGCTAGTGCTATTTATAGAGCTTTTAAAGAGTTTAAAACAGAGCACGACGCCAAAGCAGATCTATATGCTAAGATTGAGAGTGGAGGAGCTGTTGAGACTCCTTCTGAAGAGCCAATCGAGTCAGTTACTTTAGAAACAGGTCCTGATGTTATCTATAGAATTCAGCTTTTAGCTGCATCTAAACAGCTTAAGGAGAAATCATTCAAAGGACTTACTGATATACATGAAGAAGCCCTTGATGGGATCTTTAAATATTATCAGGGGAATTACGACGATTACCAGCTAGCATTAGAGCACCTTCCAGGAGCAAAAGAAGCTGGTTTTGTAGATGCATATGTTGTAGCATTTAAGGAAGGAGAGAAGATGTCAGTGGCAGAAGCTCTATCATTAACATCTAAGTAGACAATTTGCTTCTTAGGGTAAGCCCTTTCTTCTTATTTTTGGCGCCTTACATCCAATAGCACAGTGAGCAAAGAAATCAAAGTTGGCCTTCTGGTAATTATTACCCTGGTCATAGCAATCTTCGGATTCCAGTTTTTAAAGAGAGCCACCCTTTCGGGGAATACCTATTACACCGTTTATGATAATGTGGAAGGTCTGTATACATCCAGCCCTGTATTCTCTGGAGGTGTGAACGTAGGAAAGGTTGGTAAGATCACCATCATGCCAAACAGCGGGGGTCAAATTCTGGTAGAGATCATACTTGATGATAAAGTAGAAGTACCTGTAAGCAGTGTTGCAGAATTTAGGACAGATCTATTTGGGGAGGCTTCTATTGCCCTTCTGTATTCTGATTCTACTTCAATGTATCAGCCAGGAGATACAATCATTGGTAACAAGAGTGCTGGTATGATCGGTGAGGCGATGGAAATCGTAAACCCGGTTCTTGGTGATCTAAGTAATGTCCTCGGAAAACTTGATACCACTTTAGGAAAGATCAATGGAATGTTCCCTGAGGAAGGGGAGGAAGCACCAGCGGATCTTTACGAAACTGTAAACCTTGTTAATGCTCAGCTAGAGAGTCTTACGGAGACAACTGACAGAGTGAATAATCTGCTCGAAAAGAATTCTCGTAATCTAACTACGATGGTAGACGACCTTACTGAGGTTACAGGTGAGATGGCAGACAATAAAGAATCTATTGGTGCATTTCTAGCAAATCTTGAAGTTATTAGTGGTGATCTTGCTGAATCAGACCTTCAAGCTACTATTGAAGGCTTAAATGGTTCTTTAGGTGAGTTAGAAGTAATGTTAGCTTCTATCAATGAGGGCGAAGGAACAGTAGGTAAGTTGATTAATGATCCCGTTACTTATCAAAAGCTTGAAGCTATCATGAACAGCATGGATGCACTTCTTGTAGACTTCAAAGCCAACCCAGATAGATACGTTTCACTCTCTTTGATCGAGAGAAGAAACAAATAATGGGCCTACGGCCCGATTAAATACATCAGGTGCCTAGAGTTTTTTTCCTTTTTTTCTTTTTGACCACAACCCTGAGTCTACTCAGCCAGGAGCAGGCTGAGCCTCGAGAATCACGTGCTGTTGAGATCCTGAAATCCAATAAGGTTAGGATTATTGACTCAACTGGAACCCAATACCGGATCTTTATTGGTGATGTTCAATTCAAGCACGAAGAAGCCTATATGTGGTGCGATAGCGCTGTACTTAGCAGTGTGGAGAAAACTCTTTTCGCCTACGGTAATGTAAGAATCGAAGAAGGCGACTCTATTGTAATGACCGGGGATACACTAAGGTATTTTTCCGGCAAGCGCCTTGCAATAATGAAAGGCAATGTATATCTAACCGATCAGCGTCTTGAGCTCTATACACAGCAGCTTTTTTATGAAACCAGTAGGAGGTATGCCTACTATCTTTCCGGAGCTAAGATCATCGATAGTACTACCGTAATTATAAGTGACAGAGGCTATTTTGAGGCTCGCACAGATGATGTAACCTTTAGAGACTCAGTTGTCATTCTAGATCCTGCATACAATGTTTATGCAGATACACTCCGGTATAATCTATCTCAGAAGAGAAGTTATTTCCTTGGTCCTACATGGATTGTTGAGCCTAATAATGACAGGATCTACTGCGAAACAGGATGGTTTGATCAGCTCAATGATGAAGCCTCATTCGGAGTAAATACTATCGCCTATCACGAGAATCAGATTTTATATTCAGATAGCCTCTATTACCAATTTGATATTGGTTACGGCCAATCATTCGATAATATGCGCTGGTATGATATGGATAACGATATCAAGATAAGCGGAGATTATGCTGAATACTTTCAGGATGATAACTACTTACTAGCGACAGAAGATCCTGTTCTGCGTTATCGAATGGCAGACGATTCAATGTTCCTTGGTGCAGATATCCTCAGGTCATTTACTCCAAAAGGAGATACTAGTCGGGCATTCCTTGCTACTGGTGATGTTAGGATCTTTAAATCCGATTTTCAGGGCATCTGTGATTCCTTTTTCTACTCACTTTCAGATTCCACATTTAGGATGTATTTCGACCCTGTTATCTGGAATGCTGAGAATCAATTAAGAGCCGATACGATCTTCATTGAGACCAGGAACAATGACATTCATAAAATGCTCTTTAGAACTCGTTCATTCCTTGTAAACCAGACCGGAACGGGAATTTTCGACCAGATCAAAGGAACTTACATTACTGGTTACTTCGTAGATGGAATCATCGATCAAATGCTAGTTGATGGCTCTGCAGAAAGCTTATACTTTGCCAAGGATGAGCTTGGGGCCTTTATTGGTGCTAATTATGCAAAGAGTACGAAGATCAGAATGTACTTCGTCAATGAAGAGATCGACCAGATCACGTTTATCGACAACCCGGATGCTGTTTTTACTCCTATCAGATCTCTGCCCAAATCGGACAGAACATTGGCTGATTTTGTTTGGTTAACGGAAGTAAGACCTGACACTCCGGAATCGGTCAGGCGGGCATTTGTAAAGAAAATTTCGGATTACTATTAATCCCTATCGTCTAGAATTGGAGCAGGCATTGGAGGATTATCATTCTCATTAATAGCATAGTGGAATACCTTCTCGATCCAGCTCCACTTTCCAATTTTCTCATCCCATCTGAAAGCTTCATAAGTTCCATCTGGAATGTAAGTGAAGTGAAGACCCTCAGTGTCTTCCTGGATGGGCTCAGTATGATCGAAGATGATCAGCTTCATATCCTCGAAGTAGTTTAGATTAACCTGAGCAGTTTTCTTGTACTCAAGGTAGAATCTGTTTTGAACCTGTACCTCATCATCGATCTTCTTTTGAATGATGGGTGCACCAAAAACCGGAGATCCATTATTGTCAAATGACAAGATCTCAATCATCTTGATTCTGGACCAAAGGTCATTTTGATCAAATCCAAAGAGGGTATAGTATGTCTTCCCCGCGTAATCGTGTTGCAGGATACGATAGTAAACAGCTCCGATCCAATTCCGGTTGCTAAGAATTTCCTGAGTTCTCAGTTCCAAAGTATCAGAAAAATCAAGCAAAGGGAACAGGTGCAGATCTTCACTATTCATTTGTATCGCACCAAAATGGCGATAAATACCTCTTGCTTCCTTCAGAGCGAAGGTGAAGATCCTAAAGCTACTGTCGGGTGGTGTCTGAATACTCATCGACCGGAGGTCACGAAACTGATAAGAAAAGGAATTTGTCTCCTTAAGAGTTTGAACCAGCTTAGGGATCAGATTATAAACGATCTCTCTTCTGCTTTCCGCGAAGACTGAATCCTTATACAACACCGGTATTGAAGTATCAGCATAGAGATACATTAGGAATTCATCAGTAGCAGCGAGTAGAGAATCATTGATTAGACAACGCGATAAGCTTTCGAGCTCAGCTTCTTGTTGGCTCAGATCTGGTGTTTCAGTAGCCATTAGGCTGCCTGAACAGAAAAGTGAAATGATCAATATCGATAAAACTCGCATAGTGCTGATTTGCTTGATATCCTGTATAGTATCAAAAATAAAACCAAAAGCCCGCCGGAAGGCAGGCCTTTAGTAAACGTTATGTGGAGTAAATCTATACGCGCTCGATCACCATAGCAGAAGCTCCACCTCCACCATTGCAAATTCCTGCGCATCCTATCGTACCTTTTTTATGCTTTAAGACAGATGTTAGAGTAGCTAGAATTCTTGCTCCGGAAACCCCAATTGGGTGTCCTAGAGAAACCGCTCCTCCGAATACATTCACCTTGTCCTTATCCAATCCTAGTTCCTGGATGTTTGCCAGAGATACTACAGAGAAAGCCTCATTGATCTCATAGAAGTCTACATCGTCCTTTGAGATACCAGCTTTACCTAGAGCTTTTGGGATTGCTTTTGCAGGCGCTGTAGTAAACCACTCTGGCTCATTAGCTGCATCAGCATAGCTAAGGATCTTTGCGATTGGCTTTGCACCGGTTTCTTCAACTGCTTTTGCTGTCATAAGAACTAAAGCACAAGCACCATCATTGATCTTTGAAGCATTGATAGCAGTAATAGTACCGTCCTTTTCAAAGGCTGGTCTTACTGTAGCAACTTTATCAAAGTTGATTCTCTTTGGTTCGTCATCTTCAGAAACTGAAACAGGCTCACCTCTTCTCTGTGGGATCTCTACTGGAGAAAGCTCATCGTTGAACCATCCATTCTCAATTGCTGCTTCAGCTCTCTTGTAGCTTTCAACCGCATATGCATCCTGATCCTCTCTGCTGAAGTTGTACTTTTTAGCACATAGCTCTCCAACATTACCCATCATGTATCCTTTGTATGGATCCTGCAATCCGTCGCGAACGATAGCGTCAAGGATCTCCGCATTTCCGTAGCGGTATCCAGATCTTCCTTTTGGAATGTAGTAAGGTGCATTGGTCATGCTTTCCATTCCACCGGCAACTGCAATTTCAGCATCGCCTAGTCTAAGACTCTGAGTTGCTAGCATAACAGCTTTCATTCCTGAAGCACACACTTTGTTAACTGTGGTACATGGAGTATCTGTTGAAATTCCGGCTGCCAGGGCAGCGATACGAGCAGGAGCCTGACCATTATTAGCCTGAAGAACATTACCCATGTAAACTTCCTGAACCTTATCTGAATCGATTCCGGCTTGTGAAACAGCGTCTTTGATAACTGAAGTACCAAGCTGAGTGGCAGTTAGAGGACTTAGACTACCGCTAAATGCGCCAATTGGAGTTCTGGCTACTGAGACGATAAAAACTTCGTTCATGATGTCTTTAATATATAAGGGCACTTGGCCCGGTTATGAAAATGTATTACGATTTGAGGCTCGCAAATTTACTTATTTTTAGTACCTCTGAAGAGGCCTCAAACCAGTACCTATAATTGAAACAGTTTTTCAGCTTTTTAGTTAATCGCTTTCGCGATTTGATGCGAATTTTTGTTGTGATCGCCTGCATCGCGATCATAACCTTCGGTCTCCCCAAGAAGCAAGGATTTCAATACAATTATGAAATTGGTAGTCCATGGCGATATAGCGACCTTGAAGCGGATTTCAGCTTTGATGTACTCTTTCCAGAAGAGCAGATAGAAGCCCAGAAAGAACAGGCGATCCAGGAGGTCCTGCCGCATTATCGAATCAATGCAAAGACTCAGGAAGAGCAGATCGAGATCTTTTTGAATGAGTTTAACCTGGCTTATGCTGCTACGCTTGCCGACGAAGAGATCTCATTTGTTATCGATTCAGCCTCTCATGCCCGATTTTCGGTTTCACTTCTGGAAGAGGTCTACAATAAAGGAGTTATTCAAATTGACCAGTCTCATCTTGGAAAGGATGATCAGGAGATCGAAGTGATCGATGGTAACAAAGCCAGAAAGGAACTTTTGGCCTATATGACATCGGTGCCGGAGGCACAAGAGAATGTGAAGCTAAGACTGCAGCAGTTTGAGTTTTATGATACAGATTTTCTTGAGCCGCTTCTAATGGGAGCCGTTATCCCAAACATTAGCTACGATGCCGAAATGACGAGCAAGCTTACTGAGGCAAAACTCTCAACACTCAACACGGTCATGAAGCAGATCAAGAAGGGTGAGGTGATCATTAGGAAAGGAGCGATCGTTTCAGAACCTGATGCAGAGGTGATCAGTCAGTACATTGAAGCTCAAAGTAAGAGGACCTCCACTTCAGCAAGTCCGGCTCTGCTAACTCTAGGCAATATCCTTAATATCTCAATTGTTCTCGGCTTGCTGGTTCTGGCGATTTACAGAATAGATAAACGCACTTACGAAGATCTAAGGTCATTCCTATTCATGATTGGTCTTGTAACTGCAATGGTCTTTCTGATAGAGGTCATGAGTCGACAGGAAGTGGACCTTACTTATGCAATTCCGGTTTGTATAGTTCCAATCGTCGTTCGAATCTTCTTCAATGTTCGATTTGCGGTTGTAACCCATTTTGCTGTTATGATGCTATCCGCATTTATTGTGCCTCACGGTCTGAATTGGATTTTCATTCAGGTCATCGCAGGTGCTGTTGCTATCTTCACTAATAGGACTGCACGTTATTGGTCTCAGTTCTTTACTTCTTCCGCATTACTCCTGGTCACCTATTTTGTCTGTTACTTCGGAGTAAGCCTGATCATGACTGGTAGCCTTGAGAAAATTGATGTAAATACCTTTGGCTGGCTGACTGTATCGGCCTTCCTTACTCTACTGGCCTATCCTTTGGTCCCGATTTTTGAAAGGATCTTCGGCTTTGTATCCGATATAACACTGGTAGAGCTATCGGACTTAAATCGACCCTTGTTAAAGAAGCTCTTTACTGAGGCTCCCGGAACATTCCAACATAGCCTTCAGGTCGCAAACATTGCAGAAGCAGCAGCAGAAGAGGTTGGAGCAAATTCTTTCCTGGTTAAAGTGGGTGGCTTGTATCACGATATTGGAAAGATCAATAATCCAGGATATTTCATAGAGAATCAATCAGGCTATAACCCGCATGATGAGCTAAGTTTTGATGAGAGCGCATCCATCATCATCGCTCATGTTCCTGAAGGGGTAGAGCTTGCAAGGAAGTATAAGCTTCCTCAGGTGATCGTCGATTTTATTCGTACTCACCACGGAACCACCAGAGTGGAGTATTTCTATCGCCTGTTCATGCAAGAGAACCCTGAAGAGGATATCGATGAGGGTAAATTTGAATACCCGGGCCCTCTGCCATTCTCAAAAGAAACCGCCATCCTTATGATGGCTGATGGAATCGAAGCAGCTGCCCGATCATTGAAGCAGCCAACCGAGGATGATGTAAATAATCTCGTAGATCAGATCGTGCAGCATTTGATAGATCGACAGCAATTCACAAACAGTCCTATTACCTTTAAAGAGATCACAACATGTAAGCAGGTTTTTAAGAAGATGCTTGCAAGCATACACCACATCAGAATATCTTACCCTGAAAACATAGATTCCGAAAAGAGCAGCTAATATGGAACCTCTAGTCCTGATTTTTCTTGGAGCACTTATTTTCCTTACTCACTTTTTCAATGGGACATTTAAATACACTCGCGTCCCGACACCTCTTTTACTGCTGACATTAGGGATTGTTATTGGTCCTGTTCTGGGATTAGTGAAAATGGAAGACTTTGGGAAAGTCGCCGCTTATTTTTCAGTATTGACCCTGATCTTCCTCCTATTCGAGTCGGGGATAAATCTGCGACTGGATGAGCTAAGAAAATCCTTTGGGAGAGCATCTCTGATGACGGTTTTTAACTTTTTCCTCAGCGCATCAATAGCCACCTGGGTCTTGATGCTGGCTTCCAAAGTTTACTACGACAATCAAATTGATCTTTTATCCGCATCCTTTTTTGGTGCCATTGTGGGAGGAACTTCCTCAGCGGTAGTCATTCCCATAGTTAAGCAGTTAAAGACAGATAAAGATTGCGAAACGCTACTGGTACTTGAATCAGCATTGTCAGATGTGCTGTGTTTGGTAGTTGGTCTTGCTCTTTTTGGAGCAATGAGAAATGGAAACTTTGATATGGCAGCCCTGGCAAATTCTCTTTGGCAGAGTTTCCTGATCGCTGGCGCTCTTGGATGTTTATGTGGATGGATCTGGACTCTTGTCCTTAAGCAGATCAGAGATCTTGAAAACCCTGCTTTTACAAGCTTTGCATTTGCCATAATAGTTTACGGTGTATGTGAGTACTTCAGCCTAAATGGAGGTATTTCAGTGCTTGCCTTCGGTATCACCGTTGGAAATGCTCAAACTCTTAACAACACAGTTATGGGTTCACTCCTAAAATCTGAGGGTTTAAGAGCAACTGAAAAAAGCTTTTTTTCTGAACTTGTATTCCTGTTTGGGACCTTGTTCTTTGTGCTTGTAGGAATAAGCATGGAGTTTGGCGAGCCCATGGTATACATGTGGGCATTTGTAATCGTAATCGGAATTACATTGGTTCGACCATTTTCAATCAGACTTTTTGCGAACCAATCCCATCTAAGCTTTAAGGATAGAGCAATTATGGCGGTCATGGCTCCAAAGGGATTGGTGCCGGCGATCCTTGCGACTCTGCCAATTATTGAGGGCGTCAAGATCGGAAGCCAAATCCTAATTGATAAAGGAAGGATCATAAAAGACATCACTTTTGCCGTTGTACTTCTCAGCATCATTGTTACTGCAATTCTTGTGATCTTCCTGGGCAGTAGACCAGATGATGCAGGCATCTTAATGAAGGTTCTGGGAGAGGAAAAAAAGAATAAGGACGCCCTACGGGCGGATGAGGGAGAAGTAGAAGGAGAGACTGAGCCTGCTCAGTAAGGAATATGGAAGGAACCTGGATCAATGCTGTAACCGTAATTCTTGCATCAGGAATTGGTCTCTTACTCAATAAGAGACTACCGGATAGATATCATCAGATCGTCTTTCAGGCCATTGGTTTATTTACGATCGTACTAGGGATAAAAATGGCATTTGATAGCCAAAACCTCCTTTACGTAATCCTTTCCTTAGCATTTGGCGGCCTGATAGGAGAGTTCCTAAGAATTGAGGATCGCATCAGATACTTTTCCGACTGGCTCAAACACAAACTCAAAGTAGGCAACCCCAAATTCACTGAAGGATTTACTACAGCTACCTTATTATTTTGTGTTGGAACGATGTCCATTTTAGGGGCAATTCAGGATGGATTAGGCGAGACTCCAGACTTACTATACACCAAATCTGTATTAGACGGATTCTCCGCGATGGTTTTAACCGTAGCTTATGGAATCGGAGTGGCATTCTCCGTAGTGCCAATGGTTTTATATCAGGGAGGTATCAGCCTCGCGGCTGGATATCTCGATAGCTTTTTAAGCGAATCAATGATGGCTGAGTTAAGCTCTGTTGGAGGTGTGATGATCGTTGGGATCGGAATCAATTTACTCGGATTAAAAGAGCTTAGGATTTTAAATCTCCTACCATCTTTGTTTGTTGTTGTATTGCTTACCTGGGCATATGCAAAGTATGCCTACTTGTTTGTTTGATGGCTGAAGTAAAGATTAATTACCAGAAAGAAGAGAATGAAGGATTATACTATGCCTATCAACTGCTTGAGAAAACCAATCATTCCCTTTTCCTGACCGGTAAAGCAGGTACTGGGAAATCTACCTTCTTAAAGAACTTTGCCCAGCAAACGGATAAGAAATTTATCGTCCTTGCTCCAACCGGTATTGCAGCAATTAATGCAAGAGGCACCACTATTCATTCATTCTTTCAGATTCCTTTGGGGCCCACTCAACCGGGTGATCCAAGATTGAGCATTAGCCGGATCAAACCGTATAAGAAGGAGATCATGAAAAAGCTTGAACTCTTGATCATTGATGAGATCTCTATGGTGCGAGCAGACCTGATCGATGCTGTAGACCACGTCCTGCGAAATGTGAGAAGAGTTCCAAAACCCTTTGGAGGAGTGCAGGTCCTCTTTGTTGGAGACCTGTTGCAGCTGGAACCGGTAGTTAGGCAAGAGGAATGGGAGGTACTGAGAAACTGGTATACAGGACCATTCTTCTTTGATGCTCTGGTTTTTCAGGAGTTGGAGTTGATCAATATTGAATTGGAAAAGGTCTATCGTCAGGTGGATGTTGGCTTTGTTAATCTGCTAAACAGATTTAGGAATGGCAATGCTGACTACCATGATATAAAGGAGATAAATACCAGATGTCAACCGGTTAAAGGTCTTCGAAAGAACTACGAAGTCACTATTAGTACCACGCGATCTAAATCTGACGGAATTAATGATGACGAGCTTCACAAGCTCCCTGGAGATCTTCATGAGTTTGAAGGGGTGATCGACAAGAAATTTCCAATGCATTCTCTCCCCACCGATGAGAACCTTGCTCTAAAACTTGGAGCTCAGGTCATGTTCGTCAAAAATGACATCAGAGAAAAAAATAGAAGATGGGTAAATGGTACCATCGGAATTGTAGATGGATTTTCAGAGGATCATATTCATGTCAAGCTTGAAGATGGAATAATCCTGGAAGTTGGTAAGGAGACCTGGGAGCATATAGAATTCAAATTCAACAAGTCAAAAAGAGTTATCGAAGAGAATGTGTTGGGATCTTACACCCAATTCCCCTTGAAGCTTGCCTGGGCCGTTACTATTCATAAGAGCCAGGGATTAACATTCGATCATCTGGTTATCGATCTTGACCGTGGAGCATTTGCGGCTGGCCAGTTATATGTTGCCCTAAGCAGATGTACAAGCATGGATGGAATTCACTTAAGTAGACCAGTAAAGCCTTCCGATATAATTGTAAGAGAGTCTGTTCTAGAGTTCTATCGCAGGATGAATGATATGAGACAGATCATGCGCGCCCTGGAAAACTAGATACACATTGTAACAAATTGAATTACATCACGTAAACTCGACAAAAGAGCACAACGTGATTTCAATATTTGCAGCATATCCAGAGGACAACGAGAGCAGGGAAAAGAAAGGTGTAGACTCTGAAGCACCTATAGATCACATCAAATCTTCAATTAAGGATGTACACATCTTTAATTACAAGGATTTGGAGTCTTTCTCTTCAAAAGCCGATCAACCCGGCACAGAAGGGTAAGCAATTAGCTTACTCGTCGAATTTCCCACCTATTCACTCGTAGATTCCTTATCATTATCTCAAAATGATAAGGATGGGAAGATTTTTTCTCTTAACAACACTATTTACGATTCTAAGTATCACTGCAAACTCACAGTTTGTAGACGATCATGTGCTTGATGCACTCCAACCTAGAAATGTAGGTCCGGCCGGAATGAGTGGCCGAATTAACTCAATTGACGTAGTTCGATCAAACCCCGATATCATCTATATCGGAACCGCTTCGGGTGGGGTATGGAAATCTACTTCAGGTGGAATCGAATGGACTCCAATCTTTGATGATCAGCCAATCCAGTCAATTGGATCAATCGCAATTGACCCAAGCAATCCTAGTGTGGTATGGGCAGGTACAGGAGAAGGTAATCCTCGAAACTCACACAATAGTGGGGCTGGTATCTACAAGACCTTAGATGCCGGTAGAAGCTGGAATTTGATGGGCCTTGAGAATACAAAAGGCATTCATAGGATCATCGTCCACCCCAATGATCCAAACACCATTTATGCAGCTGCTACCGGTTCTGCATGGGGTCCAAATCCTGATAGAGGAGTCTATAGAAGCCAGGATGGCGGAGAGACATGGGAAAGCATACTTTTTATCAATGACACCGCTGGTTGTGCAGATCTTATCATCGATCCAGAAAACCCAAATAAGCTATATGCTGCTATGTGGCACCATTACCGTAAGCCATGGTTCTTCACTTCAGGTGGAGAAGGCAGCGGCCTATATGTAACACATGATGGCGGAGACAGCTGGGTGGAAAGAACCAGTGAAAATGGATTGCCGGAAGGACATCTGGGAAGAATCGGACTTGCAGTATCTGCAGCAAATCCTCAGGTAGTTTATGCTCTTGTTGAAGCCAAGACAAATGGACTTTATAAGTCTACAGACGGAGGTTTCAACTTCTCTTTGGTGTCTACCAAGAACATTGGAAACAGACCATTTTACTACGCCGATATTTACATAGATCCTACTAACGAGAACAGGCTTTACAACCTTTATTCATTAGTCTCTAAGAGTGAAGATGGTGGAAAGTCCTTTGATGTGATTCTTCCGTATAACTCAATCCACCCCGATCACCACGCCTTCTATATTCACCCTGATAACCCTAGCTTCTTGATTGATGGAAACGATGGGGGAATGGCAATCTCAAGAGACAGAGGAGAGACCTGGGAGTTTATCGAGACATTGCCACTTGCCCAATTCTATCATATCAATATTGATGATGACCTTCCATATAATATCTATGGAGGAATGCAGGATAATGGCTCATGGGTTGGCCCTTCTTCTGTATGGCAAACAGGGGGTATTCGCAATGCGCATTGGGATGAAGTCATGTTTGGAGACGGATTCGACGTGATGCCAGATCAACGCGACAATCGTTACGGGTTCGCCATGTATCAGGGTGGGAATGTCTATCATTATGATCGTGAAACTGGTTTCGATCAATACATCCAACCTGTTCACCCAGAAGACAAGCCTCTCAGATTCAACTGGAATGCGCCAATTGCACAGGACCCTTCTTATGACTGTACTATTTACTTTGGGTCTCAGTATTTACATAGGAGTACAGATTGTGGCCAGAGCTGGGAGATCATCTCAGAAGACCTGACAAGCAATGATACCGCTAAGCAGAAGCAGGCTCAGAGCGGTGGATTAACTATTGATGCTACCAGAGCTGAGAACTATACCGCATTGACAGCAATTGATGTCAGTCCGAAAAATTCACAAGTAATCTGGACAGGTTCAGATGACGGCTATTTGCATGTAACAAGCGATGGTGGTCAAAGCTGGTCACGAGTTGATACCAGAGTGAAGGGAATGCCGGAAGGAGCATGGATCCCATTTATTCAGGCATCACCCCATGATGAGAATGCTGCGCTTCTTGTAGTTAATGACTACAGAAGAAACAACTGGGAAACTTATCTCTTTAAAACAGAGGATCTTGGAAGTACATGGACAAGAATTGCCAATAGCAAGCAGGTTCAGGGACATTCACTATCTGCTGCATGGGATCCGATCGCAGAGGATCTGATCTTCTTAGGAACTGATCATGGATTGTTTTTCACTTTAAATGGAGGAAACGATTGGCAAAAATGGACTAATGGTTTCCCATCTACTCCAGCTCGCGACATGAAGATCCATCCTAGAGAACACGACCTTATTGTTGGGACATTTGGTAGAGCAGCCTGGGTATTTGATGATATTTCTCCGCTAAGAGAGCTTAGCATGGACCCTTCTATTGCTGATGCAGCATTTTATGTTTTTGAAAACCTAAATCCTGGATATCAAAAGCATATCAAACCCGCATCTGGTGTTCGCTTCACCGGAAAGGATGTATTTATCGGAGAGAACAAGCGATTTGGACTTCCAATCACCTGTCATATTCCTGAATTGGTAGATTACGAAGCTCGAAAAGAGCTTGAAGGTGAAGAAGAGGGTCAGCTTAAGCCGGTAAAAGAACACCTTCAGGGAATGATCATAGTTCAGATCCTGGACCAATCAGGAGACACGATAAGAACATTCTGGTCTGAAGCTGACACAGGATTCAACAGGGTTTATTGGGACATGAGTAGAAAAGGCGTGAACTGGCCAAGTCATACCAGTCCTAAGGAGAATAAGCCTGATCCAAGCGGAGATTGGGTCATGCCTGGAAACTACACTGCAGTTTTAACTTATGATCGCTGGTCGGCTAGTACTGATGTGGAAGTGAAATACGATCCGAGATTTGAATTGAATGAAGCTGATCTTAAAGCTCGTTCTGAGCAAGTTGAGCGGATTGAAGCTATTGTGCAGCTCACCACAGATGCCTTTGAACGCTTAAAAGAAACGGAAGAGAAAGTGGCCGAGATTAATGCAATGATCTCCCTGGTAGAAGACAGTTTGCAGAAGGATATGAAGAATGAGGCTAAGATCATTATGGACTCAGTTCAAACCATGAAAATGGTGTTCATGAACAGAGAGGATTTTGATGGTTATGATCACGTTACTCAGTATCTGAGCAATGACCTTTGGCATTATGGTTCTTACACTTACACGGGAATGGCCAAACCAAGTCCTACTGCAGATTTGGCCTTAGAAATTCTCGAGAAAAACGTGATGAAGACCATGGAAAGGATGAACGCCTTTTACGAGAATGAGTGGCTGGCCTATCAGAAAATGATAGAGGAAGCCGAGATCCCATTATTCGAGGATATGGAGAAGCTCGAGTTAAAAGACTAACACATGAGAATAAAGCGATAGCAAAGCATTTGTTATCGCTTTTATCTTTACGCCAAATTGCCCCCTATGAAGATTGACATGCACACCCATTATCTGCCGGAACGACTTCCAAAGTTTGCTGAGAAGTTTGGTTACGGAGATTTCATTTACCTGGATCATCACAGGTCGGGCTTCGCCCGGATGATGCAGGGCGACCGTTTCTTTAGAGAGATCGAAGAAAATTGCTGGGACCCTGAGGTGAGAATTAAAGACTATGAGAAATTCCATACTCAGGTGCAGGTCATTTGTACTATTCCGGTGATGTTCAGTTATTGGGCAAAGCCCAAGGATGGACTGGAGGTGAGTGAGTATCTGAATGACGATATCGCTGAAATCGTAGCAAAGTATCCCAAGAATTATATAGCTCTTGGTACGATTCCAATGCAAGATCCCGAGTTAGCAGTAAAGGAACTTCACAGATGCAAGGAGGAGTTAAATCTCCCTGGAATCCAGATTGGTTCGAATATCAATGATAAGAACCTTGGAGATCAGGACTTCGAGATTCTTTGGAAAGCTTGCGAAGAGCTTGGAATGGCTGTAATGGTGCACCCATGGAATATGATGGGTAAGGAGAATATGGAGAAGTATTGGCTTCCATGGCTGGTAGGAATGCCGGCTGAAACAAGCAGAGCGATCTGCTCGATGATCTTTTCCGGGGTTCTTGAGCGCTATAAAGACTTAAGAGTTTGTTTCTCCCATGCGGGAGGATCATTCCCTGCCACTATCGGCCGGGTTGAACACGGATATAACTGTCGCCCGGATCTTGTGGCAATTGATAACCCGATCAATCCGCGCGAGTACTTAGGGAAATTCTGGGTAGACTCGATCACTCACGATAAAAAAGTGCTCGATTATATCCTTGATATTGTAGGCTCTAAAAAGATCTGTCTCGGTTCTGATTATCCTTTCCCATTAGGCGATCTGGAAATCGGCAAGTACATTGAAGATGCCGATTACAGTGACGAGATCAAGGAAGATATCTTCTGCAATTCAATTCTTGAGTGGCTCAATATTGACAAATCTCATTTTGACTAGTATGCGCTAAACAGCTCTATGCCTTATCTTTGCACGCTGAAATGGCTGCATTACACAATAGGGTAAACAAAGAAGAGCTTAAGAAGCGAATGGAGGAGGACTCAACTCCCAGGACGACCATCTCCTTTTATAAGTATGTCCATCTCACTGATCCACAAGCATTCAGGGATGAGATGTACAGAGCTTTTTATGCCATTGGAGTAATGGGGCGCATCTACGTCTCTTATGAAGGTGTAAATGCACAGATCTCAGTTCCAAGTGCAAATTTCGAGATTCTAAAGACCTGGATCTTTAACCATCAATTTTTAGGTAAGATCCGACTAAACGAAGCTGTAGAGAATGATGATCATTCATTCTATATGCTCAAAATCAAGGTAAGAGATAAGATCGTAGCTGATGGTCTAGACGATAAGTCATTCGATGTAACAGACAAAGGAGTTCACCTTGACGCAAAGGCATTTAATGAACTTACCTCCAATCCTGATACGATTGTAGTGGATATGCGAAATCACTACGAAACAGAGGTTGGATATTTCGAGAATGCAATCACTCCACCAGTTGAGACTTTCCGTGAGGCACTTCCTTATGTCATTGACTTACTGGCAGATAGCAAGGATAAGCCTGTGGTTATGTATTGCACAGGAGGAATTCGTTGCGAGAAAGCATCAGCATACCTAAAGCACAAAGGATTTAAGGATGTTTATCAATTAAATGGCGGTATCATCAATTACGCTCATCAGGTAGAGCAGCAGGAACTTGAGAATAAATACAAGGGAAAGAACTTTGTATTCGACGATCGTCTGGGAGAGGCAATCTCAAAAGAAATACTCTCGAGTTGTCATCAGTGTGGCGAACCTTGTGATACTCATGTAAACTGTGCTCAACCTTCCTGTCATATCCTTTTTATTCAGTGTAAGAATTGCGCAGAAGAGATGGAGCATACCTGCTCTCCTGAATGCCGGGATATCATGCGTTTGCCCGAAGAAGAGAGGGCAGAAGCTCAAGCCAAATTACCTGAGATAGGCATCAATCATTACAATCCTGAAATACATAAGGGCAGAGTGAGAAAAGGCTAGTCTTTCCCACAGATTGCCAAATGTTTTCTTTCTTCACGCTATTAAAGGCTGATTTGAAAGAAAGCAATCCACCATTGAAGATCCTGATTGTAGAGCCGTTTATGGTTGAGAGCCATAAGGCCTGGGCCGAGGGTATAAAGGACCACTCTCAATATGATATTCGAATTGAGGGATTAAACGGGAATCACTGGAAATGGAGAATGCATGGCTCAGCCATTACTTTGGCAAAAAGAGTCATTGAAGCTGCCTGGCGGCCGGATATCTTCCTTTGCTCTGATATGTTGAATGTCGCTTTGTTCAAATCGCTTTTGGGTGAGTTTGGCCATGGAAAGAAGTTCGTGACCTATTTCCACGAGAATCAGCTTACCTATCCCTGGTCAGATCGCGATACTGATAAGAAAGTGGGAGGCGACCTGCATTACGCATTTATCAATTACAGTTCGGCATTAGTTTCTGATACAGTTCTTTTCAACTCAAACTTTCATAAAGAAAGCTTCATCGGAGCTTTGCCCCAGTTTCTTAAGATCTACCCTGACCACAAGAATCTTTTTTCTGTTAGTGAGATAGAAGAGAAATCCTCTGTGCTCTCATTGGGTATGGACTTAAAGAGAATAGAAAAGTATAGGGCTGAGATCAGGAATGAAGAGAAGTTTAACAGGGCGCTTATCATTTGGAATCACAGATGGGAATACGACAAAAACCCTGAGGATTTCTTTTCAGCTTTGAGAGAGTTGAAGCAACGAGGAGTTCAATTCAAGCTCGCAGTATTGGGTCGCGAGTACTCTTCATCACCAGGAGTGTTTGAGGAGGCAAAAGTCCATTTTTCAGAGGAGATAGTTCATTTTGGATATGCTGAAACTGATGAAGAGTACTGTAAGTGGCTCTTACGAGCCGATATTGCTCCGGTCACTAGTGTACAGGACTTCTTTGGGGGCAGTGTTGTTGAAACGATCTATGCTGATTGTTTTCCCTTATTGCCAGATAGATTAGCCTATCCTGAACATCTACCCGAGGCATACAGATCAACCTTCTTTTACAAGGATCAAAAGGACCTGGTAAATCGTTTACAGCGACTAATTTTTGATGTGAGCGTTATCAGAAAACAAGTGACTTCTCCCTTCGTCGCCTATTACGATTGGACTAAACAAATCAATGATTACGATCAGAAGTTTTTAGATATTAATGAAAGCTAATGGAATGGTCTTTGTAACTTTTGACCATTCACAATTCATCCAAAAACACAGTAATGGATAAAAGAACATTCTTAAAGTCAGGAGCTCTAGCTGCAGGAGCAACAGTTTTGGGTTCTGCATTTGCAAATAACACTTACGCCGCAGGACTAGTACCCGGCATTGACAAAGCCTACGATAAAGGGGAGTTTATATTGCCCGACCTTAACTATAGTTATGATGCTTTGGAAGAGGCAATTGACCCTCAAACCATGGAACTTCATCATAGCATTCATCATCAAGGTTATGTGAATGGTTTAAACAAGGCCACAAACAAGATAAAAGAGATGATCGTTAATGATGACTACAGTCTCGTAAAGCACTGGGAACGAGAGCTGGCATTTCATGGTTCAGGTCATTTTCTTCACACCATATTTTGGAATAATATGTCTCCTGAACCTGGTGAAATGTCAAAAACCCTGCTTAGCTACATAAAGAATTCTTTCGGGTCAGATGATAACTTCATGAAGTATTTTATCTCTTCTGCATCAAAGGTAGAAGGATCAGGATGGGGAATTTTAGCCTATCAGCCCGTATCAGATTCTCTTGTAATTCTTCAGGCAGAAAAACATCAAAACCTTGGTCAATGGGTTAGTATCCCAATTTTAGTTTGTGATGTTTGGGAACACGCTTATTACCTGAGATATCAAAATGACAGAACTGCATATCTTGGTTCCTGGATGAAATCTGTAGTTGATTGGGGAAATGTTTCTGCCAGGTTGGACTATCTGATAGAAGCACATTCCAAGTAACAAGAAAAAGTTAATTCAACATCTTTGAAGGCGCAGATTCTGCGCCTTTTTTTAATTTTCTAATGTGAAAGAACTATTCCTTGTCCGTCATGCCAAATCATCCTGGGATCAGCCAAGCTGGGCTGATATCGATCGACCTTTAAATAATCGTGGAGTTAAAGCTGCTTATGAGATGGGAAGAAGAACTCAGGAAAGGGGTCTTTATCCGCAATTGGTAATAAGCAGCCCGGCAAATCGTGCCATACATACCGCAATAATTATGTGTCGGAGTATTGAATATGATCTTGGGGAAATTGAAATGATCCCAAATCTCTTTCATGCTGATTACAGGCAACTTTTAAATGAGGTCAGGAAGGTCAATGATGAATACTCTTCAGTGATGCTTTTTGCCCATAATCCGGGTATAACAGAATTTGCAAACTATATTGGCCAACAGAGCTATGGAAATGTACCTACCGCAGGGTTCTTGCATTTTCAATTCAATGTGAATAGATGGAGCGAATGCGAAACTGCTGAAGTCCTTCTATTTGATTATCCCAAAAACCCATTCTAGAATGAGTAAAACCAAAGTCTCCAAAAAGAAAACTCTCACCAATAGAGAGATCAGTTGGTTGCAGTTCAATGGAAGGGTTCTTCAAGAGGCAGCTGATGAAAGGGTTCCTTTGATAGAGAGGATTCGTTTTCTCGGAATTTTCTCCAATAACCTCGATGAGTTCTTTAGAGTTCGGGTGGCTAGCCTTCGAAGACTGATAGACATTTACAAGGCAGAGCATGACAAAGCTAGAAGGAATGAGGCAAAAGCGGTACTCAAGGAGATTCAAGCCAAAGTAGTAGAACTGCAAACCCAGTTTGAAGAGGTCTTTGAAACGCTTATAAACGAGTTGGCGGAGAACAATATCTTTTTGCTTACAGAGAAAACAATCAATGAAGAACAATCGGTCTTTGTCAATCAATATTTTAG
>CAXDOZ010000025.1:0-25857 GCA_963991145.1 uncultured Chitinophagales bacterium | reverse complement strand
GGCCGCGCTGAGATCGTTGATATGCTTCGTCAGAAGTCTCGCCCATACCTTTTCTCAAATACGGTTGCCCCAAGTATTGTAGGTGCTTCGATCGAGGTTCTGAACATGCTAGGCGAAACCACTGAACTAAGAGATAAGCTGGAGACAAACACAATGCGTTTCCGCAACGAAATGACAGCTGCAGGATTCGACATCAAGCCTGGTGTTCATCCAATTGTACCAATCATGCTTTACGATTCTGTTCTGGCGCAGAAATTCGCTGATGCACTTTTGTCCGAAGGGATTTATGTGATTGGCTTCTTCTATCCGGTTGTGCCGAAAGGACAAGCGCGAATCCGCGTACAGTTATCTGCAGCTCACGAAGATCACCATATCGATAAGGCTATCAATGCCTTTATCAAGATCGGCAAAGAACTAGGCGTAATCAATTAAGATGGCTAGAGGAAAAGTAGCCGGAGAAGGTCCCATTATCAAAGAGGAGAAGGCAGGCATGATCTACTGGTGTGCCTGTGGCTTGAGCACGAATCAGCCCTACTGCGATGGTTCTCACAAGGATACCGATATGGAGCCCAAAGTTGTGATGATCAAAGAAGATCGTAGAGTGGCCTGGTGTGCCTGCAAGCAAAGTAAGGATGGTGCTTTTTGCGATGGAGCTCACCGCTACATCTGATCAGTTTCCATTTTGCTGAGGTCCTTATCCTTCTTTTGGAATACTCTTGAGATCCATCTTGGAAGTACAAAAGCTCCAATGATTATATACAGGTAATAAGACAGGAGCCTCCAGAGAACTACGACAGTAGATGATAATCCCTGAGGAATGAATTCACAAATGAATGCAAGGAATGCTATCTCGGCGATTCCAGATCCACCTGGAGTAGATGGTAGGATCATCACCATCCAGATTACAAATTGGCGGGCAAGGATCATTAGTTGATCGTCGAAGCTTCCCGTAATTCCCAATATCAGGCTGTTTGCAAGTAAGAATCGAACAAACCAAACCACTATCGTGGACCCGATAACTGATTTCCAGAAGGATGCGTTCCTGCTTTTGAATTCTTTACCGGCGACCTCCATTTCCATTCCTGTTGCGATGAGGCCATCCTTGAATCGTTTAAAGATCTGCCACCTGGAGAGCTTCAGGAAGAAGAACTTAGCCGCTCGAGGCTTCACGAGGATACCATAACCAAGGAAGATTGTAATGATCAGCAAAGTGATATAAACGATCACCACTGCTACAGAGATCGAGCTTACATAGTTTAGAATAGGCAATTGATCTGCTTCGGCACAGGTTCCTGTTGCAAAGAGGACCTTCGGTCCGATGAAGATCAGTAGCAATGGAATGAATACTATGAAGATCAGATTGTCGAGGAAAGTAACCAGAACCACCATTGCAGTGCTCTTACCCAGATTGATCTTCTCTTTATTTAAAAGGAAGATTGCTACTGCCGCTCCACCAACCAATCCGGGCGTAACACAAGAGCTGAACTCCCAGAGCATCACAACCTGAAATGTTTGTTTCCAGCTAAGCTGATTGTCTGATATCACTTTCAGCCTGTACATGTAGGCGAAGGCTCTTGTTATGATCAAGAGGATTGCGACTGCGAACCAAACGTAGAATTCAGTGGAGGTCCATGAGATTGACTTCAATGCCTCCAGATCTACGCTCTGGTATATGAGATATGCGCCAACAGAGAGACCAAGGAGGATCGGTATTACGATCCGTCTCAGGCTAAGAACCCGTTTTGCCTCTTGTTGATTAGTCATTGACTCAAAGATTACCCGCTTCTAACCCTTAAGCAATGGCAAAGGTTGGATTGGTAAGGAATTCGGTTTGATTCGCGAAGATAGAAGAGCTAAGCAGCAGTGAGCCAAAAGTGGTTCATGCCTTGTCCTACTTTAAGCTTTAAAGTGCGCTCCTGAATCAATTCGAGCATTGCAAGTAGAGTGAAGATGCCCTGAATTCGGTTTTCCAGAGTACTGAATACGTCTTCAAATGAAGCTGGCTTGCCCAGCGAGACGATCTTTTGACGTAGAAATTTCTTCTGCCCTTTGATCGTGTATGGATACTTGACAACCGTGTGTTTTGGCCGACTTTGCTCGATCTCATAGCGGTTCATTACCCGGTTGAATGTCTTCATAAGCTTATACAAGCTCAGACTTTGAAGCTCTGATTCGGTTGAGAATGAATCGGCGATCACCCGAAGCTCTTTATTGATGTTGCCTCGCTTCTCGTGCTGAAGCCTCTTTTCTTCTAATTGCTTTAGGCTTTCTGAAACCTCTTTGTAGCGCTTGTACTCAAGCAGGCGGTTTACAAGCTCCTCTCTTGGGTCAATTTCTTCTCCGGCTTCATTCAGCTCTCTTCTTGGTAAGAGCATTTTAGCTTTTACCCTCATCAAGGTTGATGCTACCAGAATGAATTCACTTGCCAATTCAATATTCAGCATCTCGAGATGATGCATGTACTCCAAGAAATCATCGGTGATCTGAGCAATTGGAATATCGTAGATATCCAACTCATCTCTCTCGATGAAAAAGAGCAGCAGATCGAATGGTCCTTCGAACTGAGGTAGGTGAATTCTATATGTATCCGGCATAGCCGTTGTCATAGTTCTAAAATACGCTATTTTAAGGGGCTTAGAGGTGAATTGTGTTGATAAGTAATGGCTTGTTTTTTGCCTCTTTTCAATGTTTGCCCGACCGTAGATTATAGCATTCGATCAATGAAAAGATTCTCGCTGATAATTTTCCTTTTTGCCTTTTGGGTATCCTCCTTTTCTCAGGATGTTCCTAAGGCGCATAATGGATTTTGGTTACCGGTTAAGGATACCATTCGAATTTTTATGGTCTTCGCAGAGGTTCTAAATGATCCTTACGACACTTATGAAATTCCAGCTACAGGTCTTTGGCAAAGAGGTGAGTTGCCGCAGAATGCGGATGAGTATTTTGATCCATTCATTGATGAACGAAATCCTCCTCAGGGCTACCTCACAAAATATTTTTACCAGGCTTCATTTGGGGAGTACGTTGTTGTTGGCGATTACTACCCAGAGCTGGTTCAGATCGATTTTAATGATGTAAGAGGCGGACTTGGAGATAAGGAGATCCTTCAATATCTCAATGATCTACCTGAAGAGGACATCATCACTAAGAATGGCTTTAGTCTCAATAATGGAGATTTCGACCGTTGGTCGGATCTTGGAAAAGTAGGGGAACCGCGAAGAGTTGAAAGTGATTCGCTTTTTGATATGGTGCTGATCATGTATCGCTTTAATTCAAGACTGCGACAGAAACCAATGTCCAGCGGTTCAGTTGGACCCGGATTCTCTAATCTTCAGGTTAAGGGAATGAAGGGCGTGGCAATGATGTCACGATTTGTAAATCACAACTCCCAGGCTCAGAATATTATCAGGCACGAATATGCGCATGGTCTTTTTGGAGGGAATAATTTCCATACGCAGGGAGGAGCGGGAAATCGCATGTTTATGGATGTGCCCGGTGGCTATGGAATGCTCAGTGAATCAGATCGATCTGCTACAACCTGGAATGCCTGGGACCGACATCGTTTAAATTGGCGAGGGCCGGGGAAAGAGTTCCTTATCAGTGGTTTTGATGGCAAGGGAAATGAGGTGAACTGCGATCTTCAAGTGGGTGACAATCTGCCCGAAGGGCTAATTTATTTGAGAGATTTTATTTCTACCGGAGATGCTCTAAGGATCGAATTGCCTCATATTGATTCAACAAAGGCAAAGCAATATCTATGGTTGGAGAACAGGCAAAAACTGGAAGGAAATATTGATGTTGGCCGGAATCAGCAAACGGGAATTTACGCTTTCATTCAGGTGGGAAAAGACGATCCCAATAAGTTTGACGAGCCCAGTAATTATATCAGGGGTCTGCAGGCAAATGGGAATTTTGATTTTGGTTACACCGATGATCCCAATAAGCGATTGATCCTTTACCCATCAAAGGAGAATGCATTTACAGGTTACAATATGCTGGGCCGTCATCCTTTAAATCGATCTGGGGTTAAGGGAGCCAATACCGAAACTATTCTCGTAGCTGGCGAGTGGTTTATGCCTGATGCTGTTGAGCAGAATGGTCTGGTCATTTCCGAAGATTTTTTTAATTACAAGACTTTCCCTCTTTTCGGAACTGCTTTCGATGCTTTTCAAATTGGAGATGAAATTCATATTTCAGAGAACCCCGCCCCAACACCTTTGTTGACCTGGAATTCGGCAGGTAAAAATTCAAGTGGAGCATTACCCGCAAAGAAACCGAGAGACTATGAACTGAGAGAAATCCCTCTCAATGGAATTTCAATTTCAATAGAAGAGGAAACAGGTGAAGGTTGGATCGGAATTAAAATAAAATGGGATGACTGGGAAGTTGATGGTAACAACAGATGGTGCGGTCCATTGGCTCTTGTAGATACATTGATCATATCAAAAGGATCTATAGTAAGGATCGAACAAGGGACTTCTGCACAGCACACTCAGTCACAAGATTTACAGAGAAATGGAGACCAATTGTTTGCAGAAACAAGTTATCTCAAATTAAAAAAAGGCTCTGTGTTGATCCTCGAGAAGAAAGCCAGATTGATCTTAAAGGAAGGATCAGAATTAATAGAAGAGAGCGGGTCTCAGATCGTGAAAATGAAAAAGGCGCGGATACTTGTAAAGCGATTCTAGTTTCCAGCGTCGCTTATGAATTTGATGCGAACGATTTGAAGATCTTCCAGTTCCAGACCATCGTCTTTGAACTCCTCATAAGCATCATCCAACGAACCGGTTTCATCTTCCATGAAATAGTCTAGAATATCATCTCTTATATCGTCCTCCATCAAGTGGTCGATTTGATAATCGATATTCACTTTTGTTCCGGCTCTAACGATACTCTCAATCTCGTCGATTGCCTGCTGGCGGCTGATTCTGAGGTTGTCAGCGATATCGTCAAAGGTGATCTTCTTATCGATACTCTGAATGATCTTTACCTTGTTACCAGACTTGTTTACAATTGACTTGACAACAATATCTTCTGGTCGGTCAATCTCATTCTCCTCAACATACTTTTTAATTATGTCGGAGAATCGCTTACCGTATCTGAGTGCTTTACCTTTAGAGATTCCAATGATGTTGGCGAATTCATCCGAAGAAACCGGATACCTGGTAGCCATTTCTTCCAGGGAATTGTCCTGGAAGATCACATAGGGAGGAAGTTTGACCTCATCGGCAATCTTTTTTCTTAGATCTTTTAGCATTCCCAATAAGGTGCTGTCAAGAACTGCTCTCTTATTTGAATTCTCTGCAAACTCAGCTTTTAATTCCTCTTCGAAATTATGGTTGATCGCTACCTGGACAGGCCGCGGTTTTTTGATGAATTCATAGCCTGACTCAGTGAGTTCTATTGCGCTATTCTGTTCAATCTTCCTGTGAAGCAGATTATTAACCATTGCATGACGGATGATCGAATTCCAGTAGTGTTGATCTGAGTCTTTTCCATAGCCAAACATCTGGTGCTTGTCATGCCCGTGAGACTCAACTTCTTTATTTTTTACTCCACTTATAATATTTACAAGGTGAGCGATTGTGAATTTTCCTCCAAGCTCATCTACAAGGTTAAGCACCTTTGTAGTCTGAGCGCTTACATCGATTTTCTCTCGCGGAGATCTGCAGTTATCGCACATATTCGAGCAACGATCATCGTCGTAATATTCACCGAAGTAGTGTAAAATGAATTTTCTTCTGCACTCTGAAGTTTCGCAGAAGGCTACCATTTCATCGAGAAGCTGCGCATTCCTCTCTCTTTCAGTGAGAGATTTATCGCGCATCAATTTTTCAATTTTGGTTATGTCTTTGAAACTAAAAAAGCCAAGGCAAATTCCTTCAAGTCCATCACGTCCTGCTCTACCTGTTTCCTGGTAATAATTTTCAAGACTCTTCGCGATATCGTAGTGGATCACAAAACGGATATCCGGCTTGTCAATCCCCATTCCAAATGCAATGGTAGCAACAATTACATCCAGATCCTCCATAAGGAAAGCATCCTGAGTCTGAGCCCTGATCTTATTGTCGATACCGGCGTGATATGGAGCTGCTTTTATTCCATTTACCGATAAACGATCGGCAATCTCTTCAGCTTTTTTTCGATTTGTGACGTAAATGATACCCGATTTTCCTTCATGCTTTTTAATGAATTGAAGGATCTGCTTTACGGTAGTCTCATCATTTCTTTTTGGCCTTATCTCGTAAAAAAGATTTGACCGGTTAAAAGAAGAAATAAAAACTCTTGGCTCTTTTAGCCTTAAAGTCTTTTGAATATCCTCCTGAACTTTTGGAGTGGCAGTAGCCGTCAGGGCTATGATCGGAACTTCCTGATTTAGGCCTTCAATCATCTGCCTGATCCTACGATACTCTGGTCTAAAATCGTGACCCCATTCAGAAATACAATGTGCCTCATCAACCGCCACAAAGCTGACATTGATCTCCGAGAAGAAATCAATGTTTTCTTGTTTTGTCAAAGTCTCAGGAGCAATGTAAAGTAGCTTTGTGTTCCCTGCCAGAATATCTTTCTTAACCGCATTTTGCTGACTGCGATTAAGCGATGAATTTAAAAAGTGTGCTATTGAATCATTGCTGGCATAATTCCGGATCAGATCAACCTGATTCTTCATCAATGCGATCAATGGGGAAATTACAATTGCTGTTCCTTCACTTAATATTGCTGGTAGTTGGTAGCACAAAGATTTGCCACCTCCCGTAGGCATGATAACAAATGTATCATGTCCGTCAAGTAATGAGTTTATGATCTCCTTCTGCTCTCCCTTGAATTCAGAAAATCCGAAGTATTCGGATAAGCTCTGCTCAAGGTCCCTGTTCACTAATTCGTTCATTTACACTAATCTACGATGGGCATAACGCCCTCCAGCGTCAGCAAGTTCTGACTTAACTAAATTTAACCAATAAGACATTAGATAACAAACTAATGTATAGAATAGAGTAGCGCTGTTTCTATACCCAATATTAAGTATTTTAGCCGCCCCGATAAGGCGAAAAGATGAAAGAAAACACCTTTGTGACTATTATGGCTGGCGGAATTGGAAGCCGATTCTGGCCGAAAAGCCGAACTCATCACCCAAAGCAGTTTCTTGACTTCCTAAATACTGGAAGAAGCCTGATACAAATGACCTACGACCGGTTTAGCTCCATTGTACCAAAGGAGAACATTCTGATCGTAACAAACCAGGATTACGCCGAACTTGTCAAGGAACACCTTCCTGAAATTTCAGAAAGTCAGATCCTGAAAGAACCTGCTAGAAGAAACACCGCTCCATGCATCGCTTATGCTGCAGAAAGAGTTCGTGCGGTCGCACCGGATTCAAATATGATCGTTACTCCTGCAGATCACCTTATCACCGATCAAAAAGCTTTTGAAACCACTGTTGAGAAGGCAATCGAGTTTGTTTCTAAGAACCAGGCACTTGTGACTCTGGGTATTAAGCCTACTCGCCCCGACACCGGTTATGGCTACATCCAATTCTATGAAGAGGGCACAAAAGAAGATGCTCACCGAGTAAAGACCTTCACAGAAAAGCCAAGTTTAGAAATTGCTAAGACCTTTCTTGAAAGCGGAGACTTCCTTTGGAACTCTGGGATGTTCCTTTGGAATGTGAAAGCGATCACTGAGGAGTTTGCCCAACACTTACCCGAGATCTCAGATGCTTTTGCAGGTTACTCTTCTGAATTTACTTCTGAGCAGGAAGAAGTCTATGCTGGAAATGCTTACTCACTATGCTCCAATATCTCCATCGATTACGGAATCATGGAGAAGTCTGAAAATGTATTCGTGATCCCTAGCGAATTTGGCTGGTCTGATGTTGGAACCTGGGCAGCACTCCATCATATTATGGAGAAGGATTACGTAGGGAATGCCGTTGATGGAAAGCTCGTTCATGTCTATGATTCCAATAATAATATGGTGAGCGTTCCCAAAGACAAGCTGGTTGTGCTTCAGGGATTAGAGGGCTTTGGAGTTATCGATACCGACGATGCCTTACTGATCTTTAAGCTTGAAAATGAGCAAGAAGTGAAGCCTATTACAAATGACCTTAAGCGCAAAAAGCTCGATAGGTTTATGTAATTACTCCCCATAGATTTCTAACTTCCTCAAATAGAAATTTGAGATGACAGAATCTACGGCCAGCATTCGATCAAAACTTCCTCAGGTAGGTACCACCATCTTTTCAGTAATGAGCCAATTGGCTCAGGAGCACAATGCGGTGAATCTTTCACAGGGTTTTCCCGATTTCAACCCCGACCAAAATTTAATTGACGCCGTCACTCGCGGAATGAATTCAAGCATGAATCAGTACGCTCCAATGACCGGCTTACCAGCGTTAAGAGAAGCGATCTCTCAAAAGGTATCGGATCTATACAGTGTAGACTTTGACCCTAACTCTGAGATCACCGTCACAGCAGGAGCAACTCAGGCGATCTTTACTGCAATACAGGCTTTGATTGGAGAGGATGATGAAGTATTGATCTTTCAACCGGCTTATGACTGCTATGTACCTGCCATTGAATTAGCAAACGGGAGGCATATCTTCTACAATCTCGAGGCACCTTCTTTCAAGATTGACTGGGATCGAGTGAAGAAACTGATCAATCACAATACGCGAATGATCATCATAAACACTCCGCATAATCCTACCGGAAGGATCTGGTCAGAAGAAGACATGCTTGAATTAGAGAAGATCGTAGTTGGTCACGATATTCTGGTTTTAAGTGATGAGGTTTATGAGCACATTGTTTTCGATAATGAGCTTCACCAAAGTGCTCTGCGCTTTCCAGGCTTAAGACAGCAGAGTGTAGTCGTATCCTCTTTTGGAAAAACCTATCACTGCACCGGTTGGAAAGTTGGTTATGCTGTTGGTCCGGCAGCACTGATGAAGGAGTTCAATAAAGTGCATCAGTACAATGTCTTTAGCGTGAACACACCTGCACAAGTTGGTTTTGCCGAGATAAGCGCCGACCCTTCCAGCTATGAAAATCTTGGAAGCTTTTACCAGGAGCGAAGAGACTATTTCAGGAAGGGCTTGAAAGAATCGAAGTTTGAGCTCTTACCGTGCGAGGGCAGCTACTTTCAGCTAGCTCGATATGATCAGATTTCCAATCTTCCCGATCAGGACTTTGTTAGAGAATTAACGAGTGAGTATGGAGTGGCAGCTATTCCTGTTTCTTCCTTTTATCAGGGAGGCACAAATGATAATGTGATCAGATTCTGCTTTGCGAAATCGCATGAAACACTCGATGAAGGAATAAAGAGATTATGCGCGATCTAAGAGTTTCGATCTCACAAATGGATATTCTTTGGGAAGATGAAGTCGGAAACCGCGACAAGATCTTTCAGGATATTAAGAGTGTTAGCGGCAAAACGGATCTGCTTGTCTTTCCTGAGATGTTCAATACAGGTTTTTCCATGAACCCTGAAAATCTTTACTCCGGAACAGCTGATCTTGTTTCCGATCTAAAGAATTGGGCATCGGAGTTTAAAGTTGCTGTTTGCGGGAGTTTGATCTTCAAGGAAGGCGACGATTTTTACAACCGCTTTGTCTTTATAAGCCCTTCGGGCGGATACGCCCAATACGACAAAAGGCATCTCTTTTCTTATGCTGATGAGGAGAAGCACTTTGTGGCTGGAAATGAGAAACTCATCATTAATTGGAATGACTGGAAGATCTGCCCAATGATCTGTTACGATCTTCGGTTCCCGGCTTTTGCAAGAAACTCAATCCTTGGATCAGAAGCTCAGTACGATGTGTTGATCTATGTTGCCAACTGGCCTGCCAGGAGAGCTACTGCCTGGAAATCCTTACTAAAGGCGAGAAGCATAGAGAACATTGCTTACGTGCTTGGTGCTAATCGTTCAGGTTCCGACGGTAACAATATTGATTATGTAGGTGATTCTGTAGTTCACAATCCTCTGGGAATTGAGATCTTGAATATGGGTGCAGAGGAATTGATTGAAACGGTTAGCCTCTCAAAAGAATACCTGATAGAAAGTCGTAATCGCTTTAGCTTCCTGAATGATGCTGACTCTTATGAGATCAAAGGAGCATCAGTTCGCCATATTGATCTTGCTTAATGCTTCTTTGGCTTTATCTGGCACTTGCGTGCCGATGACGATCCGCTTTCCTTTTTGAGTTTTTAAAATGATCCCCCAGCTTCCCGCTATAGAATAAGCTATCCCTTTTCCGAATCGGACACCCCAACCTCCAAACTCGCGAAGTGGTTTGTACTGGCTTACCTCTATGTCTTTTAGCTCGTTCAGCCTGTAGACCTTTTTTGATACCAGAGGAAAGAAGCTCACTTCGATCCGGTCTAAGAAGATCCTTGTTTTAAGCTTCATCGAATAAAAGGCAAGATCAATAAAAAGGATAAGCGCAAGTATTCCATATAGCATGGCGTCGGGAGCCGGAATCTGCCCGAAGGGCTTACCAAGAATGATCTGTTGTATAATAGCCCAGGCAATTAATACGGTTAAAGCTCCCAACAAGATCAGGAGGAAGACATTTCTGAACTGCTGTGATTCCTGAAATATGGGCTGATTAGCCCCGCCTTTTTCTACCTTAGGGTCCATTTGATTTTTTATGCCTCTATTATATGAAGATAAGTCTCCCGACGATCTCGATTTTCAACGAGATTGGCTAAATATTCGACGAGTAATCAAGGAGCGTTTTGGGAAAAGACCAGATATCAATGCTATGCTATTCCTGATCGGGATGAATGAAATGGGTGTTATTAGAGAGGATTGGACCAAAGAAGAGAAGCAAGATCTCATGCATATTGCTATATGTAGGCTTTTTGAACCGGATGGCTTATTCGAATTCGTTGGATTTGACGAAGAAGGCTGGCCACATTACAAGGCCATTAAGGCAATTCCAAAAGAAAAACTACTCGGTCAGGAGAAGCTGCTGAAAAGCAGGATCATTTCATATTGCAAAGAAGAAGAACTGATTTAATGGCAAAGGTTATTTCCTATAACATCAATGGAATTAGGGCTGGACTTAATAAAGGGCTCGCCAATTGGATCTCTGAGAATGATTTTGACATTGTTTCTTTTCAGGAAGTGAAAGCGCTTTCAGATCAGATCGATGAAAGCATCTTCACCGATATGGGTTATTCCATGCATTGGAATTCAGCAGAGAAGAAAGGATATAGTGGCGTTCTAACAATGTCGAAGCTGCCCATTCAAAAGTCATGGGCCGAAACAGGCATGAGTGATTATGACCGGGAAGGTCGCTTCATGCACACTGTAATTGACGATATCTGCTTTATCAATACTTATTTCCCAAGCGGATCTTCAGGAGATGAGCGTCAGGCTTTTAAAATGCGATTCCTTGCTGATTATCTGAATTACTTAAACGAGCTAAAGAAGACCTACAAGCAGGTAATCGTTCTTGGAGATTATAATATTTGCCACAAAGAGATTGACATCCATAATCCTGTATCGAATAAGGATACCAGTGGCTTTAAGCCTGAAGAAAGAGCCTGGATGACAGAGTTCTTTGATTCCGGCTTTACCGACACCTTTAGAAAGTATCATCCCGAGCCTCACCGCTATTCATGGTGGAGTTATCGGGCAAATGCAAGAGCCAATAACAAAGGCTGGCGCATTGATTATATCAGCAGCACAAAAAACCTTGAGGACAAATTAATCGATGCAGACATCTTTCCCGATGTTAAGCATTCAGACCATTGTCCTATTTACCTTGAAATTAAAATCTAAGCATGCGAGCATTTAAGTTTTACCTCATTATTGCCATCTCAGCTTTAGCTTTCTCTTGCAGTCAGCAAGAAACGGCTTCCCTAACAGAAGCAGAAGGCGGCAAATACTACGGCGGTGTTTTTAACTATAATGAGACTGAGTACTTCAAGTCATTGTATCCCCTGAATGTTACCGAAGTAGTTGGCCACAGGTTGGTTACTCAGATCTATGAAGGATTGGTTCGCTTCGACAATGGGGATGTAAATACACTTTTACCCTGTTTGGCGGAGTCATGGGAGATCGATTCCACCGGAACATTGTACACTTTCAAAATACGTGAAGGCGTCTTTTTCCATGACGATCCATGCTTCCCCGAAAGTAAAGGAAGAGAAGTTACTGCTTACGATTTTGAATACTGCTTAACTAAGACTTGCGAAGCTGATGACATGAATCAGGGCTTTAACTTCTTTAAGGATCTGATCCTTGGAGGTGAAGAGTACTATGAAGCAAGCAAGCAAGGAGTAGAACTAGCAGAAGGTCTAAGCGGTGTTCGAGCATTGGATGAATTCACCCTGGAGATCGAGTTGGTTAAGCCATATGCCAGTTTCATGTACCGCCTTGCTCTTCCATTCGCATCTGTTTTCCCAAAAGAGGCTTTTGATAAGTATGGAACGTCAAAGATGAATACTGAGAAATGTGTTGGAACGGGTCCTTTCTTCATCACTCAGTTGATACCTGATCAGGAAGTGATCCTTCAAAGAAATCCTAACTATTGGGGAATTGATGCTGACGGAAATCAGCTGCCTTATCTAGCCGGAGTTCGTATCCAGTTTATCAAGGAGGATAAAAATGTTCTTGCCGAGTTTAAGAAAGGCAACCTTGATCTCAAGTATCGCCTCCCTCTTGAGTTAGTGACTGAGGTGTTAAATCCCGATGGATCATTAACGGAGGATTACAGCACTTATCAGTTTCAGGAGATCAATGAGTTTACTCTGCAGTATTATGGATTCCTCCATAAGGACGAGGTCTTTTCGAATGTCAATGTCCGTAAAGCATTCAACTATGCAATTGACCGTGAAGCTATTGTTGAGTTTACAATGAAAGGTCAGGGCTACCCGGCTTACTATGGAGTTGTACCAATGGGCTTTAAGAATTACGATAACGAAGCCATTGAAGGATTCTCTTTTAACCCAGATCTAGCCAGACAGTATATGAAAGAGGCTGGTTATGAGAATGGAGCAGGCTTTCCTGAAATCACTCTTCAGTTGAATGAAGGTGGGGGAAGGAACACTAATGTTGCTGAAGCCATCAAGAAAATGCTTGAGGACAATCTGAACATCAAGATCAGTCTGGCTAAAAAACCATTCAAGCAACACCTTACTGAGATAGAAACCGGATATACTTATTTCTGGCGTCTAGGTTGGGTTGCCGACTACCCTCTACCAGAAACTTTCCTTGAGTTATTTTATGGAAAACACGTTCCTGAGAACCTTCATGATAGGAGCTATACAAATAGCACAAGGTTTGAAGACCCAGCCTATGATGTGATCTATGAACAGGCAATTAGTACGATGGATGAGAACTTGAGGAATGAATTATATGTTAAACTTGACCAGATGGTTACCGAGCAAGCAGCAGTTCTTCCTATCTTTTATAGTAAGAATGTGAGGTTATTACAGCCAAATGTTCGGAATCTGCCCCAAAACCCCATGGAGTATAGAAACCTGGTAGAGGTTTATTTCGTTCCTGAATAAAGACCGGAGGTAAAATGAGTAACGGCAGCGCGAGAGGGTATTCTGATCTGATTTCGAGACTTGACAGATTTATAAGGAAGTTCTATTTGAATCAATTCCTTAGAGGTCTGATCTTCTTTTTTGCAGTTAGCCTTGTAGGCTTCCTACTCATTAATATCATTGAGTACTTTCTAAACCTAAATACTACTGGAAGGAAAGTTCTCTTCTTTTCTTATTTGGCCTTGTCGGCCGGATTGCTGGTTTATTGGGTTGGTATTCCATTAGCGAAAATGTTCTCGCTTGGCTCTCGTATCACCAGAGAGAATGCAGCCCTGATCATTGGAAAGCATTTTCCGGAAGTTGAGGATAAGCTTTTAAATCTTCTTCAGCTCAGCGACGGTAAAGGAGTTCTTGACCAACCTGATCTCATGCTTGCCGCTATCGATCAAAGGACTGTTGAGCTTAAGCCTGTCCCTTTCATGAATGCGATCGATCTTAAACTGAATCGAAAGCACCTGAAATATTTAGCAGTCCCGATTTCTGCATTGGTCATCATACTTTTTGCCTCACCTAGTTTGATCCCTGAAGCAAGCTTTAGACTGTTGCGTAATGACATAGAGTTTGTTCCCGACGCACCTTTCCTTTTCAAGTATGAGCCTCCCTCCACATCTGTTTATGAAGGTGATGATGTTGAGATCGACCTTCAGGTAGATAAATTGACCAGCCTTCCTTCAGAGGTTTTTGTAATTGCGAATGGATACAAATACAAAATGAAGAGCGAGGGGAATGGAAGCTTTAATTATACCATTAACCAGATCAAGGAACCTGTACGAATTGAGTTCGAGGCGGAAGGGTATAGCAGTAAAGATTTTTTCCTCGATGTAGTGATGAGGCCCAAGATCACCTCTTTCGAAATTGATCTTGACTACCCTTCCTATATCAATCTGGAAGATCGTACAATGAAAAACATCGGGGATCTTCAGATTCCTGAAGGAACCCTTTTGAGATGGAAGATTGTCTCATCAAATGTAACAGGAGTATTTATTGAGACTTCAAATGATACCCTGCTTGAATTGAGCCAATTAAGTCTTGATCTGTTTCAGGGCAGCTATCTCGCAAGTGAGTCATTTGCTTACGAGATCATTTCACGTGGAACTGTGGATGGACTTTTTGATACGGTAAGGTTCTCAGTAGATGTCACTGGCGATTTCTATCCTGAGATCAGTGTCGATCAGTATCAGGATTCTATCGAGGATCGCTATTTGTATTTCCTCGGCGAAGCCAAGGATGATTACGGTTTAAAAAACCTGCAATTTGTTTATAGTGTAGAGAGCCCTTCTCGAGATTCAGTTTCTGGCAGAGCAATCATCCAGTACCTCCCTATTTCCTCTAACTCTCTTTATGAGCAGTTCAATCATTTCTTCGATATCACATCTTTAGGTCTGGTTCCAGGAGATAAGGTGAGTTATTACTTCCAGGCTTGTGATAATGACGGCTTCAATGGTTCTAAGTGCAGCAAGTCTCAATTGATGGTCTATCAAATGCCAAGCATGGATGAGATCACAGCTGAAGTGAATGAGGGAAGTTCGGAGATCAAAGATGATCTCGCCGGGGCAATTGAAGAATCTCAAGAGCTTCAGGAAGAAGTTAATGCATTGAAAGAGAGGCTGTTAGAAGATAAAAACCTTAGTTGGGAAGATAAGCAGGCAATCGAGAAAGTACTGTCCGATCAGCAAAAGCTTGAAGAATCTATCAATTCTATCCAACAGGAGATGGAATCCAATTTTAATCAGCAGAGAGAGTTCCAGGAACCTAATCAGGATCTTATCAATAAGCAGGAAATGCTGCAGGAATTATTTGACAGTGTTTTTGATGAGGAGATGAAGGAGCTAATGAAGAAACTCGAGGAGATGCTTGAAGAGGCGGCCGATGAAAATATGTTGGATGAGCTCAGTGAGATGGAGATGAATAATGAGGAGGTTGAGAAAGAACTTGACCGTATGCTTGAGCTTTTCAAGAATCTTGAGTTCCAGCAACGAATGGAAGAAACGAAGGATGCTCTTGATGAATTAGCAAAAGAACAGGAAGAGCTTGCAGAGGAAACGAAGGAGGGTAATAATACCGAAGAGCAAAAGGAGAAGCAGGGCAAGCTTAATGAAGAGTTTGAAAAGCTTGCTGACGAAATGGAGGAACTTGAGAAACTTAATGAGGAGCTATCTAAGCCTCAGGATGGTTTTGAAGAGATGAAGGATGGATCAGAAGAAGTTAAGGAGCAGCAAGAAAATGCATCGGAACAATTGGATCAGGGTAAAAAGAAGAATGCATCAGAGAGTCAGCAGAATGCTGCGGATGAAATGAAGGAGATGTCTGACAAGATGAGTAGCATGATGTCCTCAATGCAAATGGAGCAACAAATGGAAGACATGGAAAGTCTTCGTCAGCTTTTGGAGAATCTAGTTACACTAAGTTTTGAGCAGGAGAATCTGATCTATGAGATTCAGGCCACTGATGTTGGTTCTCCAAAGTATGTATCACTTGTTCAGGATCAATTTAAACTTCGTGACGACTCTAAGCTTGTAGAAGATAGTTTGTACGCTTTGGCAGGCAGAGTGTTTGAAATTCAATCTTTCATCACCGAACAAATCACAGACATCAATCGAGAGATGGACAAGGCCATCGATGCTCTTGAAGATAGAAAGAACGGAAAGGCAAATGTGAGTCAGCAGTTTGTGATGACTGGATATAATAACCTCGCTTTAATGCTAAGTGAAGTGCTCGATCAAATGCAACAGGCAGCAGCTAGTAGTATGAGCGGAAGTCAGAATTGTCAAAATCCAAGTCAATCAAAAGGTAAAGGTGAACAGCTTGGAGATATTGGTCAAATGCAGCAGCAATTGAATGATCAGATCAATCAATTATCTGAGATGATGAAGAATGGAGGGAAGCCTCAGGGGCAAGGTGGAATGAGTAAGCAATTAAGCCAAATGGCTGCTAAGCAATCTGCAATTCGCGAAGCTCTTCGTCAGCTTAATGAGAGTCAAAATAGTGACGGCACAAATGGTCTTGGAGAGTTAGAAGAGTTGATGAAACAAATGGATCAAACTGAGACTGATCTTGTCAATAAGCAATTAACTGAAGAATTATTGAACCGTCAGCAAGAGATCACCGTAAAACTTTTAGAGGCTGCTGAAGCTGAAAAACAGAGAGAGAAAGATAAGCAAAGAGAAAGCCAGGTTGGAATGGAAATGGACAGACCAGTTCCACCTTCACTTGAGGAGTATCTTAAGGCGCGAGATGCAGAGATAGAATTATATAGAACTGTTCCGGCAGATTTGAAACCATACTACAAAGGACTCGTAGAAAAATATTTCAAAAATATTAGCTTTAACGCTCGATAACCTTCCAAAATGGATCCAAAAGTTTCTTCATTATCATTTCCGTCAAGTCCTGATTCAATTGCACAAGTGGAATCGTTCATTGATGAGTTGAGAGAAACCTATGATATTCGTGATGATGTCTTTGGCAACATTCTTATCTCAGTCACTGAGGCAGCTAATAATGCCATCATCCATGGAAACCATTGTGACCTCACAAAAGAGGTTACTATCGCGGCTAATCTTGATTCTGGTTCGAAGATCCTTACGATTAAAATTAAGGATCAGGGTCCTGGATTTGATTATAACAATCTACCTGATCCAACCAGTCCTGAGAATCTTGAGAAGATCTCAGGAAGAGGAGTTTTCCTTATGAAGCAATTGGCAGACTGGGTCATCTTTGGAGAGGAAGGCTCTCTTGTCGAGTTACAGTTCCGTCTATAAATGAAATCATTTAGCCTTCAGGAAAATGGAGGCACTCTGAAGAGTTCTTTTTCAGAGAAGTTATCGTCTTGGTTTAATGATTACATGGAGTCAAAAGAAATATCAACTTTTGATATAAGTGTTGTTCTGTGTTCCGATGAATCTCTACTTGAGATCAACAAGCAATTCCTAAATCACGACTACTATACCGACATCATAACTTTTGAAGTTGATCGTCCTGATGTTGATCTCGCTGGTGAGCTTTTCATAAGCATAGACAGAGTCAAAGAAAACAGTTCTGAGTATGGTGACGGTGTTTTTGAGAATGAATTTGTTCGTGTAGTCGCTCACGGAGCTTTACACCTGATGGGTTTTGGTGACAAGGAGGAAGCAGAAATTTCTACGATGCGAGAAGAAGAGGCGGAAGCCCTTTCTTTATTTCTCAATACTTGATGTTCCACGTGGAACTTTGATGAAGAGAAACTGTTATTGTCCAGAAGTTCCACGTGGAACATTTTCGATTCTAATTCCTGATTAATTTTGCGCTCATGTTCAAGGAGTATGATGTAGTAGTTGTGGGTGCCGGGCATGCCGGTTGTGAAGCAGCTGTTGCCGCGGCCAATAGAGGAGCCTCTGTTTTGCTTGTAACAATGAACATGCAAACCATCGCTCAGATGTCT
This sequence comes from uncultured Chitinophagales bacterium, assembly GCA_963991145.1. Taxonomy (GTDB): domain Bacteria; phylum Bacteroidota; class Bacteroidia; order Chitinophagales; family JABDMM01; genus CAXDOZ01. The sequence continues at coordinate 7,884 of CAXDOZ010000025.1, read as the reverse complement.
TGCAATCCAGCAATGGGAGGTGTGGCAAAGGGTCAGATAGTAAGAGAGATTGATGCGCTTGGAGGTTATTCCGGAATCGTAAGTGACAGATCTATGATCCAGTTCCGCATGCTAAACCGATCTAAAGGTCCGGCAATGTGGAGCCCAAGGACACAGAACGACAGAATGATGTTTGCTCAGATCTGGCGTGAGATGCTGGAACAGAATGAACGAATTGATTTCTGGCAGGAGATGGTAACAGGACTAGTTGTAAAGAATGGCCAGGTCAAAGGAGTGAGAACCGGAATGGGTATAGAGATTCCAGCCAAGTCTGTTGTGCTTACTAATGGAACCTTCCTGAATGGTTTGATCCACATAGGAGAGAAACAATTTGGTGGAGGTAGAGCAGGTGAAAGAGCCGCTACCGGAATTACTGAACAGTTGATTGAGCTTGGCTTTGAGTCGGGTCGAATGAAAACAGGAACCCCGCCACGTGTTGACGGAAGATCCTTAGACTATTCTAAGATGGAAGAGCAACATGGAGATGAGGACGTAACCGGCTTTTCATTCATGGACACAGAGAAGCCAAAGAAGCAACGCCATTGCTGGATCACTTATACAAACCCTGAAGTTCACAATCTAATGAAGGAGGGCTTCGACAGGTCGCCAATGTTCAATGGCAGAATAAGAGGCAAAGGACCTAGGTATTGTCCTTCACTAGAGGATAAGATCGATCGATTCGCTGAACGAGATAGACACCAAATGTTTATTGAGCCCGAGGGTTGGAATACTGTAGAGATCTATGTGAATGGCTTCTCAACTTCGCTTCCGGAAGATGTACAGTTTAAGGCATTGAAGAAGGTAGAAGGATTTGAGAACGTAAAGATCTTTAGACCAGGCTATGCCATTGAGTACGATTATTTCCCGCCAACCCAACTTGAGATGAGCCTTCAAACCCGTCTGGTAAAGGGTTTGTTCTTTGCCGGCCAGATAAACGGAACAACAGGATACGAGGAAGCAGGATGCCAGGGAATGATAGCCGGAGTGAACGCTGTTCAGTTTGTGAAAGATGAAGAACCGCTGATTATTAAGAGGTCTGAAGGGTATATGGGAGTCCTCATTGACGATCTTATCAATAAAGGGACTGAAGAACCTTATAGGATGTTCACTTCAAGAGCTGAGTTTAGGATCCTTCTCCGTCAGGATAATGCTGATCTTAGACTCACTCCAATTGCTGAAAAGCTGGGGATGGCTTCTGAAGAGAGAATTCAAAGGACAAATGACAAGCGTCAGGCAATAAATGAAATGCTTGAGTACTTTAAGGGCATGTCTGTGAGCCCTGATCAGGTAAATGGTTACCTGGAGCATACAAATACACCTCCGCTTAGCCAGAAAATGAAGTTCGATAAGGTTTTGGCACGTCCGCAGGTTAGTCTTGAAGGTTTCAGGAAAGTGTTACCCGAGCTAGATAAGTTCTTAGACTCATATAGTGATTCTTCCATAGAAAGCGCTCAAATACAGTTCAAGTATGAAGGCTATATCGAGAAGGAGAAAGAAATGGTAGAGAAGATGAACCGTCTTGAAGAAGTGCCATTGGGCTCGAAAATTGACTATTCTGTAATTCAATCCCTTTCTTCTGAGGCAAAGGAAAAGCTTTCTGAGATGCGTCCTAAGACTTTAGGTCAAGCCAGCCGGATAAGCGGTATCACTCCTTCTGATGTTTCTGTATTAATGGTTTATGTTGGTAGATAAGCAGAGTTATCTATACATCACACTTCTGGCATTTGCTCTTTTGGCTTATGGTTGCGCGAATATTGTACCTCCAGACGGTGGTGTAAGTATTAGAAAAGACGTTTCTCCACCCGAAATTCTCGGGCATCAGCCAGAATTTGCCTCTACGAACTTCGATGAGAGGAAGGTTTACATAGAATTTGATGAGTTTGTAGTGGTAGAAGATGTTTTCAATCAGGTACTTGTAAGTCCTCCTATCTCAAAACCTATAGAGGTAAGCCCCAAGAAGAAGGGAGTATTAGTACAGTTACCCTCTGATCTAAGGCCAAATACAACTTATACGATCAATTTTGGTGAAGCAATCAAGGATTACAGAGAAAAGAATATACTGCAAAACTTCACGTACGTGTTTAGCACGGGTCCTGAGCTTGATAGTGGCGTTGTCATAGGTTCTGTGCATGATCATAACGGTGATCTTTCTAAAGAAAAGGTGGTAATAGGCCTCTATAAGACGGATTCTCTTGGAGCAGTTAAGCATGAGAAACCATACTATTTTGCCTTTGTTGGCGAAGATGGAAGCTTTAAAATTTCATATATAGCACCAGGAAAGTACTATGCTTACGCATTTACAGATGCCAATTTCAACTATCGATATGATCTTAAGGGCAATGAAAGGATAGGTTTTTTAAACGATTCTATCATTGTAACAGATTCAACGGTTCAGAATCTTACTATAGACCTCTTCCTCGAGACAGGGAAACCAGCTCTTCTGGAAACACGTCAGGTTGCGGCAGGACAGACCAAATTAATCTTCAACCAGGCTATTAGTACTCTTTTGATCGAATCAGACAGGTTCTCAAAAGGTGACTTTATTGAGTATAATGCTGGAAAAGACACCTTTACCTACTGGTCAGAAATTGTAGATACCGGAAAGATCTCCTTTGATCTGACTATTAACGGTAAGTATATCGACTCAGCTCTCATCAACCAGACAATGAAGCTTGGAAAGTTTGTAAAAATCTCCAATCTGGTAGGTGAGGATAGCCTTAGGCTTAGTCAATCAAACCTAATTGAGCTTCAATTCAACAATCCAATCGATAGTTTTTCTACTGAAGGAATTGCACTATTTGACAGTGATAGCAATGAGATCGAGTTTTCCGCCTACCTAATGTCCAGAACGAAACTGGCAATTGAATGGAAAGATGAAGTGATGCCTGTGGACTTATTTATTCCTGGTCGCAGAGTCTTTTCAATCTACGGACACTTTAATCGCAAGAAGAAGATCTCAATCTATGAGCTGAAAGAATCATTAAAGGGCTCTGTAAACATTCTTTATGACTATAAAGTCGGACCAAATCCTCATCTATTAGAATTGGTCAATGATAAAGATGTCGTTGTTCGCTCAGTGCAGTTGAACCGAGTAGGTGCTGGAAATGTCAAGATCAAAAATATCCCTTCTGGATCTTATACAGCCAGAGTTTTTATTGATGTGAACGGAGACGGAATTTGGACATCCGGAGATTTTGATAAAAAAATCCAGCCGGAGCCTTATGTTTTCCAAAATTCTGAGGTAACCATCAGAGGAAACTGGGAAACAGAGATAAAATTCGAATTTTAGCCTCTAACTCGGATGAGAGTTAAAATCCGGCCGAAAGGCTAAAAATAGACCTAAACAATTAAAATACAATTAGTTAAAGCGGTTCACCTAAAGTGATTAAGAGCTAAATACTGCAATATTTTTTCTTTCCCTGTGTCATAGCCTTCTCAGTTCCCTGTAAATCGACCTAAAAATGGACCCAAAATCTCATCTTATTCCAGTCGGTGATCTTAAACCTCAAATTGGTGCGGACAACTTCTTTGCACCGGGATCATTTCTTGTCGGAAAAGTTAGCACCGGAGAAAATTGCTCTTTCTGGTTTAACAGCGTAGTGAGAGGTGATGTAAATGAAATTAAAATTGGAGACAGGGTAAATGTTCAGGATGGAGCTGTAATTCATTGCACCTATAAAAAAGCATCAACGATCATTGGCTCGGATGTTTCGATTGGTCATAATGCCATTGTACATGGCTGCCAGGTTTCCGATATGGTATTGATCGGAATGGGAGCAACAGTTATGGATGATGTGAAAATTGGAAAAGGGAGCATCATTGCTGCTGGAGCTGTTGTTCTTGCCGGAACGATCATACCGGAGAATACAATTTGGGCCGGAGTTCCCGCAAAACAGGTGAAGGAATCAAGTGACCTTGAACTGATGAAAAGGACCTCTCAGAACTATCAAAAATATTCTAAGTGGTTTACTGGAGAAGATGCTCCTGATTGGTGAGTCTGATTCAAGCTTTTTTACCTTTGCACCCACGACAAAACGACAATTAGAATGACTGAATTTGTAGTCCTGGTAGATGAGAATGGCCAGGAGCAAGGATTGATGGAGAAGATGGAGGCACATGAAAAAGGCCTTCTTCACAAAGCTATTAGTGTAATCATTTTTAACTCTGACGGAAAGATGCTTCTTCAACAAAGAGCACTGTCAAAGTATCATTGGCCTGGCATCTGGAGTAACTCATGCTGTAGCCACCCACGAGATGGCGAATCATTTAAAGATGCCGCTGAGAGAAGACTGGGTGAGGAGCTTGGTTTCACTATGAAACTGGAGAAGCTATTCGATTTCATTTATAAGGCAAAAGACGAAGACTCCGGATTGATCGAACACGAACTTGACTATGTTTTTGTTGGCACTTACGATGGTGATATCGATTTCAATCCGGATGAAGTTCATGCAATCGACTGGGTAGAGGTAAAAGATCTTCTTCAAGACGTAGAGCAAAACCCAGAGAAGTACTCATATTGGTTTAAGGTCATCCTTAAAGAAATGGAAAACAGAAAACTACTCTAATGAAGTTACTTGGACCAGATCTCGAAAAGTACATGGAGGAGCACACCACTCCGGAAACAGGTGTCTTAAATGACCTGAACCGTCAAACGCATCTACAAAAGATCCAGCCGCAGATGCTGTCAGGTCAATTGCAGGGTCAGGCTCTAAAGATGTTCAGCCAGATGATGAAGCCAAAGAGGATCCTGGAGATAGGGACCTTTACAGGTTATTCAGCAATTTGTCTGGCAAGTGGTTTGCCAGAAGACGGAGAACTCCACACTATTGATCTTGATCCAGAGCTTGAGGGAATGGCGAAGGAGTACTTCGAGAAATCAGGGGAAGCGTCAAAGATCCATATGCATGTAGGTGCAGCATTGGATATCATCCCAGATCTAGACCACAAGTGGGATCTCGTTTTCATCGACGCAGATAAGAGCAATTACGAGAACTATTTTGAAATGGTGATCCCTCGAATGAATACAGGTGCTTTTATTCTTGCCGACAATGTACTTTGGAGCGGGAAAGTTGTAGATGCTTCTGATAATGAGAAAGATACGACTGGAATTAGAGCCTTTAATGATAGGGTTCAAAGTGATCCAAGAGTAGAAAACGTCATGCTATCGATCAGAGATGGCCTAATGATTGCACGCAAAATTTCAGATTAGACATCAAGCTGTTGAAAAGGGAGATGTCTTAGGGCATGCTTCATTTTACCTTTGTTTTGATGTTAAGATCCTTCACTATTACCCTCATTACCTTGACTTTGGCTATCACATCTTTTGGCCAGGACAAGCTGACTCAAGCTGATTACATTGAGCTTTACTACAAATTGGCCGTCGAAGAGATGGAGAGGTCAGGTATTCCGGCCAGCATTACGCTTGCTCAGGGAATCATAGAATCGGGAAGCGGGAACAGCCAATTAGCCAAGGTTGCAAAGAATCATTTTGGTATTAAGTGCCATAAAGATTGGACTGGTGAAGGTTATTATATGGATGATGATGCTCCGGATGAGTGCTTTCGAGTCTACGATTCTCCAGAGCAAAGCTTCATCGATCACTCTGATTTCATTCGCGGTAGACCCTGGTATAAAAGCCTCTTTGACCTGGAGGTTACCGATTATAAGGGCTGGGCAAAAGGCTTGAAGAAAGCGGGCTATGCTACAAACCCCAAGTACGCAGATCTATTGATTGGCTTGATTGAAAAACATGAGCTCTCCCAGTACGATGTAATGAGCTCAACTGCCTGGAGAATTGCTGAGAACACCCAACCTGTAACAAAGGAACAAATGGATACGATCCCGGGGTATTCAGCAAATCTGATCCCTCAAAACTATGCCGGAGAAGTGATCACAGTCAATGGAAAGAATGCAGTAATTGCCAGGGAAGGCGAAACAGCTTTGGCAATCGCATTATCTCAGGACATTGATCTTGGAAAGCTATATTCTGTAAATGACCTGGCGCTAGATGCGCCGATTCGCCCGGGAGACATCATTTTTCTAGAGAAGAAAAAGAAGAAAGGTCCTGTGAAACTTTACGTGGTTCAAAAGGCTGAAACCATGCATCAGATCTCGCAGAAATTCGGGATCAGACTTCAGAAGCTTTACGATAGAAACCGCATGATGGTGCCTGATCAGGTAGTACCGGGTGAAACCATTTATCTGCAGGGAATGAACCCTGGAACTCCGGCTACCAGGACTTTAAAAGAAGTAATTGAAGAACAGATGGAGCTGGATGAAAGCTATAAGTTCGGCATTGCAAGATCGATCAATGTGCAGCAGGCTACTGAAGCCGTGATCACAGAAGACGAGGTGATTGAATCGCCTGAGCCTGCAACTTCTAAGTTTCATACTGTTATTACAGGCGATACATTATATTCCATTTCATTGAAGTACAATGCTACTATTGATGAGATCAAGGAATGGAACAACCTGAGCTCTAATACAATTAAGCTCGGACAGGTTCTTCAAGTGGCAAAATAGATTATCATGGATCATACTAAAATCCAGAACGTCAAGCTCAAAGATTTGGAGTTTGAGCCCTATTTGACTCATGATGAGATCCAGGACATCGTTCGTCAGGTAGCCTATAAGATCAATGAGGATTATGCGGGAAAAGAGCCGCTTTTTCTAGCAGTCCTTAATGGTGTTTTCATGTTTTCATCAGACTTGATGAAAGAGCTTTGTCTCAATTGCAGAATCTCATTTGTGAAGGTGAGTTCTTATGAAGGAACCCAATCAACCGGAATGGTAAAAGAGCTTATTGGGATTGGCGAAGATCTAAAGGGGAAGGATGTAATTCTGCTCGAAGATATCGTAGACACAGGCAACACCATGGCGCAGATCTTACCTGGACTTCTGGAGAAAGAACCAGCAAGTTTGGAAATAGCCACATTATTATTGAAGCCCGCAGCTCTTCAACATGATCTTGATCTAAAGTATGTCGGGAAAGAGATTCCAAATGACTTCATTGCAGGCTACGGCCTCGATTATGATGGACTCGGACGAAACTTAAGAGCTATTTACAAGAAGGTCTAAAATCTCTATTCCTCAGAGTATTATAAATGCAGGCATTCGTATAAAAAGTGCCTACCTTTGGCGCGTCAATTTATCGCATGAAGAACATTATTCTATTTGGCCCTCCGGGCAGTGGGAAAGGAACACAAGCAGAAAGATTGGTTGAGAAATACGGTCTTCTTCATATCTCTACAGGAGACCTTTTACGCTCAGAAATTCAGGCAGAGACAGCTCTTGGAATCGAGGCCAAGAAGTTCATGGATCAGGGAGAACTTGTTCCAGATGAAGTAGTGATTGGAATGATCAGAGAGAAGCTGAATCAAAATTCTGATGCAGCTGGAGTGATCTTCGACGGATTCCCAAGAACAGTAGCTCAGGCAGAAGCTTTAGACAATCTTCTAAGTGATTTGGCTGCGCCGATTCAGGATGTGATCTTCCTCGAGGTTGGTGATGAAGAACTCGCTTCAAGATTGAAGAAAAGAGCAGAAATTTCTGGAAGAGTAGATGATCAGGACCCAGAGGTTATCTCAAATAGAATTCAGGTTTACAAAGACAAAACCGCTCCTGTAGCTGATTACTATCACAAGCAGGATAAGGTTCGCCAAATCGATGGCGAGCAGAATATCGATGGCGTTAATATGTCCATCGTAGCCGTATTGGGCTAAAAATCAATTCAATATGAGCCACAATCGCGAGCTTGAGAAGCAGAACTTTATCGACTATGTAAAGATCTGTGGTCGCTCGGGTGCCGGTGGTGCCGGATCCGTTCACTTCAGACGGGAGAAGTTT
>CAXDOZ010000024.1:0-26416 GCA_963991145.1 uncultured Chitinophagales bacterium | reverse complement strand
GTCTTACAACCTATACTTCTGCGGCAGGAGCCGTTTCAAGACTTCGGTCACGCGCCTGAGCCTCCTTCGTACACATTGCAAGATTTCTAAGCACTCGACCCGGAGGCCGCCAGCTTTATTTTCGCTGTACTACAATGATACTTCAAGCACTACCTAATCAACAAATTTGAATACATAAAGAGATAAACATCTTTTAAACTGTAATTCACACAGTTATAAACTGAAATCTTAGAAATCCTGTTGAAAAGCCTCAATTGGCTAGCTTTAGCCCTTCGGGCCGATTGCCAAAGTGGCGAGATAGGATTCCATTCTACTGAATCTGCCCGTAGGGCTTAAAAAACAAGGGATTATTAGCCTAAAAATCCTTTCTAATTCAAAAAGCTATCCCTATCTTTGCCGTCCGTTTGAGCTGACGGAGAATTTCGTAGTCAGGCGGGTTATTTTTTGAAACCTAATTAACAGGTAATGAATAATTACGAAACCACCATCATCGTAACGCCTGTTTTACCTGAGGAAGAAGTAAAGAACACGGTGAATTCCTATGTGGACTTCCTCAAGAAAAACGGGGGTGAGATCGTAGAGATCGACTCTTGGGGTCTACGCCAGCTGGCATACCCTATCAAAAAGAAGACAACGGGCTTCTACAACATTATTGAGTTCAAAGCTGATTCGCAGACTATCGATAAGCTTGAGCTATCCTACCGCAGGGATGAGAACATCCTTCGTTTCCTTACTGTCAAGCTTGACAAGTACGCAATCAAGTACAATGACGATAAGCGCAAAGGTCTTGTTGGACGTAACAAGAAGAAAGTTTCTGAAACTGAAAACGCAACTGAGGAGGCATAATCATGGCAGGTTCAAACAATCAACAAGTTAGATTCCTTACCTCTCCAAAGATTGGTAGGATCTCGAAGAAATATTGTCGCTTCAAGAAGAACAAGATCCGTTATATCGACTATAAGGATCCTGAGTTCCTTTTGAAATTTGTAAACGAGCAGGGCAAGATCCTTCCTCGTAGACTTTCTGGAAACTCATTGAAGTATCAGCGTAAAATGTCAACCGCTATCAAGCGTGCACGTCAGATCGCTCTGCTTCCTTACGTAACAGATTTATTGAAGTAATTGCCTCAGGGCATAAAAGCTAAGGACATGGAAGTAATTCTAACAAAAGCAGTAGACAACCTGGGCGCACCTGACGATTTAGTTAAAGTAAAGCCTGGATACGCCAGAAATTTCCTTATCCCTCAAGGATTCGCTGTAGTTGCTAATGAGAGCAACCGCAAGATTCTTGCTGAAAAGGAAAAACAACTTGCAAGAAAGCAGGAGCAACTTCTATCTCAGATCAATGAGATCAAAGAAAAGCTATCTGCACTTACTCTAAAGATTGGTGCTAAAGTTGGAACCACTGAAAAGATCTTTGGATCTGTTTCAGCTCACCACATCGCTCAAGCAATTAAAGACCAAGCTGGTTACACTATCGATCGTCGTTCAATCGAGATCGTTGACGGAGAAGTAAAAACTCTAGGTGAGTACACAGCTGAGATCAAACTAGCTCCAGAACACCAAATGGAAGTTAAGTTTGAGGTTGTAGCTGAGTAAGCAAGAAAAAACCGAAACTGTGAGAAGCCGGGCCGTAAGGTTCGGCTTTTTTTGTGGGGTAAATTCGAAATGTATATTCAGAATTGTTATTAAAATGTTAAGGATTTAGGGGGGGTATTTTGACAGGGATTTCTTGGGAAAATTGCGGCCAGGCAACAACTTAGAACTCATTAAACAAATATTTTAGCTCGTACTATGAAACTAAATCTACTTGCAGTAAGCCTGCTTTTTGTGCTTGCTGGATCTTTAAATCTTCAGGCACAATTATGCCTTGAAGCGTCTTACCCCTTTAATGGAAATGCCAACGATGCTACCGGAAATGGTTACAATGGAACAATAAACGGAGCAACTCTAACAACCGACAGGTTTGGGAATCCTAACTCAGCGTATGAGTTCGATGGAACAAACGACTGGATCAACACGAATTCAACTTTTGACTACACAAATAGAACGGTATCCGTGTGGTTCACTGCAGAAAGCTTAGATGGTTCTGGTATTAATGGAAGAGCAGTTCTAAATATGGATGGGAACCTGACCAATGGGGTGTGCCTCGTTCATATTGACGATTACCAAATCAGGTCAAGAGGTGGTGGAAATCCAAGCAATTTTTTCTCTGATAGTATCCGAGCCAATACCTGGCATCACTTCGTAGCTGTTCGTGAACCAGCTACTACATATTATTATCTGGATGGAAATCCTATTGGATCATCTGCTTCAGGAAATGTAAACAGTGCTTCTACTCCTTATGGCTTCATGACAATAGGTACTGATCGGACCAGGTCAAGAGCCTGGTTTGACGGAAAGATCGATGATATAAAAATCTTTGACTGTGCCCTTGATAGCGCAGAGGTAAGAAACTTATATGATGACGAATCCATGCCGCCACCAGCGGGTCCCTGTCTGGTTGCCGCTTATCCATTTGATGGGGATGCCTCCGATACGACTGGAAACGGGAATAATGGAACTGTAAATGGAGCAACCCCTACTATCGACAGATTTGGAAATGCAAACTCGGCTTACTACTTCGATGGTGTGGATGACTACATAAATACAAATTCAGCTTTTGACTATAGCGATAGAACTGTATCTGTGTGGTTCACTGCACACGACTTAAGCGGTTCAGGGATCAATGGAAATGCAATTTTCAATATGGACGGATTTATGAATAATGGGTTATGTCTGGCCGCAGTTGATGATTATAGAATTCGATCAAAAGGAGGTGGGAACACCAACAACTTCTATTCTGATTCCATTTTGCGCAACACATGGTATCATTTCTCAGCAGTTCGAGATGGAAACACCACTTATTACTATCTGAATGGACAGCAGATTGGTTCTGACGCTTCAGGAACTGCAAATAGTGCTTCTACCCCGTACGGTCTTTTTGTAATTGGAACTGATCGCACAAGAAGTAGAGGGTTTTTTGAAGGAAAGATCGATGATATCAAAATTTGGAACTGCGTATTGGACAGTATGGAGATTCGCCAGTTGTTTGAGGATGAAGAGGGCCCTACTCTACCAAGCAATGGATGTCTGAGAGCTGCTTACCCATTCGATGGAAATGCTGTTGATTCAACAGGAAATGGCTTTGATGGTACTGTATTTGGAGCAACTTCTACAGTTGACCGTTTTGGCAATGCTAATTCTGCCTACAATTTTGATGGGTCCAATGACTACATAAGCACAAATTCAGTGTTTGACTATGAAGAAAGAACGGTTTCAGTATGGTTTGCCGCGGATGAACTAACGGGATCTGGAACCGGAGGCAATTCCATTCTAAATATGGATGGCTTCCTCGCTAATGGACTATGCCTTGCAGCGATTGATGATTATCAGATCAGATCAAAAGGGGGTGGAAACATCTCGAACTTCTATTCTGATAGTATAATGGCTAAAGAATGGTATCAACTAGTTATGGTTAGAGAATCAGATTCCACCAAGTACTACCTTAATGGAATGATGATAGGCGGCCAGCTCTCTGATAATGCAAATAGCCTTACTACTCCACATGGTTTCATGGTTGTTGGAACTGACAGAACACGAAGCAGAGGTTTCTTTGATGGATTGATCGACGATCTAAAGGTTTGGGAATGCGCCTTCACTTCTGAGCAGGTGACTAATCTTTACAATGAAGAAAAAGTACCTGAAACTTCGATTGGTCCTGATCTAGCGGATGAGGGATTTTTCTCTATCTACCCAAATCCAAGCTCTGGAGCATTCACAATAGAATTAGGTGAGGCATACAGAAATTCTCAAGCTAAGCTTTCAGTTTTTAATAGTATTGGTCAGATAGTTGAGACAGTTGAAACTTCTGGATCAGAAAAACTGATCTCAATAAACCTGGAGAATGAAAACGGAACCTACTTTGTGAAGATGGAAACCAGCACGAGCATTCAAATTGAACAGGTGATTATTTTTTAATAGATCCTTTACAAGTTAAGATAGAAGCCGGGCCGCAAGGTTCGGCTTTTTTTGTTGGGATAAATGAGGCGAACCACAGAGGACACAGAGAACACAGAGGAGGTTTTGATGTGCTGATGTGCTCCTACTACGCCAAGGCTACGTAGGACGAAGTGATGTGCTGATAAAAAAATGAGAAGCCTAGCACAATTCCCTTTGCCATTTTGTCATTTTGCCACTTTGTCAATTCAAAATTGAATAGCAAGCTCCCCATTTGCCCCTAAAAAACCAGAATGTAAATGTGATTTGGTCTGATCAGAAAGAATTACTCGTACCTAAGCGCTTCTACTGGATTCAGATTACCCGCTTTGATCGCAGGATAGATCCCAGCTGCTAGTCCGACTATAAAACAGAAGCTTAGTCCCAGCCCGATCCATTGCCAGGGCATGAAGAATGGAGAACCGAGTAGTTTAGAGACCCCGTTTCCTGCCATGACTCCCAGAAAGATGCCCAGCAGCCCTCCCATAAGACAGATCAGGATCGACTCGATGAGAAACTGCATTCGCACATCTGTCTTAGTAGCTCCAATTGCTTTGCTTACTCCGATCTCTCTGGTGCGCTCATTAACCTGAACCAGCATGATATTCATGAGACCTATCCCAGCTCCGATCAATGTCATGATGCCAATAAGAGCAGTTCCAAAAACAATGTTTCGAAGATTGCTGATCAGAGTCTCCGCTAAACGGTCTGATCTGGTAATAGAGAAATCATTTGTCTCTGCTGCATCTAAACCGCGAACGGTTCTAAACTGACCAGTGGCTTCATCAATAGCGAGATCCAATTCCTCCGGGTCACCAACCTGAACACTTACACGATAACTTAGTCCGGAAGAACCGTAATTCTTCCTTGCACTGGTATATGGGATCAAAACGAACTGATCCGAGTTACCTCTTGTAGAGCCCTTGCTTTCAAGCACTCCTATGACGGTGTACTTATTATTATCAGCAGTGAATGTCTTTCCAATTGCCTCTTCTGCCCCAGGGAAAACCAGAGCAGTAGACCTTTCTCCCAGAATGGCCAGATCATTGCCATTCTCCATCTCAGTAGGGCTGAAGTTCCTGCCGGTCTTAAACTCGTAGCCATTGATCTTTAGGTAATTTTCGTCAACTCCAACCATATTCACCACAGGGTTTGATTTCTCTGATTGGTACTGAATTCTAACGCTGCTAGCTGCGTAGAAATAAAAGCTGATCAAAGAAGGATAGTCGTATTCCTCTTTGAATCGAAGAGCCTGATCCATTGTAATATCTGAGTGGTAGACTGTTTCCTGCTCTCCTCCTGAACTAATCACCTCACTTCTATTAATAAGAGTGAATGTGTTTGAGCCCATATTGCTGAAATTGCTTCTTATACTCCCTTCAATCCCACTGATAGCTGTCAGGATCCCAACCAGCGCCATGATCCCTAAAGCGATAATCCCAAGAGTAAGCAGGGAACGAAGGAGATTTACCCGAATGCTGCGCATTGCGAGCTTAATGTATTCAAGCCATTTCATCAGTCGCTAAATTAAACAAAGAGACAAGTCATATCGTTAATCTTTCAGACCATCTACTTGAAGGAACAGACCAACATAACAGACTCATACCACATTAAGTCATTCACTGAATTGAATAATTTGCAGCATATTTTTGGCTGCATTTTTTGTTTGAAGACCAGAGTTTCTCCTACTTTGGAGAACTACCTATTTTCTAACTGCCTTCCCCATAAAAGGCACTTAAACCATCCTCTCTATGGCATTTGATTTAGACATGATCAAGAATTACTATGCTGATCTTTCCGATCGCATAGAAAAGGCAAAGGCTGTGCTCAACAGACCGCTAACACTAACAGAAAAAATTCTATACAGCCATTTACATGCTGATACGGAGTTAAAGAATTTCACCAGAGGCAAGGATTACGTTGACTTTGCACCTGATAGAGTTGCGATGCAGGATGCCACTGCTCAAATGGCTTTGCTGCAATTTATGCAAGCAGGTAGAGATAAAGTAGCAGTTCCATCGACTGTTCATTGTGACCACCTGATCCTTGCAAAAGCAGGAGCAAGCGAAGACCTTAAAGAGGCTTTGATAAAGAACAATGAAGTCTTCAATTTCCTGCAATCAGTTTCAAATAAATATGGAATCGGCTTCTGGAAACCGGGAGCTGGCATCATCCATCAGGTAGTTCTTGAAAACTACGCCTTTCCAGGCGGGATGATGATCGGAACGGATTCGCATACTGTAAATGCCGGCGGCTTAGGAATGGTAGCTATTGGAGTAGGTGGGGCAGATGCAGTAGATGTAATGGCTGGAATGCCCTGGGAGCTTAAAATGCCAAAGTTGATCGGTGTTAAACTATCCGGTAAGCTTAATGGCTGGACAGCCTCAAAAGATGTGATCCTTAAAGTAGCCGGTATCCTTACCGTTAAAGGAGGAACGGGAGCCATTGTAGAATACTTTGGTGAAGGTGCAGAGTCAATGTCATGCACCGGAAAAGGTACGATCTGTAATATGGGTGCTGAGATTGGAGCCACTACATCCACTTTCGGTTATGATGAGTCAATGGATCGTTACCTGAGAAACACGGATCGCGCTGATGTTGCTGATGCAGCGAAGCAGATCAAAGAACACCTTACCGGAGATGCCGAGGTTTATGCAAATCCGGAGCAGTACTTCGATCAGGTTATTGAGATCAACTTAAGCGAATTGGAACCACATATTAATGGTCCATTTACTCCTGATCTTGCCACACCTGTTTCGAAACTTAAAGAAGTATTTGCTCAAAACGACTGGCCACAAAAACTGGAAGTTGGATTGATCGGTTCCTGCACAAACTCTTCTTACGAAGATCTTGACCGAGCTGCTTCAATTGCTCGTCAGGCAGATGAAAAGGGATTGGAAGCCAAATCAGAATTCACAATTACTCCAGGCTCAGAGCAGGTGCGCTTTACCGTTGAGAGAGACGGACAATTAGCAGAGCTCGAGAAGATCGGAGGTGTCGTTCTTGCAAATGCTTGTGGCCCATGTATTGGGCAATGGTCGCGTCATACAGATGATCCAAGCAGAAAGAATACTATTATTACTTCATTCAACCGAAACTTCGCCAAACGTAATGACGGTAACCCAAATACTCATGCCTTTGTCGCTTCACCGGAACTAGTAACTGCTATGGTCATTGCGGGTGATATCACCTTTAATCCATTGACTGATACTCTTAAGAACAAGGATGGCGAAGATGTAATGCTTGATCCTCCAAGCGGAGATGAACTTCCAGAAAGAGGATTTGACGTTGAGGACCCTGGTTTTATCGCTCCGGCGGCAAATGGATCGGACATCGTAGTAGAAGTCAAACCCGATTCGGATAGGCTTCAACTTCTTACTCCATTCGAACCATGGGATGGGAAAGACTTCAAAGGATTGAGACTTTTGATCAAGGCATTTGGAAAATGTACTACTGACCATATTTCAATGGCCGGTCCATGGTTGAAGTATCGAGGTCACCTAGATAATATTTCAAACAACCTGCTTATTGGTGCGGTGAATGCTTATAATAAGGAGACCAACTCTGTTATGAACGGATTAAACGGAGAGCATGGAGCCGTTCCGGATACTGCAAGAGCATATAAAGCTTCCGGTGTAGGGTCAATAGTAGTTGGGGATGAAAACTATGGTGAAGGCTCTTCCAGAGAGCACGCAGCCATGGAACCTCGTCACCTTGGAGTAAAAGCAGTTGTTGTGAAGAGCTTTGCCCGTATTCACGAGACCAATCTTAAGAAGCAAGGAATGCTTGCAGCTACCTTTGTAAATAAAGGTGATTACGATAAGATCAGAGAAGATGACCTAATTGATATTGATGGTCTAACTGATCTGACTCCTGGAAAAAACTTGACAATGGTCCTTAACCACTCAGATGGAACTAAACATTCATTTGAGATCGCTCATACTTACAGCCCAATTCAGATTGAATGGTTTAAAGCGGGAAGTGCTTTGAATCTTATCAAGGCCGAACTAAAGGCTTAAGATCAACTCTAAAAACAAATGAGCCTCCACCCAAAATTTGGGCTGGAGGCTTTTTTTTCACCTTTTCATGGTATTGCTATTGGTTTGCTTAGGCCTTACTATTGATATGGTTTTAGTGCAATGGCACAGTAATTAGATGAATTCAATGAATTTAGGCTTCCTTGTTTGGGGTATCGAAAGGCAACTTGAGATACTCCAATTTTTTTGTCCATACTTTGATCCCATCCTTCAAAGAGGGCTGTTCAAATTTCAAGAAACTTAATCTATAGGTTAGGTCCTTCCCTATACGAGAATGCTGTCAATAAAGACTTTTTCAGAGCTGGAGCTCAAAAATGCATTAAAATTCACCCCAATTTAATGTAAGGGTTTGCTACTTTTTAACCTTCTCCAAGCAGGTGCGCAACCGTAGTTTTGCAATTGCAACAATTACCTACCTAACCAACTGAAACGCAAACACCTATGGAGAACTCTTTACGCTTGGGAGTCTTCGCTATTCTGACCCTCATTTTCTCAACTAAAAGTAATGATATATATGCATCCCATGCAATGGGGGCAGATATATATTATGAATGTATAAACCCTGCAACAAACACCTACAGGGTAACCTTTGATTTCTATCGTGATTGCGCTGGAATTAGTGCACCCTCTTCTGTAGGGCTGAGTTATACCTCTTCATGTGGATCTGGCTCTATTACCATGTTTAGAGTAGGTGCTGGAGTTGAAGTATCTCCACTTTGTCCGGCTCAAATCAACCAAAGTAGATGCAGAGGAGGAAGTCTGCCAGGAGTTCAAAAGTATACTTACCAAGCTACCATTAATAATTTGGCACCTTGTTCAAACTGGGTGTTTGGTGCCGGAATCAATGCCAGAAATGGAGCAATTACAACAGGACCCTCTGGTACCTTATGGGTTCAGGCAACATTAAACAGCGCTGTAGCACCCTGTAACTCCTCTCCTACTTTTACTACAATTCCTGTTCCCTACGTTTGTGTGAATAACAATATCAACTATAATCAAGGTGCAATTGATGCAGACGGAGATAGTTTAGTATTCCAATTAGTTCAACCAAGAAGTAGTAGCTCCAGTTTTGCAAATTTCAACAGTCCTTACAGCCCTACTTATCCAGTTGCTACTCAGTCAGGAACATTCAATTTAAACTCTACTAACGGGAACATGTCTTTTACCCCGAGTCAAATTCAAGTAGGAGTTTTAGCTGTTCAGGTTTCAGAATATAGAAACGGAATTCTGATTGGAACCACCACAAGAGATATTCAGATTACTGTCCTTAATTGCTCAAATCAATCCGCAACAATTAACGGATTGGAGAACATTTCCGGAGGGGATACAATAGACCCTTTCATAGCAAGAGTTTGTCCCAATACCACACTGGCATTCAATTTAACTGCCACTGATCCCGACTTCCATACTCTTACAATGACCTCCAATATTGCTCAGCAAATCCCCGGGGCGTCATTTATACCAAATGGATCTGGAAGTACTCTAGGTGCAAGCTTCTCGTGGACACCTACAAATGCAGACCAAGGTTTACATACTTTCATTGTATCGCTTACGGATAATGGTTGTCCTGTTGCAGCTACTTCGATTTATGGTATAACCGTAATTGTGGATTCAATTATGGATGCAGGTCCCGATACTTTCATTCTTTGCGAAAGACCTGTACAATTAACAGCTGTTGGTGGTGATACATTTACATGGACCCCAAGCCTGGGGCTCAATGATCCATTTATTCCCAATCCAGTCGCTACTAATACAACTCCTACCTGGTATACCGTGCGATCAAATTGCGGAGCAGACTCGGTTTTTGTCGACGTCCAGGGAGCTCCATTTACTGTTGATGCAGGTCAAAATGACACAACGTGCAGTGGAGGGGGAGTACAACTCAATGCAAGTGTAAACCAAATCTCAGGTCAATATACCTACGGCTGGATTCAGGATACCAGTCTTAGTAATGCCTCTATTTTCAATCCAAATGCCAACCCGGCAACTAGTAACAAGTACTATTTTACTGTGAGTCAGGGGCCTTGTGTAATTACAGATAGCGTATTGGTTGTAATTGCCCAACCAAACTTTATTGATAATCCCACCCTAACGGAAGTAAAATGCAATAGTGGAAGCGATGGGGCTATAAATCTGGGAATCTCAGGAGGGCAATCTCCCTACACTTTCTCAATAAATGGTCAGTCCTTTGTTAACTCGGGTTTCTTCAATAATCTTCCAGCAGGTCCATATAATATTAGAGTTAAAGATGGATTGGGTTGTGACACGACCTATAGCTACACCCTTCAAGAACCAATGCCAGTTAATATAAATCTGGTAGATGTAGACTCAGTACTTTGCCCAAGAGGAAATAATGGAAGTCTAGAAGTATCTGCAACAGGTGGTGTTGGCGCCTATAGATTCAACTTATCTGGTCAATCCACAAGGTCTTCCGGAGTTTTCGACAGTCTAGTTAGAGGAAATTATGTAGTTGTTGTTTCAGACAGCAATAACTGTAAGGATTCCTTAAATGCAGATGTTTTTCAACCAGCTTTCTTTGGGGTTTCATCATTACTAATTGACTCGGCGAAATGCAACGGTGACAATAAGGGTTCAATCCAAATTGCCGGGTCAGGAGGAAATGCTCCTTATCGATACGGCTTAAACTTTGGCCTACTTCAGCAATCAGGAAGGTTCGACAGCTTAACCTCTGCTACCTATACTATAAGAATGAGGGATCGATATGGTTGTGACACCTCCTATTCGATCAAAGTAGGTCAACCTGGTGAGTTAATATTGCTTGGCCAAACAGATAGCACTCAATGTCCTGGTGGCGATGATGGTGTATTTGTTTTAAATCCTTCTGGTGGTATTAGGCCTTACAGGTATTCATTAGATGGAGGTTCATGGTCAAACCAGCCACTCTTTACTAATCTGACCGCAGGTCTTCACTCTGTTTTAGTTGAGGACGTAAACGGTTGTGCGGATAGTATTCTGGAACAAGTTGCTGAACCTGCAGCAATTGAGATCGACGCTTTGATAATTGACTCTGCAAACTGCTCTGGTGAAGCCAGCGGATCATTTACAGTAGTTATGCAGGGAGGAAGTCAGCCGTATTCATATACTATTGGTACTGGACTGCCTCAATCCTCAAACCAATTCAATAATCTAAACAGTGGCAATTACCAGCTACAGATTATAGATATCAAGGGCTGTGACACTAGTTATCCGGTAGTTGTCCCTGAACCTACTCCCCTAAATGCTTTCCTTGCGAATATGGATAGTGTAAAATGCTATGGGGAAAGCAATGGATCTTTGGTAATAGGTGCTCAAGGAGGTACTCCTAACTATCAATTTGCACTAGATAACAACCCTTATGGTAGCTCACCATTTTTTAATGGTCTACCGGGTGGATGGTATGTTTTAAAGGCGATTGACCAGAATGGCTGTGAGGATACAGCATGGGCAGAGATACTTGAACCAATGCCGCTTGGTTCTAATCTGTCTCAGGTCGATTCAGTTACTTGTTATGGTGACTCTGATGGTAGCCTTACTGTTCAGGCCACTGGAGGAACTTCTCCTTTTCAGTACTCTCTAAACAATGGAAGTTTCCAATCAACTGGCTTCTTCGATAACCTGGAAGCAGATATATACACAATCACAATCATTGATGATAATGGATGCAGAGTTCAGGGAAATTATCCAGTTGCTCAAAATCCACCATTTGCCTTTCAGGTGACTGCTCAGGATGTTCTTTGCAACGGTGGAACGACTGGAACTTTATCTGTCTCAGCTACAGGAAATAAACCTCCATATTTATATTCTATCAATGGTGGCCAATTTCAATCCAATGGAGATTTCCAAAACCTGCCGGCCGGATCTTACACCATAACTGTAAAAGATGCAAATAACTGCGCCGCAGAGGAGAATAGAATTGTAAATCAACCGGCTCCAATTGTAAGCTCCATCAACTCAATTGATTCTGTTTACTATCTATATGGAGATGATGGAGGATTTTCTCTGAACACTTCGGGTGGAACTCCTCAGATCATGTACTCGATTGATAATGGAATTACTACTCAAGTTAGTCCGGAGTTTGAAAATCTAATTGTTGGTGAATACTCTGTGCTGATTGAGGATGCTAATGGCTGCGATACCACAATTTTAGTTTATGTGCCTGGTCATGTTCCTTCACCAAATTATGGGATACCTAATGTCTTCACTCCGAATGGAGATGGCGATAACGATTTCTTTGAAATAGTAGATCGAAGAAACGAATATGAGATTGAGACTTTTAGGGTGTTTAACCGTTGGGGGCAAATGATCTTCGATGGTCCGGCTCTGGGACTACAAAAATGGGATGGAACCTATAAAGGAGAACTACAGCCTTCAGGAAACTACATATACCTGATAAAAGTCAATCGAGTTGATGGATTTGAGTTTGAAGCTGAAACTGGAAACCTTCTATTGCTTTGGTAAAATCCTAAAACTAAAACCATGAAAAAGCTCTACACACTAATTTTCATTTCGCTCTTGGGATTAAGCTATAGCAATGCTCAGGACGTTCATTTCTCTCAGTTTTATAATTCCCCTTTATTTACTAACCCAGCCCTTACGGGCAGATTTGATGGTCTTTACCGTTTAAACGCAGTTTATCGTAACCAGTGGTTTCAGGTTGGGAATTTTGGAAGTACTCCATTTGCCACATACGGGGCATCAATTGACTTTAGTATCCCCCAAAAGAAGAATGCATTTGGAGTGGGTATGAATATGTTTCATGACAGAGCTGGGAATGGAGGTTTAAACACAACTACTATTGGGATCCTTGGAGCTTACCATAAGGCTTTGGACAAAAATGGGAAGCATATGCTTTCCCTCGGAGTTCAGGCAGATTACACCAATCGCAGGTTAGATCAATCCAATCTTCAGTTCTATAACCAATTCAATGCAAACAATCAGTTCAACGGGAATTTGCCAACAGGAGAAAATATCGTGGATGAGCGTATTGGTTACTTTGATCTAAGTACTGGCTTATTCTACCATGGAAAAGTAGCAAAGAAACTGATGCTATATGTGGGTGGTGCGATGTTTCATCTCATGAAGCCAAAAGCAAGCTTTGCTTCAGGGGATGAACTAGAAATAAGCTACCGCTATATGGCTCAGGGTGGACTTGATATAGAACTAAAAAAGGTTGACATCCTGCCTTCAGTTCTTTATATGCGACAACAAAATACTAATGAGCTGAATACGGGACTTGGCGTTGCTTTCAAATTCGGAAACGATAGTGAGGTTCACATTGGTGCATATACAAGACTTTATGGAATCAATGATGATCTAGGAATGGATGCAGTTATTCCTTATGCAGCAGTTCAACTAGCTGACTTGAGAATAGGAGTAAGTTATGATGCAACAGTATCCAACCTTCAAGAAGCCCCAAGAGCTCTTGGAGGCCTTGAGTTAACACTAGTTTACATTGGTCACCCAAGAGCATTACCTGAAGTAAAACCAGTACTTTTCTGCCCCAGATATTAGATTAAGCTGATACATTCGCGCGATGAAGTACATCGCAGTCATCATTATCCTGATAATCGCCCTCCTAACTGCGCTCCACTATAAAAGAGAGGGTTTCAATTTCTGGAAGACCTTTATTCTGATGATCATTATGCAGTTTGGATTACTGCTTCTCGTTATCGGTCTCTTTTGATTGGTATTGGAAGATCCTCAAACCTAACTGCACTGAGATCTTGTGACTGCGATAGTCATAAGGATAGAACTCATTATTGATAAGGACTGATCCATTGGCAGAACCGATATCAGAACCATATCTAAAGTCTAAGCGCAATCGCTCATAATCGAATCCTACCCCAACACTGTATCGAAAGGAATGATCTAAATAATATGGACTAACAGGAGCGATGATGCTCTGATTCACCACCTGCTCTACTGTGATAGGATAGCTTACTGTGAATCCGCCATAGAGTCTCATGAACTTCAACACCTGGTATCCAGCCATGAATGGAATCTCGAGATTGTTAATTCTGATCTCAGCCTGATCTCTTCGATCCGGTCCCTGAAAACTAAGTGTTGAACGGGTTTGAGTAAATAGGAACTCGGGTTGGACTACCACCTTACCGATTCTGACCTCGAGAAAGAAGCCTCCCTTAAAACCGAGATTCCCATTCTCATTCCTCAAGCTATACTTTGCACCATCGAGAGTGAACTCCTCATTAACCTGGATAAAGGAAGCATTACTACCTATCTGGGCACCGACATTGATGTCCTGTGATCGGCTCGTAAGAGCCAATAAACAAAAGGAAAAAACAAGAAGGAAGACTCTGTTCCTCATGGTAATAAAATTCGTAATTAACGAATATCCCTACGCTGCTTTAAATCCGATGTTGCCAACAGCAGAAATAAAGTGTAGTCTATTACCGATGGGGGTCTATCGAACCATTACGCGCTGGCTGTCTTGGTATCCTTCGCCTTCCAGGCGGATGATATATACTCCAGCACCCTGAGCGCTTAGGTCGATATTTAGTTGATCTGTTAATCCTTCGGGCCACTCGCCAAATTCAACAGCCTGACCTAAGGTATTAAAGACACTGTAAGTTAATGGACGGTTTGCCGGATTGTCAAGACTCACCGTAAACTGACCAGTACTTGGATTCGGGAAAACATTCATCCCAAGCTCTTCAATTGGATCCTCAATACTGTTTGACAATCCTTCCCAAACTCTGAATACATCTACTCCAGCCTCCACAATGTGACCATTGACCAGGTCTGAGGTCTCAAATACCACTTGCATAGTATTGGTTGGAAGCATATAATCTCGAATATTGAATTCGTAGAAGGTCCAGCTGTTAGAGTTTGGAATATTTGAATTTATCGTTGTAAGTGTAAATGATGTCGCACCATTTGAAATAGTGATAACCAGGTCGTCATCTACAGGCGCGCCATTTCCTCCATCGTTGAAGAACCAGGCATAGAACGAGATCTTTGGGTCTGCGAAGATGCTGGCATCAAAAATCGGACTCTCTAGAGTTGTGATTCCGTTGTCTACATCATCATCACCAGCCCCGCCGCCACCGTTTCCGGTAACATAGGCCATACCTATATAGTCTGTACTTACATCAACTCCAGGGTTTGAAGGAATACTGTTAAATGTAGTTTCATCTGGGAAGTCTCTTTCCCAAACACCAGTTCCGGCTGTGCCGCTAACTGTCCATCCATAATCCATTATGAAATCATCATAATATTCACCGTAGGTAATTGGAATAATGCTAAAGTCTCCTGTTTGGATAAATGTGTTGGTAGATTTCTGATTAGTCTGGTATGACCACTTACCTCCATAAACATCATAGGTGCCTTCACGGAAATTTTGAATGGTAAACTCTCCATTGTTGTCACCAGTCACTTCATAAAGGAAGTTCCCTCCATCAAATAAAGCTTTCCCCTGAGCTACGCCAAGTCCGGTAGTAGCATCTACAACTCTTCCGCTATGCGTGATCACAGGAGTGTTATCACATCCAAGGCTGCTTAGTATTGATACACGAGAAGAGTTAAGAGTAGCTTGCATTACCTGCTTTTGGCCTTCAGTAAACATCAAAAGGCAACGGTCAAAAGAGTAATCCATATAATTCTGTGTGTTATCAAGCGAACCACAAGTAGTTCTTGTGGTGCTACAACCACCATTTGAACCATCCTGATTTGGAGTATCAGAGATACCATCATCCTGAGAACAGTCACCATCTCCCCAAATATGACGAAGACCTAACCAGTGTCCGATCTCATGAGTAGCAGTTCTTCCTCTATTGTAATTGTTTGTATAGATATTGAATGGAGGACGTCCGATATACTCATGTCCAACTACAATTCCGTCTCTTGATGCATTTCCACCAGGGAAAGTCGCATATCCTAATAGAGTTCCAGATAGTTCACAGATCCAGAAATTCAGATATTGATCTCTGTCCCAGTTTGTTTGCGGTTTAACTGTTTGGTTGAATTGGTTTGAGGACCACGGAGCACCTAAGATCTCATGGCGAATGATTCCATTTGTTGGATTTCCCTGTTCATCTTTCGTCGCAAGGCAAAATTGTATTTCAACATCCGCTGCAATTCCCTGAAAAGAAGGAACAACATCAATAATATCTGCATTGAGTTTTCTGAAATCCTCATTAAGAATATCAATCTGATTTTGGACTACCGCATCGGAAAGATTACGACCTGTCCCAATCGCCTCACCTTCGTGAACTACATGAACTACTGTTGGAATAGTTATTACAACTCTACCATTATTTATCACACCACCGTTGGCGATAAAATCCTGAACTTGTCTTTCTGCTGCCTGTATAGCTGCATACTCCGCAGGGTCGGCAGCTTGAACGTCGTGAAGAACATCCATTGTGGCACAATGGTCATCACTATGTTGATGTTGGGCAAAGGTGAATACTGTTGTTAGCAATACAATTGCTGCGCTGGCAAAGTACTTCATTGGTTTTTTTAAGTTGGGCAATCGGTTGGCAAATATCTGCTATCTGTATGGCATCTGCTGCCGTATTACAGACAGAAAGGCGCACCTGGGGTTGCGTTGCCGATATTTAAAGTGATTTCCCAGAGATTTTGTTCCCGAGGAATCAAATTTTCTTGATGTTCTATCCATCTTCTCTTAACCCAGCCTGACGATAAAAGAAGCTGCTGATAAAAGAAAGAATTACACTAAAGAGCAGTGCCCACCAGAATCCATCGATGTTAAAGCCATCTACAAACCAATCTGCCAAAAGGATTATAGCAGTGTTGATCACGATGAGGAAAAGCCCAAATGTCACCAGTGTGGATGGTAGTGTTAGGAAGACCAGAATAGGTTTTACCATTGAATTCAAAAATGCCAGAACAAGGGCTACAATGATTGCTGTCCCATAGCTGGTAACCTCAACGCCCGGTAAGAGCATCCCGGTTATGATAATTGCTGCGGCTGATAAAGCCATCCGGAGGATGAATCCTCCGCAACCTTCCTGTTTTTCCATATTACATGTTTCTGCGGTACTGACCACCTACCTCAAAGAGGGCATCTGTGATCTGTCCCAATGAGCAATATTTACTTGCCTCCATTATTTGTTCGAAGACATTCTTATTTTCAAATGCTGCCCGTTGCACTTCTTTAAGCACCGCATTCCCCTTTTCCGCATTAGCTTCGTGCAGGTTATTCAATGTCTGTATTTGATTCTCCTTTTCCTCTGTTGTAGCTCTGATAACCTCTCCTGGCACAACCGTTGGAGATCCTTTAGAACTTAGGAATGTATTCACTCCGATGATCGGGAATTCCCCTGTATGCTTCAAAGTCTCGTAGTACAGAGATTCTTCCTGGATCTGAGATCTTTGGTACATGGTCTCCATCGCTCCAAGAACTCCACCTCTTTCAGTGATCTTATCAAATTCACTTAGCACTGCCTCTTCAACCAAATCAGTTAATTCCTCAATAATGAAGGAACCCTGAAGTGGATTCTCATTCTTCGCCAATCCCAACTCACGGTTGATAATCAACTGAATGGCCATGGCTCGCCTTACCGATTCTTCAGTTGGAGTGGTGATCGCCTCATCATATGCATTTGTGTGAAGCGAATTACAATTATCATAGATCGCATATAGCGCCTGAAGGGTAGTTCTGATATCGTTGAAGTCGATTTCCTGAGCGTGCAATGAGCGACCAGAAGTTTGAATGTGATACTTCAACATTTGAGCACGTGCATTAGCTCCGTACTTTTCTTTTAGGGCTTTAGCCCAGATGCGTCGCGCAACACGGCCAATAACCGCATATTCCGGATCGATACCATTACTAAAGAAGAAGCTCAGGTTTGGACCAAACTTATTGATATCCATTCCACGGCTGAGATAGTACTCTACATAAGTGAAACCATTCGCCAGGGTAAATGCCAATTGAGTAATTGGATTTGCGCCAGCCTCAGCAATGTGATAACCTGAGATAGAAACCGAGTAGAAGTTTCGAACCTGCTTCTCAATGAAGTACTCCTGAACATCACCCATTAATCGAAGAGCAAATTCAGTAGAGAAAATACAAGTGTTCTGAGCCTGATCCTCTTTGAGGATATCCGCCTGAACGGTTCCTCTAACCATTGTAAGAGTAGCTGCCTTGATCTTGGCGTAAACATCCGCAGGTAGAACCTGATCACCTGTCACACCCAATAGCATCAAGCCAAGTCCATCGTTTCCTTCTGGAATTTCAGCGTAGTATCTCGGACGATCGACTCCTTTCTCTTTATAAATGGCCTCGATCTTTTGCTCAACTTCTTTCTCCAATCCATTCTCTCTGATGTATTTCTCACATTGCTGATCAATTGCAGCATTCATGAAGAATCCAAGCAGCATCGGCGCAGGACCATTGATAGTCATTGAAACCGAAGTCTTTGGATCACAAAGGTCAAATCCAGAATAGAGCTTTTTGGCGTCATCCAAACAGCAAACACTTACCCCAGCATTACCAATCTTTCCATAGATATCAGGACGGTAATCTGGATCTCTTCCGTAAAGAGTTACTGAATCAAAGGCTGTCGACAATCTCTTTGCCGGCATAGCTAAACTCACGTAGTGGAAACGCTTGTTTGTCCTCTCAGGACCGCCTTCTCCGGCAAACATTCTAGTTGGATCCTCACCCTGTCTTTTGAAAGGAAATAATCCTGAAGTGTAAGGGAACTCGCCCGGTACATTTTCCTGATAGCTCCATCTTACGATATCTCCCCATGAGCTATATCGAGGTAAGCTAACTTTTGGAATGTGTGTATGTGAGAGTGACTCAGTCGTAGTCTTAACTTTGATCTCCTTCCCACGCACTTCGTATACGTACTCATCGGCCGCGTAGCGGCTTTTCTTTCCTTCCCAATCCTGAATGGTCTTCCAAACTTTTGGATCGATCTCCAACTTGCGGTTCTCTATGCGCTCATCGAGATCTTTAACCAACCGGTCTTTGTCATCCATCTCGCTGGAAGCGATAGACTCTCTTGCACCAGTTAGCTGGTAAAGCTCTTCAGCGATCATCGCCTGCTTCTCCACCCATTGATCGTAAGAGCGGTTATTCTCGGAAATCTCTGAAAGGTATCTTACCCGCTTAGGCGGGATGATGAAGATCTTCTCACTCATCTCATCAGAGGCGGCAAATTTGCTTTCGAAATCCGCCTCAGTCTTCATATTAATAGTGTGAATGAGTGCTTTGTAAAGTGTATTTGTTCCAGGATCATTGAACTGAGATGCAATTGTCCCATGAACAGGCATCTCATCTACAGAGGTTGAAAAGAGCTTATGATTCCTTTGGTATTGCTTGCGCACATCGCGAAGCGCATCCTGTGAGCCGCGCTTATCAAACTTGTTTATTGCAACTACATCAGCGAAATCAAGCATGTCGATCTTCTCAAGCTGAGTAGCAGCTCCAAATTCTGGAGTCATTACATATAGACTCACATCACTGTGCTCGAGGATCTCTGTATCCGATTGGCCAATTCCCGATGTCTCAAGAATGATCAGATCAAACTCTGCAGCCTTGAGTATTTCAAGTGCATTCCCAATATGTTTCGAAAGAGCGAGATTTGACTGTCGAGTGGCAAGCGAACGCATATACACACGGTCATTGCGGATACTATTCATGCGGATTCTGTCTCCGAGGAGAGCACCGCCAGTTTTTCTTTTTGATGGATCCACCGAAAGAATACCAATGGTCTTTTCAGGAAAATCTAAAAGGTAGCGGCGAACCAACTCATCAACTAAAGATGACTTTCCTGCTCCTCCTGTTCCGGTGATTCCTAGAATTGGAGTTTTAATGGCAGAAGCTTCCTTCGCAATTGAGTCCAGATCATCTTTATTCTCATCGGGGAAGTTCTCGGCTGCCGAGATCAATCTGGCAATAGACTTCTCATCCTTTTTATTGAGTTGTTTGATCTCTCCGTTCAGATTAGTTCCAACTGGGAAATCACTGGTCTTTACCATGTCATTGATCATTCCCTGAAGACCTAGTTCTCTTCCATCATCCGGTGAATAGATTCGGGTGATCCCGTAATCCATTAACTCTTTGATCTCCTCGGGTAGAATTACTCCTCCTCCACCACCGAAGATCTTTATATGTCCTGCTCCTTTTTCTTTAAGCAGATCGTACATGTATTTGAAATACTCGACATGACCACCCTGGTAGGATGTCATTGCGATCGCCTGTGCATCTTCCTGAATAGCAGTATCTACTACTTCCTGTGCACTTCGATCGTGACCGAGATGAATTACCTCACAACCAGTCGCCTGAATAATTCGGCGCATGATATTGATGGCAGCATCGTGGCCATCGAATAGAGAAGCCGCTGTAACGATGCGGACTTTGTTCTTGGGTATATAGGCTTGAACCTGCTCCATTCCACTAATTTTAAGCTGTGCAAAGGTACGAATTTTCGCCCTCGATAAATTTTCAACAAGGGAGTAGAAGTCATTGTTGCAGGCACCTTGAATAGAGCTATTTTTGAGGCAAAATTCCACCCATGCCAGATTTTGCAGAATTACAGAAGAAAGCTTCCCAGGTTAGAAGAGATATTGTACGTATGGTTCATCAATGTTCTTCGGGACATCCGGGTGGTTCCTTAGGCTGTACCGATTACTTTGTCGCCCTGTATTCTGAGATTATGGACTATAAGCAGCCATTTAGCATGGATGGAAAAGATGAGGATCTGTTCTTCCTCTCAAATGGCCATATTTCTCCGGTTTGGTACAGCACATTAGCAAGAGAAGGATTCTTTCCTGTAGAAGAGCTTGCTACCTTTCGCCATATTGATTCCAGACTTCAGGGCCATCCAACAACGCATGAAGGATTACCTGGAATTCGCATGTCGAGTGGATCACTTGGTCAGGGACTATCAGTAGCTGTAGGTGCTGCTCTAGCAAAGAAACTTAACGGAGATGATCATCTGGTTTACACTCTTCACGGTGATGGTGAGTTCCAGGAAGGTCAGATCTGGGAAGCCTTGATGTTTGCTGCACATAATAAGGTAGATAATCTGATAAGCACGATCGATTACAATAACGCTCAGATTGATGGTGAGATGGAAGATGTATTGAGCCTTGGAGATCTTAAAGCCAAGATCTCAGCCTTCGGCTGGGATGTTATGGAAGCGCAGGGCAATGACATCGAGTCAATTTATAATGCTTTAGTCGAAGCAAAATCCAGAACCGGAAAAGGAAAACCTGTATTCATCATCATGCACACTAAAATGGGTTACGGCGTTGACTTCATGGAAGGAAGCTACAAGTGGCATGGTATCGCTCCAAGTGACGAGCAGCTTGAGTCCGCGCTCTCTCAGCTTGAGGAGACGTATGGAGACTATTAAAATTTAGCATAGCTAAATTTTAGTGTGGTATTATGGTATTCGGATAATGGGATAGCGCAGATTGTGCGAGACATCTATTTTCGGTTAAATAGTTAACTATCCAAATACCACAATATCCCAATACTCCATTAAACCAGCATTGTTCTAAGAACAAGACGCTCCCAGATCGCAAGTCGGTAATTGATATCTCGTTTCATAAGATGGAACAATCCTTGCACCTATCTTGCTTCTTATGCGCAGGCTGAGCCTATTTGCCATATTGATCCTAAGCTCCATCGGGCTGCAAGCCCAAAAAGTAATGGAGTTTCAACCTGAGACCACGAGGATACTTTTTCTTCTCGATGGCTCCGGTTCGATGCGTGAAGAGTGGAATGGCACTTCCAAATTTGAACTTGCGAAAGAGCTCCTTTACAATCTGGTAGATAGTTTAGAAGAAGAATCGGCAAATGTAGAATTCGCGGTTCGGATCTTCGGACATCAATCCCCTCGCTCCTATGAAGATTGTAAAGACTCCAAATTGGAGATCCCTTTTGAAAAAGGTAATAGTGATGAGATCCGAGCGAAGCTCGCATCAATAAATCCTCAGGGTCACACGCCAATTGCATATTCATTGTATCTCTCAGCAGAAGATTTTCCAGAGACCGATTCAGATATAACCAATGCGATCATTCTGATCACTGATGGAAAGGAGAATTGTGAAGGTGATCCCTGCGCATCGTCCCGACTGCTAGCAGAAAAGCGAATTGCTCTGCGTCCATTTATAGTTGGGCTAAACATCGCTGTTGAGGATCAAAAGACCTTTGATTGTGTAGGGACTTATTACGACACCAAGAATGAAGCAGCATTTGAGAATGTACTGAATGTGGTGGTTTCTCAGGCGATCAACAGTACAACTGCTCAGGTAAATCTGCTCGACAGAGCGGGAAAGCCGGTTGTTACCAATATCGAATTCAGCTTATTGGATCATTACTCCGGTGAAGTTCTTTACAACTTCGTACACGCTTTAACACCAGCAGGAAAGCCCGATACTTTGAGACTTGATCCGGTAGGTAAATACGACCTGAAAGTTCACACAGATCCACCTGTATACAAAAGGGAGATCGAACTGGCGCCAGGAAAGCACAACATCATTGCCGCAGACGTACCGATGGGATTACTTTACACCAATCTGGATAAGAGCGAAACCGGAGGTCACCAGACTCTGGTCTCAGAAGCTTATGATGGAAACATTCTTTATGTGCAGGATCTGGATCAAAAGCATAAATACCTGATCGGGGATTATGATGTGATAGCATTGACCACTCCAATCGAGATCTATAAGATGGAATACATTCCCGCAGATGAGGAACTGGAAGTTCTAATACCCCAGCCAGGCGATGTAACAGCAATTCTGCCTGAGGAGGGAATTCTTGGAATATTCAAAGTAGTGGATGGAAAGCTTAGCCGTGTTCTAGAGGTTTCCCAAACAAAAGAGGTGGAGACATTTGAGCTTCAGCCAGGTGAGTATTGTGCAGTCTTTCGTCCGGCTGCAAAGCAAAAGGCCGACCTAACAAAAGAGAATTATTTCATTGTTGAATCGGGTAAAAGGGTTTCGGTGAAATTCTATTAAATGAAAGGCATACTTAGACATATCATCCTTTTCTTTTTGGCTGCGCCGATGGTAGTTTCAGCGCAATCTGCAAACTACTCGGAGCAGACTACCAGGATTCTTTTTGTCCTCGATGCCTCTTCGAGTATGTATCGCGATTGGGGATCTGAGACCAAATGGAAGACTGCAGTCAGGGTAATGAATCAGATAGCCAAAGACCTGAATGACCTTCCCAATGTAGAAATGGGAATGAGGGTCTACGGACATTTGAGTCCGGCCATGCATAATGACTGCACAGACTCCAAGCTCGAGGTGAATATTGGGCCCAACAAAGCGGCTACAATGAAGAATCGACTAAGCCTGATAAAGCCTAATGGAATTACTCCTATCGCTTATTCACTTGAAAGAACTGCAAAAGACTTCCCTGAAACTCCAGGTAGAAACGTGATCATTTTGATCACCGATGGTGAGGAAAGTTGTGATGGCGATCCATGTAAAGTTGCCCTTAAGTTAAAGGAGCAGGGGATCGTTCTTTCGCCATTCGTGATCGGTCTGGATATCCCTCAATTTGCCGTAGATGCTTTCTCTTGTATTGGTTCAGTGAGTAATGCCGATGATGCAATTGAGTTTGAGGAAACGCTTAATGTGATCGTGAATCGCGTGCTTTCAAATACGACGGTTCAGGTGAACCTGAATGATGCATATGGCATGCCGAGTGAGAGTGATGTAAACATGACTTTCTACGACAAGCACAGCGGACTTCCGGTTTACAATTTTTACCACACCATCAACTATCGCGGAGCGCCAGATACGATCTCCATTGACCCGGCAGTAGATTACGAATTAGAGATCCATACTATTCCTCCAATTTATGTCGAGGATATCACGCTGGTGCCAAACAGCCATAATGTGATCGATGTAGATGCAGGAAGAGGTTCGATCAAGGTTGAGATTGATGAGACCAGCACGCTCCCAGGAGCAATTGATAAGATGAAATGCCTGATTCGCACCAAGGAAGGCTTTGAGTATATCAACGTCCAGGATGCAAACGAGGAGCAGAAATTTCTGAATGGCAAGTATGAAGTTGTGATCTTAACCCTTCCTAGAATCCTGGTAACCGGTGTAAAAGTCAGCCAGAGCAAGACCACTTCCATAAAGATCCCTCAACCCGGAATAGCCACTGTTGTCAAGAGTATCGACGCCTACGGCGGGATATTTATGTATGAAGAAAATGAGTTGATAAAAATCTATACGCTCAACGATCAAACACGCAGGGAAACAATAGCTTTACAGCCTGGAAATTATCGATTGATTTATCGACCGAAGTTTTCAGCCGACATGCACTCAACGATTGATAAAGAGTTTGAGGTGAAGTCGGGTGAGAATATTTCACTAAACCTGTAAAGATGCTCCAATCCCTAACTGACCAGGGGAAAAAAGACACACGTTCCGGCTTCGGTGTAGCCATGACGGAACTGGGAAGAGAAAATCCTCGTGTTGTTGCCCTCTGTGCCGACCTTACCGGCTCACTCAAGCTTAATGACTTTGCCAATGAAAACCCCGATCGCTTCTTCCAGGCTGGAGTAGCTGAGGCAAATATGATGGGAATGGCAGCCGGACTAACAATTGGAGGCTTCATCCCTTTCGCTACCACCTTTGCAAACTTTGCAACCGGTAGAGTTTATGATCAGGTTCGTCAATCAATCGCCTATTCAGGTAAGAATGTAAAGATCGCTGCATCTCATGCCGGGATCACTTTGGGAGAAGATGGTGCTACCCACCAAATTCTTGAAGACATCGGATTGATGCAAATGCTTCCAGGTTTTACAGTTATCAATCCTTGTGATTTCAACCAAACAAAAGCGGCAACAAAAGCAGTTGCAGCAATGGAAGGACCGGTTTACCTAAGGTTCGGAAGACCTAAGGTGGTGAACTTCACACCTGAGAATCTAAAATTCGAGATCGGAAAAGCCCTGACTCTTCAGGAAGGGAATGATGTTTCGATCTTCTGCACAGGCCACCTGGTTTGGAAAGCTGTTGAAGCTGGTATCGCTCTGCAGGAAAAAGGATTTAATCCAGAGGTGATTAATATCCATACCATTAAACCTTTGGACAGAAATGCCATCATAGATTCTGTAAGAAAGACAGGTTGTGCTGTTGTAGCAGAGGAACATCAGGTATTGGGAGGATTAGGAAGTGCTATTGCTCAGACTTTAGGCGCTGAATTTCCAGCACCAATCGAATTTGTTGGAGTAAAAGACAAGTTTGGTGAATCTGGAACTCCGGATCAACTGATGAAAAAATACGGTCTCGACACCTCCAATGTGATCGAAGCTGCAGAAAAAGTCATCGCTCGCAAAAAAGCCTGATCTTTCTACATGCGGCAGCATGACTGATCAGGAACTCATTCAAAGAATTCAAACGGGATCCAATGCGGATCGCCATTTCGCCCTATTGATAGATCGATATCAGGAGAGGCTGTATTGGCATGTGCGCAGAATCGTAAATGTGCATGAAGATGCTGATGATGTGCTACAGAACACATTTGTGAAGATCTGGAAAGGACTTCATCGCTATAGAGGTGACAGCGCAATCTACACCTGGATGTATCGAATCGCGACTAACGAGGCTTTAAGCCATCTGCGCAAGCAACAAAGGAATCCCTCCAGAATCATGCAAAACGATAATGAAGAGGAGACCAACTTCCAACTTGAGCAGATCAGAAATGACGAAGGCCCTGATGCCGAAACGATAGAGAGGAAACTAAAGGAAGCAATTGATCTTCTACCCGGCAAGCAAAAGGCGGTCTTCCTATTGCGCTATTACGAGGAGCTCAAGTATGAAGAGATTTCCGAAGTTCTTGAGACCTCTGTGGGGGCACTTAAAGCTTCATATCACCATGCGGTAAAGAAGATCGAATTATACATAAGGACCAATTAAACCTTTTGATTTTATAAGCATCAAAAGACCGAATAATGGAACGCGACAGAACAAGAACAAAAGAACTGGAGGAACTATCTCCTCTGCTGGCAAAAGCCGATAAGCCTTTGCTGGAGGATATTCCTTATGGCTTCTTTTCTCGCCAGAGGAGAGAGATGCTTTCCAAAATTTCTGAACCCGAGAAAAAGGCACAAGGCATGCCTTCATGGTTAAGTCGCCTTTTCCAGCCAAAGCTATCTTTGGCCTACGGCCTGATGGCAGTCCTGATTGCAGCTTTGTGGTTCTGGAACAGTAATTCCTCAGACCCTGGGCTTGCCGAAACCTCTATCAACTTTGAAGATATAAGTACTGAGGTAGCACTCACTTATGTAGAGGACAACATCTATGAATTTGACGATGAAAGCCTTGCAATGGCACTCAGCGACGATGAATTAGATGCCTTAATGCAAGAATTATTAGATGAAG